>NZ_JAMZEG020000004.1:230000-490465 GCF_024435075.2 Marinomonas maritima | reverse complement strand
ATCAACAAATTCAACCATAAGCTCTACAAAGTTTTGCAGTCCTGATGGTGTATCTGTTGATATTTTCTTTGCTGCTTTACGGAACAACCACAAGAACAATATACCCAAGGCGATTGAAACCGCCATAGTGTCTACATGAATTGCCCAGAATCCCATGTCTGCTGCTTCTTTTGCATCATGGGCAAGACCCCATGTACCGTCAGGATGTTGACCATAAGTCAAATTCTGAAGGTGATGCTTTATATATGCAGAAGCTGTTGGACTTTCAATACCCATACTTATATCCACGCTCTCTCAATGATTAAAATTCTATTCTCTATCGTATTAAGTATTTCTTAGCACGATAGGACTGAGCCAATGACTCAAAATTGCACCGCCAAAACCTGCAAAAAAAGCACCTGCAGCTAATGGTTTTATCAGAAGAAACACCAGCGACAATAAAACCACTGTCATAGCCAACTTACCGGCTTCTCCTCGATAGAATGATCTAACAACATCTTTTGCAGGACGGACCCCTTTATAGCCAAAAATCCGCCAAGCCATATAAATACTGGGTAGTATACTGGTCAATGCGCCCAATATAAAAGAGTACCCATACAGACAACCCGCAATGTAAAAAATTCCCAAAGATACAAAAAGAGTTAAAGATAATTGTAGCAAAAGGAAACGAAATACAGCCTTCTTTCTGGCGCTGATGATTGCACTCGCGCTTAACGGCTTATTTGACCCCATTACCTAACTCTCTAGCTGCACTCTAAAAGTGCAATCAATGTGATGATTTACAAAATTCGAGGCATTATATGGGTAATGGCGACTGTGTTCAACTTAAACTAGATAGCAAAATCACTTTCGGGGCATCTTGTCTAAATAGAAAAGCATCAATCATAATTACTTTATTTTCCAGTGAGTAGCTCACTAATCAAGAGCTCTAGGTGCTCAGGGTTACGATACTCAATGACAAGCTTACCTTTTCCTTTGGAGGAAGGCTGTATTTTGACAGCAGCATTAATTTTTTGACTGATACGTTCAGCCTCTGCACTTAAATCAGGCAAGGTAGGTTTACTATCCTCATTTTTTTCAATCACTTGAAAGTTTTTCACCAATCTTTCTGTCTCGCGGACAGATAAAGATTTAGTCACAACTTGTGATGCCGCCTGAATTTGTTTGTCATGCTCTAACGGGAGTAACGCTCTAGCATGACCCATTTCAATATCACCATGCTCTAATAAACGACGAACTTCAGGGGTTAATCCTAATAAACGCAATAAATTAGCCACGGTTGAACGTGATTTACCCACAGTATCAGCCACTTCTTGCTGCGTGAGGTGAAAATCCTCAACCAAACGCTGTAACGCTAACGCTTCTTCTACTGGGTTTAAGTCTTCACGCTGAATATTTTCGATCAACGCCAATACGACCGCGTCGGCGTCTTCAACATGACGAACAATAACAGGTACTTGGGTTAAATCAGCTAATTTGGCAGCACGCCAACGACGTTCACCCGCAATAATTTCATATTGATTATGACCACTGGGGCGGACCACAATAGGCTGCATAATACCTTGATTACGAATCGACGATGCCAAATCTTCTAATTGCGCAGGGTTCATGTCGCGACGAGGCTGAAATTTACCTTTCGAAAGCCAATCTACAGGCAAGTAAGTCAGGCCTTTTATTTCTTCATTATTGGCGCCATGATCAACATCGTGAGTCGCCGCCTTTTGAGGCGCTAATAATGCATCTAAGCCACGACCTAGACCTCTTTTTTTCATCGTCATTTCATTAACCCTAATTGGTATTAAAAATACGCTATATAAAGCAGTAATCACACGACAGTTTTTCGAATAAACTCACCCGCTAGAGCAAGGTAAGCAATGGCTCCACGAGATTGTTTTTCATAATGTAAAACAGGTAAACCATAACTTGGCGATTCAGCTAAGCGAATATTTCGAGGGATAACCGTGTCGTAAACCTTATCCCCAAAATGCTTATGAAGCTGATTGGAAACATCGTGAGTTAAACTTGGACGAGGATCATACATGGTTCGTAGAATCCCTTCGACCACTAGCGATGGGTTTAACGCTTGAGTAATACGCTCTATGGTTTGCAGTAAGGCAGTTAACCCTTCTAAAGCGTAATATTCACACTGTACAGGAATAAGCACACCTTGAGAGGCGGCAAGCGCATTGACGGTTAACATGTTCAATGCAGGAGGACAGTCAAGCAAGATAAAGTCAAAGTCATTATCGACTTCATACAAGCCTGCTCGTAGCCTTGTTTCTTTACTTGGTAAGTCTAATAAAACAACCTCCGCACCGGTTAAATCACCATTAGCGGGCAATACCCAATAATCACCAGGCATGGTTTTTTTCATGACTTCTTTTACGCCATGAGTGCCAATTAATACATCGTAAACACTGGTGTCTAATTCTTCTTTGGTTAAGCCACTTCCTGTCGTGGCGTTACCTTGCGGATCTAAATCAATTAATAAAACTCGGCGTTTCATCGCCGCAAGAGAGGCCGCTAAATTGACACAAGTGGTGGTTTTACCAACACCACCTTTTTGGTTTGTAACTGCGATGATTCTTGCCATGCTTTATCCTTTACGCGTCATCACTACCATGTGACGCTCCGCCTGAATATCTGGCACATTAAGAGGCTCTACTGACACTAAATCAACCTCTTTCGGTAGCGCCGCTATTTCTTCACTAGGGTAAACCCCTTTCATGGCTAAAAAATTACCCGTATTACTAGGCAGAGGCAGAGTCCACCGAATCATATCTTGTAGAGAAGCAAAGGCTCGAGAAATAACGTGATCGTATTCACCTTGATGACTATGCTTTTCAACCCGTTCATTCTCTACCGTTACATTATGAATCCCCAGTTCCATTTTAACTTGGGTTAGGAAGCGTGTTTTTTTGCCATTACTGTCAAGTAAAGTAAAACGTTTTTCTGGACAACATATAGCAAGCACCATACCAGGTAAGCCAGGACCTGTGCCGACATCTATAATATGTTCACCCGTAATATAAGGTAATGTTGCCAAGCTATCCAACAGGTGCAAAGAAATCATTTGCTCAACATCACGAATGGCGGTCAGGTTATACGCCTTGTTCCATTTTTCAAGCATGGCAAGATAATTAACAAGGGTCTGAATGGTATCATCAGAGAGAGCAGCGCCCATTTGTTGGGCGCCTTTTTGAATGGTGTCAAAGTGTGTCACAGTCGATCCATTTCTATAAAGAATGAGTTATTAGGGATTATCGGCTGATGATTCTAGGCACTTTTGCGCGCAATCGCACGTTTTTTCAAGTGAATTAACAGTAAGGACACCGCAGCAGGTGTTACACCTTGAATACGAGACGCCGCAGCCAATGTGGCAGGGCGCAACTGAGTCAGCTTTTGCTTGATCTCATTTGACAAACCTTCCATCTTTGAATAATCCAAATCATCCGGCAACGCAGTGTTTTCTTGACGACGTAGTCGCTCAATATCTTCCGCTTGACGAGTAATGTAGCCCGCGTATTTTACCGCTATTTGAACTTGTTCAGACACCTGTTCATCTACCGGTTCATCAAGCGCATTTTTTAAATCAGCCACATCGGAATACACAATATTGGGGCGTTTAAGCAAATCGAGCAAGTTATACTCATGCGTAATCGGCGTTTCCAATTTTGGATTAATAATATCTGATTCCGGTGAATTAGGTACAATCCAGCTTGATTTGAGTCGTTGTGTTTCAAGCTCAATCGCTTCGCGTTTTTTACAAAATGCAGCCCAACGTTCATCAGACACCAGACCCAATTCACGGCCTTTCTCTGTTAGGCGCATGTCGGCATTGTCTTCACGTAAAATCAAACGATATTCCGCACGACTGGTAAACATACGATAAGGTTCTTTGGTTCCCATAGAAATCAAATCATCTACCAATACACCAAGATAGGCTTCATCACGACGAGGTGTCCAAGCATCTTTATCTTGTGCCAGTAATGCCGCGTTTAAACCCGCCAATAAACCTTGCGCCCCCGCTTCTTCATAACCGGTTGTACCGTTGATTTGTCCGGCGAAAAACAAACCTGGCATGTGTTTGGTTTCTAAAGAATATTTTAAATCTTGAGGATTAAAGTAATCGTATTCGATAGCGTAACCAGGACGCATAATATGCGCGTTTTCCATTCCTTTCATCGAGCGAACTAGCTCAATTTGAACATCAAACGGCAAGGACGTCGAAATACCATTGGGGTAAAGTTCGTGTGTTGTTAAACCTTCTGGCTCAATAAAAATCTGATGTGAATTTTTATCCGCAAAGCGCACTATTTTGTCTTCAATAGAAGGACAATAACGCGGCCCTACCCCTTCAATTACACCAGTATACATAGGAGACCGATCCATACCAGCACGAATAATGTCATGAGTTCGTTCATTGGTATGGGTAATAAAACATTCAATTTGACGAGGATGCATCGCTCTATTTCCCATGTACGACATAACGGGCGTAGTGTCGTCGCCAGGTTGTGCTTGCATTTGGGAAAAATCAACTGAACGTGCATCAACTCTAGGCGGTGTACCTGTTTTTAAACGATCAACTCGAAACGGTAGAGCGCGTAACTTTTCGGCCAAACCTATTGAAGGTGGATCTCCAGCTCGGCCACCAGAATGATTCTGTAAACCAATGTGTATGATGCCACCTAAAAAAGTCCCCGCGGTTAACACGACGGTTTTACCATTAAAACGAATACCAGTTTGGGTAATAATACCTCGAGCGGCACCATCTTCAACGATGAGATCTTCTACGGATTGTTGAAAAAGCCAAAGATTTTCTTGATTTTCTAATTTATAACGAATAGCCGCTTTATATAATATGCGGTCAGCTTGAGCACGAGTTGCTCGAACAGCTGGACCTTTTCGAGAGTTCAAGGTGCGAAATTGAATACCTGCTTTATCGGTTGCCAATGCCATAGCACCATCCAAAGCATCAATTTCTTTTACTAAATGGGATTTTCCAATGCCACCAATAGCAGGGTTACAGGACATTTGTCCTAAAGTTTCAATGTTGTGGGAAAGTAACAATGTTTTAACGCCCATACGTGCTGAAGCCAAAGCAGCTTCTGTACCAGCATGTCCACCACCAACCACAATCACATCAAAGCGACTTGGGAAATCCACAGGAACCTCGGTATTACTAAATAGAAAAATGAATGAAAAACGATCAACTATCGATAAGGCCGCTTAGTATATAGGCAAAATTCTAAAAAGGAAGTGAGTGAAATCCCATTTACCCGGTCATCAATATTAATATATATAAGTAGTATATAAGGTCTTTTGTTATTGTTATGTTTATATAGGAAGCAAAAATCTGTTAGTAAGTATTTTTTATACATATAAATCATATTGATACAGCGATGACATCTTGTGAACTATCCCCCTCTCTTCCTGTGTTGTGGGTAACTTATTCCTGTGTATAAAAGTACCACTTATACACGGCCTGATTTTTACCTCTAAGTTGTTAAAAACTGTGCAAAACTTCTTATCAACCTATTACCATACTTATCAACAGGTGGTTTTTTTTAAATAGTCGATATTAAGTTGTTGATTTTTAAAAGTTTAATTTATTTTATAAGCATTTTTTTGCCTTTATTTTAAAAAAACAATCCACAAGCAAAAAAATTAAAATTTCTAATTAATTGTATTTTTATGACTTATAAATGTGAATAGTTTCCATAGACGCTGGTTTTCAAAGGGGTTGAAGCATTGTGGAGAAAGAAAGACAATTTTTTAAAATCACTCTCTGTGAGTAACTTTAATTTTTTGACTCTTTGAAAGTGACTTTAATCAAGGCTAACTGCCAAAATGAAGACTTGTTTGTATAGAGCAATAAAAAATAGCTACTTGTCGGTCGGAAAGGAAGGCTGACTGGGTCGTGATTGATAGGAATGTCACTGACTAGTAATGTAACTGACTAGCAATGAAGGCATCTCCTTAGTGGGCACGTCTTTCAAAAAAGTCACGTAAAAATGAAGGTTTGCTTTGTGGGGAGAAAGACAAATAAAAAAAGCGCCCTCTATACTTAATAGAGAACGCTTTTTATTGCTAGATTTTTTGTTCCTAAGAAGAACGAAGAAATTTAACGATTAGCTGTTTTTAAGGCTTTTCATGTCAATGATAAAGCGATATTTAACATCGCCTTTTTTCATGCGTTTATACGCCTCGTTGATATCTTGGATATTAATCATCTCAGCATCACATTCAATATTATGTTCAGCACAAAAATCTAATACTTCTTGAGTTTCTGCAATGCCACCAATCAAAGAGCCTGTCAGAATACGGCGTTTTAATACCAAATTAGCAGCATGAACAGTGGGATCCATTGGTTCAATCAAACCAACTAAAATGTGTACACCATCGACCTTTAAGCAATTGAGGTAGGGGTTTAAATCATGTTGAACAGGAATAGTGTCTAGTAAAAAATCAAAATTCATTGCCACTGCTTGCATTTGGGTGTCGTCGGTTGAAACAACAACGTGATCGGCGCCTTGTTTTTTTGCTTCGGCTATTTTATTTTCAGAACGAGTAAAAATAGTGACTTCCGCGCCCAATGCTTTGGCTAATTTAACCCCCATGTGACCTAAGCCGCCCATACCTAGAATACCAATTTTATCACCTGCTTTGACGCCATAATGACGCAGTGGTGAAAATGTGGTTACACCAGCGCATAATAATGGCGCTGCTTTACTGGCATCAAGTGCTTCTGGAATGGACAAAACGAATTTTTCACGGACAACGATATGATCAGAATAACCGCCGTAAGTTAAGGTGCCGTCAATTAAATCGTGAGCCCCATAAGTTCCAACGGGGTTATTATCACAATATTGTTCTAAGTCCGCTGAACAGTGTGAACAATGTTGACAAGAGTCAACCATACAACCAACGCCGACAACATCACCCACTTTGTATTTAGATACTTTACTGCCGATTTCTGTGACTTTACCGACAATTTCATGACCAGGAACGATTGGGTAATTACTTGGCCCCCAATCACTTTCCGCCGTATGAATATCAGAGTGACAAACACCACAATACAGAATATCTATATTTACATCGTCTTCACGAAGAGAGCGGCGTTCAAATGAAAATGGTGCTAAAGGGGTTGTTGCAGAGAGTGCCGCATACGATTTTGCTTGGCTCATAAATTATGACTCCAGAGTTTGAACATGAAATACGTGATGGCTAGTTTAGAGTAAATTTCCTCGTTTTGTGTTGTGCATTTTTGTTATAGTTTTGCCTATTCCTCTAAATAAAGAAAATTTAACTTTTCCTACACAATCTTGAGTGGATACTAAATTTATTGATTTTTTTATAGATAGGCCAATCGAAGATGACCGATAGAAACTTAGTTGATTTGATCAAAACTCTGATGATAGAGGATGGCTTTTTAGACACCTCAATTGCCAATGTTCGACTAATGCGCAGTGAAAAATCCTTCCCGAGGATGCCGCTTATTTACAGTCCAGGATTGACTATCATAGTTCAAGGTCGAAAAATTGGTTATTTAGGTGATCGTGAAATTCACTACAATTCCGGTCATTATTTAGTACAAACCCTTCCTTTGCCTTTTGAATGTGAAACCTTTGCCAGTAAAGAAGAACCCCTTTTTGGCGTGTCGATTAATATAGATCCTGCATTATTATCTGAGTTGGTTTCTGATACTACTGAAAGTAACTTAAAGCTGTCTGTACCTTATTTTCCCATGTCATCTGTTGCTATGAGTCCAGACATGGAAGAAGCCGTTAAACGACTTATTAGAGCGCTACATGATCCAAAAACCGCAAAAACCATGGGACAGAGTCGAGTGAGAGAAGTCATTTTTGAAGCTTTACAAAGCCCGCAAGGCGATGCTTTACGGGCCCTTGTTGTAAACCAAGGTCGTTTTTCTCAAATTGTCCATTCTTTGAAACAGCTGCAGTTGCAATTAGATCAAGAAGTGCGAATTGAACAACTCGCCGAAGGCGCCAATATGAGCGTTTCCAGCTTTCACCATCATTTTAAAGCCGTTGCAGGGTCTTCTCCTTTGCAATATTTAAAGAGACTCCGTTTATTGAAAGCGCAAATGCTGCTTAATCAAGGCCACCTAAATGTGGGCCAAATTGCTTTAGAAGTCGGCTACAAAAGCATTCATCAGTTTAGTCGAGATTATAAGCGGTATTTTGGTGTGCCACCGACCAAAGACAAGCAAAAAGATGAAGTGGCTGTGTGAAATAAGTTATACAGAAATTTGATTTTAGTAGACGACTGGTCTAAATTTATTGCTCTTGTGTTTTATCCGTATAGGTATGGCAATTTGCTCAATTTCATTCATGAACAAGACTTAATAATAAATGCCCCCGAAAAGCCTCGTCGAGGACGACCAAAAAAGCTGTCTGCTGATTCTTTTGATACGCGTGAATCTTTGTTAAGAGCAGGTATGTTAATGCTGACGGAAATCGGCTTTTCTCGTAGTGGTATTGACCCTATTTTAAAGTCTGTAGGGGTTCCTAAAGGGTCTTTTTATCACTATTTTTCTAGTAAAGAGGTGTTTGGTCTTGCTGTTCTTCAGCGCTATCGTTGTTACTTTGAAGCTAAATTAGATCGTTTTTTATTAGATGACGCTTTTTCTCCTTTAGAGCGATTGCAGCGGTTTGCAAAGGATGCTCAGGACGGTATTGTGCGTCATGACTTTAAACGAGGCTGTTTAGTGGGTAATTTAGAGCAAGAATCGCCTAATTTATCCAATGTGTTTCGTGAGCAACTTCAAGAGACTTATCAGAGCTGGCAAATTCGTGTCGCTGCGTGCCTTCTGCTGGCATTGAAAGCGGGTGAAATTAAGCTGCATAATTCTATTGAAGATACATCTCAAGCATTTTGGATTGGTTGGGAAGGTGCGGTTCACCGGACACGATTAATGAAAGACACTCAGCCCTTAAGTCTTTTCTTAGACTTCTTTATACAGGCGATTAAGGTGAAATAGCCTTGTTGTTCTCTGGAACCATGGAGCCAAGCATCATTACTTGGCTTTTTTTAGTTATTTAATTAGACGATCGGTCTAAAAGTGGAGGTAATATGTTTAAAGGTGTATTGATTACTCAAGAAGATAAAAAAAATTTAGTGTCTGTGACAGAATTGAATGAAAGCCAGTTGCCCGAAGGCGATGTCTTGGTGGATGTCTATTACAGTACGTTAAATTATAAAGATGGTTTAGCGATTACTGGTAAATCCCCCGTTGTTCGATCCTTTCCTATGGTGCCCGGTATTGATTTGGTTGGCAAAGTGACTCAGTGTGACTCAGACGCTTTTTCTGAAGGGGATTGGGTATTATTGAATGGTTTTGGGGTGGGTGAAATGCACTGGGGCGGATTGGCTGAAAAAGCACGCTTAAAAAGTGATTGGCTCATCCCACTTCCAAAAGGTATAGAACCTAAGCAATCTATGTCAATAGGTACAGCGGGTTACACCGCCATGTTGTCGGTTTTAGCCCTTGAAAAACAAGGTGTTATGCCTAATTCTGGCGAAATTCTTGTCACTGGGGCAAACGGTGGAGTGGGCAGCTTCGCCATTCGTTTGCTCAATCGTCTTGGTTATCATGTGGTGGCGTCAACAGGACGAATGGAAGAAACTGACTATTTAAAAGCACTTGGCGCCAGTGAGGTTATTGATCGCAATACGCTTTCTGAGCCGGGTAAACCTTTGCAAAAAGAGCGTTGGGCTGGCGTCATCGATTGTGTTGGTAGTCATACCCTAGCCAATGCCTGTGCGAGCACAAAATACGGCGGTGTTGTTACCGCTTGTGGCTTAGCGCAAGGCATAGACTTCCCTGCTTCCGTCGCACCGTTTATTCTGCGTGGCGTCAAACTCATCGGCATCGACAGCGTGATGCGCCCTAAAGCGGATCGTATTGAAGCTTGGCAGCGTTTAAGTGAATTACTACAACCACAAGATTTTGATGTAATCAGCACAGAAATTGGCTTAGAGGACGTTGTAGAAACGGCCTATAAATTACTTGATGGTCAAGTACGTGGTCGAGTGATTGTCGTAATAAGATAGGCTCTGTGATGAAAACAGCTTAGTTTATGGTGGAGTAAAAGCACAATCACAGATGCTATCTTGGCTGTTTTCCTTTCTTAACTTCAGTAATATGGCGTCGCCTTTATTATTGATTGGAGCCTCAATGTACGTTTTAGACCCAGCTATCGCCATGCAAATAGTCAGCCGTACCATGAGTATTTTGGGACACAATGTGAATGTAATGAACAATCGTGGTGTGATTCTTGGCTCGGGCGATAATCTGCGTATTGGTGCTATTCATGAAGGGGCGTTATTAGCGATTACTCAAAATAGAGTGGTAGAAATTACCTCAGAAGCCGCATCAGGACTTATAGGAGTAAAGCCCGGTATTAATTTACCTCTTCATTATCAAGGTCAAATTATTGGTGTTATTGGTATCACAGGGGAATTCAAAGAAATAACGCCTTACGGGCAGTTATTGAAAATGACCGCTGAGATAATCGTTGAGCAAGCCAATTTACAAGACAAACTACAATGGGAAAATCGCCAAAAAGAAGAGTTTATTCTGCAACTGATTAAGGGGGATCTCCGGGATAAACCTCAGCTCATCGAATGGGCTTCTCAGTTAGGTATTTCTCTTGAAACGCCTAGAGTTGCAGCGATTATAGAGGTGAGCGATATAAACTCTAAAACTTTGAATAACGGTCATGATACGAACAATCTGAAAGAGGTATTACACCTTTTACAGTATCCTGAGCGTGGAAATTTAGTCGCTATGACGTCTCTGAATCAACTGGTTATTTTAAAACCTGCTTTTTTAGATGGACATAACTGGGATCCTACCCTAGAAAGTGCGCGTATTGATGAACTCTTAAAACGTTTGCCTCATCATATCAAAGACGGTACAAAAATTGCTCTAGGGCATTATTTTCCAAATATAGATGGCATAGCGCATTCCTATCAAACGGCTCAGGAAACCTTGATCATTGGTAAGCAGTTTAACAATGAAGAGAGGAAGTATTTGTTTGAGGATTATTCTTTGCAGGTTTTATTATCTGGTCTTAAACATAATTGGCGAGGTGAGATTTTATCTAGTCATTACCAACAACTTCAATTCGCTGATAATAAAGGATCGTTACGAAAGACGCTCGCTGCCTACATTACTCATTTTGGGGATTTACAGCAGTGTGCTAATGCCTTACACATTCACCGTAATACGTTGCGGTATCGGTTAGATAAAATTCAACACATTACCCAATTAGACATTCATGCATTAGAGGGTCTTTTTAGACTCTATTTAGGCCAATTAATTGCGGATTAAATGACAGTAAAATGGCTTATTGAGAGTATAAAATTCAATAATTTTGTGCAAATGAACAAAAAAAGCATACAAAAGAGCGTTATATCCAGCTAAGTGGCTAAAGCTTAAGTTGGCTGTTTATTGAATAATAAAAGTCCTAAAAACAGGTGTCATTGACTCCAACACTAAAAATAAAAAAGGACATTACTCGATGAGCTTAGTACTGATCTTGATAGGGGTTATCGCCTTTATCGTCGTTGCAACATCTAAATTTAAACTTCACCCTTTCTTAACCCTGATATTAGCGGCATTTATCGCAGCGTTTGCTTATGGTTTACCTAGTAGTACCATTGCCAAAACGATTACATCGGGCTTTGGTGGGATTCTTGGATACATAGGACTAGTGATCGTCCTAGGTACGATTATTGGAACCATTTTAGAAAAAAGCGGTGCCGCCATTACCATGGCCAATTGCGTTATTAAGCTTCTAGGAAAACGCTTTCCTACTTTAACCATGTCCTTGATTGGTTATATGGTTTCCATCCCCGTGTTCTGTGATTCTGGCTTTGTTATTTTAAACTCATTGAAACAGTCCATGGCAAATCGCATGAAAGTTTCCAGTGTGTCTATGAGTGTGGCTCTGGCCACTGGGCTTTATGCGACACATACCTTTGTACCGCCAACGCCTGGCCCTATTGCGGCGGCAGGGAACTTAGGCCTAGAGTCAAATTTGGGTTTGGTTATCTTGGTGGGTATTTTTGTCGCTGCTGTTGCGGCTTTGGCGGGAATGTTATGGGCAAATCACTTTACTAATATCGAGCCTGATGGTGAAGGCGCGGATGAACTAAAAGCTCAAAATGAAGATTACGAAACGTTAAAACAAAGCTACGGTACACTACCAAGCCCATTTAAAGCCTTTGCACCGATCTTTGTACCTATTTTATTAATATGCTTTGGATCTATTGCTGGTTTTCCTTCTGCACCTTTGGGAAAAGCGACTTTATACGATGCATTCGTCTTTTTAGGACAACCTGTAAATGCCTTGTTAATTGGCCTGTTTTTATCTTTATTACTGTTAAAAAGTGATAAAAAAATAGAAGAGTTTAGCGAGCGCATTAGCCAAGGTTTGGTTGTTGCTGCTCCTATTTTATTAATCACAGAAGCACAGGAAGAATTTGGATTAGTTCACAAAAATGTGAACAAGATCTATTCTTCAAACATTATGATTTATATGTATCATAAAAATACAATTAATTAGAAATTTTAATTTTTTTGCTTGTGGATTGTTTTTTAAAATAAAGGCAAAAAAATGCTTATAAAATAAATTAAACTTTTAAAAATCAACAACTTAATATCGACTATTTAAAAAAAACCACCTGTTGATAAGTATGGTAATAGGTTGATAAGAAGTTTTGCACAGTTTTTAACAACTTAGAGGTAAAAATCAGGCCGTGTATAAGTGGTACTTTTATACACAGGAATAAGTTACCCACATTTAGGAAGAGAGGGGGATAGTTCACAAGATGTCATCGCTGTATCAATATGATTTATATGTATAAAAAATACTTACTAACAGATTTTTGCTTCCTATATAAACATAACAATAACAAAAGACCTTATATACTACTTATATATATTAATATTGATGACCGGGTAAATGGGATTTCACTCACTTCCTTTTTAGAATTTTGCCTATATACTAAGCGGCCTTATCGATAGTTGATCGTTTTTCATTCATTTTTCTATTTAGTAATACCGAGGTTCCTGTGGATTTCCCAAGTCGCTTTGATGTGATTGTGGTTGGTGGTGGACATGCTGGTACAGAAGCTGCTTTGGCTTCAGCACGTATGGGCGTTAAAACATTGTTACTTTCCCACAACATTGAAACTTTAGGACAAATGTCCTGTAACCCTGCTATTGGTGGCATTGGAAAATCCCATTTAGTAAAAGAAATTGATGCTTTGGATGGTGCTATGGCATTGGCAACCGATAAAGCAGGTATTCAATTTCGCACCTTGAACTCTCGAAAAGGTCCAGCTGTTCGAGCAACTCGTGCTCAAGCTGACCGCATATTATATAAAGCGGCTATTCGTTATAAATTAGAAAATCAAGAAAATCTTTGGCTTTTTCAACAATCCGTAGAAGATCTCATCGTTGAAGATGGTGCCGCTCGAGGTATTATTACCCAAACTGGTATTCGTTTTAATGGTAAAACCGTCGTGTTAACCGCGGGGACTTTTTTAGGTGGCATCATACACATTGGTTTACAGAATCATTCTGGTGGCCGAGCTGGAGATCCACCTTCAATAGGTTTGGCCGAAAAGTTACGCGCTGTTAACCGCGGGGATCTAGAATCATTCTGGTGGCCGTTACGCGCTCTACCGTTTCGAGTTGATCGTTTAAAAACAGGTACACCGCCTAGAGTTGATGCACGTTCAGTTGATTTTTCCCAAATGCAAGCACAACCCGGCGACGACACTACGCCCGTTATGTCGTACATGGGAAATAGAGCGATGCATCCTCGTCAAATTGAATGTTTTATTACCCATACCAATGAACGAACTCATGACATTATTCGTGCTGGTATGGATCGGTCTCCTATGTATACTGGTGTAATTGAAGGGGTAGGGCCGCGTTATTGTCCTTCTATTGAAGACAAAATAGTGCGCTTTGCGGATAAAAATTCACATCAGATTTTTATTGAGCCAGAAGGTTTAACAACACACGAACTTTACCCCAATGGTATTTCGACGTCCTTGCCGTTTGATGTTCAAATTGAGCTAGTTCGCTCGATGAAAGGAATGGAAAACGCGCATATTATGCGTCCTGGTTACGCTATCGAATACGATTACTTTAATCCTCAAGATTTAAAATATTCTTTAGAAACCAAACACATGCCAGGTTTGTTTTTCGCCGGACAAATCAACGGTACAACCGGTTATGAAGAAGCGGGGGCGCAAGGTTTATTGGCGGGTTTAAACGCGGCATTACTGGCACAAGATAAAGATGCTTGGACACCTCGTCGTGATGAAGCCTATCTTGGTGTATTGGTAGATGATTTGATTTCTATGGGAACCAAAGAACCTTATCGTATGTTTACCAGTCGTGCGGAATATCGTTTGATTTTACGTGAAGACAATGCCGACATGCGCCTAACAGAGAAAGGCCGTGAATTGGGTCTGGTGTCTGATGAACGTTGGGCTGCATTTTGTAAAAAACGCGAAGCGATTGAGCTTGAAACACAACGACTCAAATCAAGCTGGATTGTACCTAATTCACCGGAATCAGATATTATTAATCCAAAATTGGAAACGCCGATTACGCATGAGTATAACTTGCTCGATTTGCTTAAACGCCCCAATATTGTGTATTCCGATGTGGCTGATTTAAAAAATGCGCTTGATGAACCGGTAGATGAACAGGTGTCTGAACAAGTTCAAATAGCGGTAAAATACGCGGGCTACATTACTCGTCAAGCGGAAGATATTGAGCGACTACGTCGTCAAGAAAACACTGCGTTGCCGGATGATTTGGATTATTCAAAGATGGAAGGTTTGTCAAATGAGATCAAGCAAAAGCTGACTCAGTTGCGCCCTGCCACATTGGCTGCGGCGTCTCGTATTCAAGGTGTAACACCTGCTGCGGTGTCCTTACTGTTAATTCACTTGAAAAAACGTGCGATTGCGCGCAAAAGTGCCTAGAATCATCAGCCGATAATCCCTAATAACTCATTCTTTATAGAAATGGATCGACTGTGACACACTTTGACACCATTCAAAAAGGCGCCCAACAAATGGGCGCTGCTCTCTCTGATGATACCATTCAGACCCTTGTTAATTATCTTGCCATGCTTGAAAAATGGAACAAGGCGTATAACCTGACCGCCATTCGTGATGTTGAGCAAATGATTTCTTTGCACCTGTTGGATAGCTTGGCAACATTACCTTATATTACGGGTGAACATATTATAGATGTCGGCACAGGTCCTGGCTTACCTGGTATGGTGCTTGCTATATGTTGTCCAGAAAAACGTTTTACTTTACTTGACAGTAATGGCAAAAAAACACGCTTCCTAACCCAAGTTAAAATGGAACTGGGGATTCATAATGTAACGGTAGAGAATGAACGGGTTGAAAAGCATAGTCATCAAGGTGAATACGATCACGTTATTTCTCGAGCCTTTGCTTCTCTACAAGATATGATTCGGTGGACTCTGCCTCTGCCTAGTAATACGGGTAATTTTTTAGCCATGAAAGGGGTTTACCCTAGTGAAGAAATAGCGGCGCTACCGAAAGAGGTTGATTTAGTGTCAGTAGAGCCTCTTAATGTGCCAGATATTCAGGCGGAGCGTCACATGGTAGTGATGACGCGTAAAGGATAAAGCATGGCAAGAATCATCGCAGTTACAAACCAAAAAGGTGGTGTTGGTAAAACCACCACTTGTGTCAATTTAGCGGCCTCTCTTGCGGCGATGAAACGCCGAGTTTTATTAATTGATTTAGATCCGCAAGGTAACGCCACGACAGGAAGTGGCTTAACCAAAGAAGAATTAGACACCAGTGTTTACGATGTATTAATTGGCACTCATGGCGTAAAAGAAGTCATGAAAAAAACCATGCCTGGTGATTATTGGGTATTGCCCGCTAATGGTGATTTAACCGGTGCGGAGGTTGTTTTATTAGACTTACCAAGTAAAGAAACAAGGCTACGAGCAGGCTTGTATGAAGTCGATAATGACTTTGACTTTATCTTGCTTGACTGTCCTCCTGCATTGAACATGTTAACCGTCAATGCGCTTGCCGCCTCTCAAGGTGTGCTTATTCCTGTACAGTGTGAATATTACGCTTTAGAAGGGTTAACTGCCTTACTGCAAACCATAGAGCGTATTACTCAAGCGTTAAACCCATCGCTAGTGGTCGAAGGGATTCTACGAACCATGTATGATCCTCGTCCAAGTTTAACTCACGATGTTTCCAATCAGCTTCATAAGCATTTTGGGGATAAGGTTTACGACACGGTTATCCCTCGAAATATTCGCTTAGCTGAATCGCCAAGTTATGGTTTACCTGTTTTACATTATGAAAAACAATCTCGTGGAGCCATTGCTTACCTTGCTCTAGCGGGTGAGTTTATTCGAAAAACTGTCGTGTGATTACTGCTTTATATAGCGTATTTTTAATACCAATTAGGGTTAATGAAATGACGATGAAAAAAAGAGGTCTAGGTCGTGGCTTAGATGCATTATTAGCGCCTCAAAAGGCGGCGACTCACGATGTTGATCATGGCGCCAATAATGAAGAAATAAAAGGCCTGACTTACTTGCCTGTAGATTGGCTTTCGAAAGGTAAATTTCAGCCTCGTCGCGACATGAACCCTGCGCAATTAGAAGATTTGGCATCGTCGATTCGTAATCAAGGTATTATGCAGCCTATTGTGGTCCGCCCCAGTGGTCATAATCAATATGAAATTATTGCGGGTGAACGTCGTTGGCGTGCTGCCAAATTAGCTGATTTAACCCAAGTACCTGTTATTGTTCGTCATGTTGAAGACGCCGACGCGGTCGTATTGGCGTTGATCGAAAATATTCAGCGTGAAGACTTAAACCCAGTAGAAGAAGCGTTAGCGTTACAGCGTTTGGTTGAGGATTTTCACCTCACGCAGCAAGAAGTGGCTGATACTGTGGGTAAATCACGTTCAACCGTGGCTAATTTATTGCGTTTATTAGGATTAACCCCTGAAGTTCGTCGTTTATTAGAGCATGGTGATATTGAAATGGGTCATGCTAGAGCGTTACTCCCGTTAGAGCATGACAAACAAATTCAGGCGGCATCACAAGTTGTGACTAAATCTTTATCTGTCCGCGAGACAGAAAGATTGGTGAAAAACTTTCAAGTGATTGAAAAAAATGAGGATAGTAAACCTACCTTGCCTGATTTAAGTGCAGAGGCTGAACGTATCAGTCAAAAAATTAATGCTGCTGTCAAAATACAGCCTTCCTCCAAAGGAAAAGGTAAGCTTGTCATTGAGTATCGTAACCCTGAGCACCTAGAGCTCTTGATTAGTGAGCTACTCACTGGAAAATAAAGTAATTATGATTGATGCTTTTCTATTTAGACAAGATGCCCCGAAAGTGATTTTGCTATCTAGTTTAAGTTGAACACAGTCGCCATTACCCATATAATGCCTCGAATTTTGTAAATCATCACATTGATTGCACTTTTAGAGTGCAGCTAGAGAGTTAGGTAATGGGGTCAAATAAGCCGTTAAGCGCGAGTGCAATCATCAGCGCCAGAAAGAAGGCTGTATTTCGTTTCCTTTTGCTACAATTATCTTTAACTCTTTTTGTATCTTTGGGAATTTTTTACATTGCGGGTTGTCTGTATGGGTACTCTTTTATATTGGGCGCATTGACCAGTATACTACCCAGTATTTATATGGCTTGGCGGATTTTTGGCTATAAAGGGGTCCGTCCTGCAAAAGATGTTGTTAGATCATTCTATCGAGGAGAAGCCGGTAAGTTGGCTATGACAGTGGTTTTATTGTCGCTGGTGTTTCTTCTGATAAAACCATTAGCTGCAGGTGCTTTTTTTGCAGGTTTTGGCGGTGCAATTTTGAGTCATTGGCTCAGTCCTATCGTGCTAAGAAATACTTAATACGATAGAGAATAGAATTTTAATCATTGAGAGAGCGTGGATATAAGTATGGGTATTGAAAGTCCAACAGCTTCTGCATATATAAAGCATCACCTTCAGAATTTGACTTATGGTCAACATCCTGACGGTACATGGGGTCTTGCCCATGATGCAAAAGAAGCAGCAGACATGGGATTCTGGGCAATTCATGTAGACACTATGGCGGTTTCAATCGCCTTGGGTATATTGTTCTTGTGGTTGTTCCGTAAAGCAGCAAAGAAAATATCAACAGATACACCATCAGGACTGCAAAACTTTGTAGAGCTTATGGTTGAATTTGTTGATAACAGCGTTAAAGAAACCTTTCATGGTAAGAGTAAGGTCATTGCACCTTTGGCTCTGACTATTTTTGTTTGGGTTTTCTTGATGAACTTCATGGATTTGATCCCAGTTGACTTTTTGCCAGCTGTTGCACAATGGGTGGGAGTGTCTATATTTGGCGCTGATCCTCATAATGTGTATTTCAAATTTGTTCCTACAACAGACATTAATGCCACATTAGGCATGTCACTCTCTGTTTTTGCGTTGATTGTGTTCTATAGCATCAAGGTAAAAGGCATTAGTGGGTTTGTTGGTGAACTGACGTTACAGCCTTTCGGCAAATGGATGATTCCTTTCAACTTCTTGCTTGAAGGTGTCGGTCTACTTGCTAAGCCTGTTTCATTAGCATTGCGATTGTTCGGTAACTTGTACGCTGGTGAATTGATCTTCATTTTGATTGCTATATTACCTTGGGGCCTACAATGGGCTCTGTCGGTACCATGGGCAATCTTCCATATTTTGATTATCGTGCTTCAAGCCTTCATCTTTATGATGTTGACTATCGTCTATTTAAGTATGGCGCACGAAGATCACTAAAAGTGTGTTCTTTAAAGTAATATTTTTTAAACCTTATCTAAAACTGTGAAAATGTAGGAGTTAAAATGGAAACTGTAGTTGGTCTTACTGCGATCGCTGTAGCCCTTCTAATCGGTCTAGGTGCCCTAGGTACTGCGATTGGTTTTGGTATATTGGGTGGAAAGTTCTTGGAAGGCGCAGCGCGTCAACCAGAAATGGTTCCAATGCTGCAAGTTAAAATGTTCATCGTAGCGGGTCTTCTTGATGCCGTAACTATGATCGGTGTAGGTATCGCATTGTTCTTCACTTTTGCGAATCCTTTTGTTGCTTTGGTCGCTGGTTAATATTCTGCAAAATTCTGCGGGAATGATTTTTAAACGACTAAAAGCGAGGGTATTAGCGTGAACTTAAATCTCACACTTCTAGGCCAAGCTATATCGTTTGCCATTTTTGTCTGGTTCTGCATGAAATACGTGTGGCCACCAGTAATTGCTGCGCTCGAAGAGCGTAGTAAAAAAATTGCAGACGGTTTGGAAGCAGCGAACCGTGCTTCACGTGATCTTGAGTTGGCACAAGAACAAGCCTCTCAAACTCTACGTGTAAGCAAAGAGAACGCGGCCGAGATTATTGAACAAGCCAACAAACGTGCGAACCAAATTATCGACGAAGCAAACGAACAAGTAATTGCCGATGGCAAACGCTTGCGCGAAGCAGCTCAAGCAGAGATAGAACAGGATGTATTGCGTGCTAAAGAAGCATTGCGTTCACAAGTTTCTGTCCTTGCCTTTGCTGGTGCCGAGAAGATTTTGGGAGCCACTATTGACGAAAAAGCACATAGCGAGATCGTTGAAAAACTCGCTAAAGAGCTTTAAGCGAGGGTCTAATGGCTGAACTAAAAACAGTCGCGCGACCGTACGCTAGAGCAGCTTTCGAAGTTGCCCGTGAGCAAGGCCACGTTACAGAATGGGCTGATATGCTGAGCATATTAGCCGCTGTAACGGTGGATCCTAAGCTTAAGGTGGCACTTGGAAATCCAGCTTTTAGTGCGGAAGAGAAGGCAAACGCTCTAGCGGACGTTTGTGCGGAAGTAACGACAGAACAGGGCAAAGCATTTTTGCTAGCCCTGGCTGAGAAAAAGCGTTTGACGCTTATTCCAGCGATTTCTGTGTTATTTCAACAGTTCAAACTGAATTTTGAAAAAGCAGTGGATGTTGAATTTACCTCTGCATTTGAATTATCAGCAGAACAGGCACAAGCATTAGCCGCAGCATTGGCGAAAAGGTTGGATCGTACTATCAACCTAACCAATGAAACAGACGCGAGCCTGCTTGGTGGCGTGGTTATCCGTACAGGTGACTTAATCATCGACGGTTCAGTTCGCGGTAAACTGGCGAAACTGTCCGAGGCGATAAACTCCTAGTGTTTCGTTAAATCGAAAACAGGGTTGAGGAATTTAGCATGCAGCAACTGAATCCATCTGAGATCAGCGAGATTATCAAGAAGCGCATCGAGAATCTCGATGTCACTTCTGATGCCCAAAATGAGGGCACAATTGTCAGTGTAGCAGACGGTATCGTTCTGGTTCACGGTTTGGCAGATGTTATGTACGGAGAAATGATTGAATTCTCCGGTGGTGTTTATGGTATTGCTTTGAACCTAGAGCGTGACTCTGTAGGTGCGGTAGTACTAGGTAAATACCAAGACCTTGTAGAAGGTCAAAAAGTTAAATGTACTGGTCGTATATTGGAAGTTCCAATCGGTCCAGAATTGCTTGGTCGTGTTGTTGACGCATTGGGTAACCCAATCGACGGCAAAGGCGATATCAATGCAAAATTAACGGATAAAGTTGAAAAAGTGGCACCAGGCGTTATCGAACGTCAGTCAGTTGATCAACCTATCCAGACAGGTTATAAAGCCATTGATGCTATGGTGCCAATTGGTCGTGGTCAACGTGAGTTGATCATCGGTGATCGTCAGATTGGTAAAACGGCGTTGGCTATTGACACCATTATTGCTCAGAAAAACAGTGGCATTAAATGTGTGTACGTAGCGATTGGCCAGAAACAATCTACTATTGCCAACGTTGTACGTAAGCTTGAAGAAGCCGGTGCAATGAGTTACACCACAGTGGTAGCGGCTGGTGCTTCTGATCCAGCGGCAATGCTTTACCTAGCGCCATACACTGGTTGTACTATGGGTGAATACTTCCGTGACCGCGGTGAAGATGCATTGATCATTTATGATGATTTGACCAAGCAAGCTTGGGCTTACCGTCAGATCTCTTTGCTTCTTCGTCGTCCACCAGGTCGTGAAGCGTACCCAGGTGATGTATTCTATCTTCACTCTCGTCTTCTTGAGCGTGCTTCTCGTGTAAACGTTGAGTATGTAGAGAAATTCACCAATGGTGAAGTGAAAGGCAAAACCGGTTCTTTAACCGCATTGCCAATCATCGAGACACAAGGTGGTGACGTATCAGCATTCGTACCAACCAACGTTATCTCCATCACTGATGGTCAGATATTCTTGGAAACGAGCTCGTTTAATGCGGGTATTCGTCCAGCGATGAACGCCGGTATTTCGGTTTCTCGTGTTGGTGGTGCAGCACAAACTAAGATTGTCAAAAAACTTGGCGGTGGTATTCGTCTTGCATTGGCTCAGTACCGTGAATTGGCGGCTTTCGCTCAGTTTGCATCTGACCTAGACGAAGCGACTCGTAAGCAGCTAGAGCACGGTAAACAGGTTACTGAACTGATGAAACAAAAGCAGTTCTCTCCTATGCCTGTCGCTGATATGGGCGTAGTTCTTTACGCTGCTAATGATGGCTTCCTTGAAGATGTTGAAACAAGCAAAATTGGTAGTTTTGAAACGGCATTGTTAGGTTATATGAACAGCGAACACGCTGATCTTATGGCTGACATCAACAAAACTGGTAATTTTAACGGCGAGATTGAAGCGACACTGAAAGCGGCAATCGAGAAGTTTAAAGCGACGCAAACTTGGTAATGACTTTGGTGACAAGCTGCTAATCTAGTTTGTCACCACTTTCTTGCAGTTTGTGAAATAACATTCTCACAAGGGCAGTTCTATTATGGCAGTCGGAAAAGAGATACGTACTCAGATTTCGAGCATTAACAATACGCGTAAAATTACTCGTGCTATGGAAAAAGTAGCGGCTAGTAAAACGCGTAAAGCTCAGGATCGTATGGCCGCTTCTCGTCCGTATGCGGAACGAATTCGCCAAGTAGTTGGTCATTTGGCCAACGCGAATCCTGAGTATAAACACCGTTACCTTACCGAACGTGAGGCGAATCGTGTTGGTTATATCGTAATCTCTTCTGATCGTGGTTTATGTGGTGGTTTGAACGTTAACGTGTTCAAAAAAGCCATTAAAGATATGAAGCAGTTCGCTGATACGGGTGTTGAAATCGACATCTGTGCCATTGGCGGTAAAGCCGTTTCATTCTTTCGTAACTACGGCGGAAATGTAACAGCAGCTTTCACCGGTTTAGGTGATGCGCCCAAAGCTGACGACTTAGTCGGTAGTGTAAAGGTGATGCTAGACGCATTTGACGAAGGTCGCATTGATCGTTTGTATGTGGTTTCTAATGAGTTCGTGAATACGATGACTCAGGTACCAACGGTTGAGCAACTTTTGCCACTAAAAGCGGAAGAGAATACAGAGTTACAGCACCACTGGGATTACATTTATGAGCCAGAAGCCGTTGAAATTTTAAACGAATTATTGGTTCGCTATATTGAATCTCAAGTATATCAGTCAGTGGTTGAAAACATTGCGTGTGAACAAGCATCTCGTATGCTTGCGATGAAAAACGCAACAGACAACGCCGGCGATATCATTGATGAATTGCAGTTGGTGTACAACAAGGCTCGTCAAGCAGCGATTACTCAGGAAATTTCTGAGATAGTCAGCGGCGCGGCAGCGGTTTAAGGTATTTAGGTATTTAAGAGGATCCGAACATGAGTAGCGGACAAATCGTACAAATTATCGGTGCTGTTATCGACGTGGAATTCCCACGTGATAGCGTGCCAAAAGTATATGATGCCCTGACCATTGAAGGCAAAGAGTTGGTGTTGGAAGTTCAACAACAACTAGGCGACGGTATTGTTCGTACCATCGCAATGGGCTCTACCGATGGTATGAAGCGTGGATTGGTTGTAGAAAATACAAACAAACCTGTTTCTGTTCCTGTTGGTATTAAAACACTAGGACGTATTATGGACGTTCTAGGTAATCCGATTGATGAAAAAGGCCCAATTGGCGAAGAAGAGCGTTGGTCTATTCACCGTTCTGCGCCTTCTTACTCTGAGCAGTCTTCAAGCAACGAGTTGCTTGAAACAGGTATCAAAGTAATCGACCTTGTTTGTCCTTTCGCGAAAGGCGGTAAAGTTGGTTTGTTTGGTGGTGCCGGTGTTGGTAAAACCGTCAACATGATGGAGCTTATCCGTAACATCGCTATCGAGCACAGTGGTTATTCTGTATTCGCTGGTGTTGGTGAGCGTACTCGTGAAGGTAACGATTTCTACCATGAGATGACTGACTCGAATGTAATCGACAAAGTGTCTCTTGTGTACGGTCAGATGAACGAGCCACCAGGTAACCGTTTACGCGTTGCTTTGACTGGTTTGACGATGGCTGAAAAGTTCCGTGACGAAGGTCGTGATGTACTTTTCTTCGTAGATAACATCTACCGTTACACGCTTGCCGGTACGGAAGTATCTGCATTGCTAGGTCGTATGCCATCTGCGGTAGGTTACCAGCCTACACTTGCTGAAGAGATGGGTGTTCTTCAAGAACGTATCACCTCTACTAAGACAGGTTCTATCACGTCTGTTCAAGCGGTATACGTACCTGCGGATGACTTGACTGACCCGTCTCCAGCAACAACGTTCTCTCACTTGGACGCAACCGTTGTATTGTCTCGTGACATCGCATCTTTGGGTATTTACCCAGCGATCGACCCTCTAGACAGTACTTCACGTCAGCTTGATCCTCTTGTTATTGGTCAAGAGCATTATGACGTAGCGCGTGGCGTACAAATGGTATTGCAGCGTTATAAAGAGCTTAAAGACATCATCGCGATCTTGGGTATGGACGAGTTATCTGAAGAAGATAAACAAACGGTTAACCGTTCTCGTAAAATCCAGCGTTTCTTGTCTCAGCCTTTCTTCGTAGCAGAAGTATTTACAGGCTCTCCAGGTAAGTATGTTTCTTTGAAAGACACGATTCGTGGCTTTAAAGGCATCTTGGATGGTGAGTTTGATGATCTTCCAGAGCAAGCGTTCTACATGATTGGTAGTATCGACGAAGCGGTCGAGAAAGCTAAGAAACTTTAACCATCACACGTAGTAAAAGTGCTGTAAGGCGCTTTTACTAAGTATGACTAAGAGAGGCAACTTATGGCTATCACAGTACACTGCGATATCGTAAGCGCTGAAAAAGAGATTTTTTCCGGTACGGTTCAATCTCTTGTGGCTGCAGGCAGCTATGGCGATCTAGGTATTATGCCTGGGCACGCGCCATTGTTGACGACTCTGCAACCAGGTCCTGTTCGTGTGGTTAAAGAAAATGGTGATGAAGAGATTATCTTCGTGTCCGGTGGCTTCCTAGAAGTTCAACCGCACCGTGTCACCGTCTTGGCTAACACAGCCACTCGTGCAAGAGATCTGGACGAAGAGGCGGCATTAAAAGCTCAAGAACATGCTAAAGAGCTTTTGGCTAATCAAAAACCTGACGTCGACTACACTCGTGCGACAGCGGAACTAGTGGAAGCTATGGCCCGTTTGCGTACTATTCAGCAATTCCGCAATCATAATTAAGCGGCTATGTTGAGCTTGAAGTCAAAAAAAGCAGCCTTAGGGCTGCTTTTTTATTGTCTGTTACTTCTAGAATTTACTAATATTTAAAGCATTTTCCATAGCGTATCGAAGATAATTTGTTGGGCTTTGGCGATGTCTTTGGATTCCAACACCACCGCGGAAGGGAAGTTGTTACTTGCCAATGAAATGATGGCACATTTAGGCGGGTAAATAGCGATGTAGCTCGCGTCCACAGCGCCTTCCGTTTTAATCCACTTACGTTCCGATAATTCTGCTTCTTCGCCGCCATCACCCAAAGCGATGACTTTTACATTAATTCCCAATTTGACACGTTGTTTTGTGTAGTTTGGAAAAGGACGATACAAAAAGGGACGAATCGGCTTAGACGAAAATACGCAATATTCTTTATGGTCTTGTTCGGATACGACGTTTAAAATGTCGCGCAATACCCACTCAATGCCGTCATCGCCTTCGTAATAACGCACATTGGTTTGATGATACTCCGGCTGCTGCTGATGCAAGTTAGGAATGATGGTGTTCTTCAGGTTTTCGATAGTTTTGTCGAGGCGGTTGCGTTTTTCTTCCGCTAAATTCAGTAAAATATCGGGGTTTTCAGCGCTAAAAAATCGACGTTTTCCTTTAGGGAAGTAACTCACAACGCCTTTACCCTGTAACTGTTTTAGAGACTCGTAAGCGGTGCCACGGTTTATACCGCTGTGTTCGGCAATATCCCGAATAGAAGAGGGACCGAGTTTTAATAGCGTTTGGTAAAGTTGCGTTTCTCTTGGCGTTAAACCGAGTTGTTCAAAAGCTTGCTCAATCATAAGGCTCACTGTGCATGTCAGTATGTTTACAGAGTCAAAGAATACACGTATTGAAAGAAAAGCGCAGGGTGATCTCCCTGCGAGGAGAGAATAGTGACAGATGATCAACGGTTTGGTGGTATTCGGCGTTTGTATGGTGATGCGGCCTATGAGGTTTTTTCTCAAGCTCATGTGTGCGTCATTGGTATTGGTGGTGTTGGTTCTTGGGCAGCAGAAGCTTTAGCTCGTTCAGGTATCGGAAAAATCACACTAATCGACATGGATGACATTTGCGTTACCAATACAAATCGTCAGATACATGCTCTAAGTGACACTATTGGTGAATCTAAAGTCGATGTAATGACTCAAAGAGTTAAACAAATAAACCCGAACTGTGAAATCACTTCGATAGAAGACTTTGCAACTGCCGACAACATGTCTGAGCTCCTCGCTGAGCCATTTGATTATATTATTGATTGCATTGACAGTATCAAACCAAAAGCCGCTCTAATGGCGTGGTGTAAGAGCAATAAGCGTTCTGTTATTACGATTGGTGGTGCCGGCGGGCAAACCGACCCGACTAAAATTCAGACGGCCGATCTGGCTAAAACCGTTGGTGATCCATTAGCTGCGAACCTACGCAACTTTCTACGTCGCTATTATAATTTTAGTCGAAATACCAAAAGGCGTTTTAACATTGAATGTGTGTTTTCCATCGAGCAATTGAATTATCCGCAAGGTGACGGAACCGTCTCTAAGCAAAGATTGAAAGGGGACACAGAAACTAAAATGAACTGCGATACGGGCTTTGGCGCCAGCACCGCAGTTACCGCTACTTTTGGTTTTGTGGCGGTATCAAGAGTGCTGGAAAAACTGGCTCAAAAGGCGAACTAGGTAATGACACCAACCACTATGACGTTCTTTCAACGCTTTGAGGCCGATATTCTATCTGGCAAAAAGACCATTACCTTGCGTGATGACGCTGAAAAGTACTATGCCCCTAACTCTGTGGTGACTGTGTCTACTTTCGAAGAGGGTCGTGAGTTTTGTCGTTTAAAAATAGTGTCTGTCGAGCCTGTCTTGTTTGATGCTTTAACAGGTTATCATGCCGAGCAAGAAAACATGACGCTGGCTGAATTAAGGGACGTGATTCAAGCCATTTACCCAGGGATTCAACAGCTGTTTTTGGTCTCTTATCAGCTGGTTGATGCATGACAGACAAGCAGATACAGCTCATCTATGACAAAGAATGTTCTGCTTGCCATTTTTATTGCCAGATCGTTCGTATACGTCAAAGCATTGGAGAGCTAGTACTGATTGATGCGAGAGAACATCCTGAAGTGTTGCAAGAAATCACCGCTCAGGGCTTGGACATAGATCAAGGCATGGTCTTGAAAATGAACGGACAGCTCTATTACGGCTCGGATGCCATCCATCTTTTAGCCTTGCTTAGCGGCCGATCTGGTGTGTTTAACCGCTTGAATTATTGGTTGTTTAGCTCCAAAAAAGTCGCTGCTATTTTGTGTCCTATATTAAGGTATTGCCGTAATGTGTTATTAAAAATCTTGGGCAAGACGAAGATTAATAACTTAAAGCAAGAAGACAACGATAGGTTCTAACGAGTATGTCGTTATATTTAAATAGAAGGTTATTGAAGGTTATCTTGAAATAAATCAGCAATTTTTTACAAGAATTTTTTTACCCGAATGGCTAGCGTTAGGTAGAACTAACGTTTACTTGGAGGCTGGATGCACGCCAACGAATTCTGCAACGCTTTTACCTGCCAAACCTTAGGTGGGCTGGAAATGATAGAAGCGCATTTTACCGAGACTGTATTTGGTAAGCATGCCCACGCAGGCTTTGTTATTTCTGTAGTGGATGCTGGCGTGATGCATTTTAGTCATCGTGGTGAGAGTCATAATACCTCGCCAGGACAGCTTTCAATTGTGGCGCCAGATGAATTGCACACAGGCTCTAAAGGCAAAGGTGAGGGCTGGCGTTATCGTGCGTTATATCCGTCTGAAGAGCGTATGAAAGCGCTTAACCACTCATTATTTGGCACGACACAAACGCCTTACTTTCGTCAAAGTGTGATCAACGATGCTCGTCTCAGCCTGCAGATGCGAGGTTTGTTGGATAAGCTGACCCGAGGCTCTGAAGCCTTGGACGTGGAAGAGCATTGGGAAATGTTGCTGGTAAACTTGTTACTACAAGAAAGCCAGCAAAGTGCGGCACTGACGTTGAGCAAAGCACACTCCAATATCGAATGGGTACGTGATCGGCTGGCGGATTGTTATCAACAAAAGCTGTCGCTTGATGAGATCGCACAACAGGCTGGTATCAGCAAGTTTCACCTTATTAAAGAGTTTAAGCGTTGTTATCAGTTAACCCCTCATCAATATCAAATCCAACAACGTTTGAATCACGCTCGAGCTCAACTAAAGCGTGGTTTTAGTGCTGTCGATATCGCGCTCAACTGTGGCTTTCATGATCAAAGTCATTTCACTAAGGCTTTTGTGAGTGCTATGGGGATTACGCCATCGGCGTACCGACAGCAATTTTTTACAAGATAAAAGCTAACTAGCTGATTAAAGTGATGCTCTCAATCGTGAGTGAGTAAAATCATGGAAAATCAACTAGCGTTTTTGGCTATTTGCCTTGTATCGGCATTATCACCTGGACCAGGCGGTCTAGCGGTTGTGAGTAGTAGTATTAATCAGAGCTTGCGTGGGACTTTGCCGGTGATTTTTGGCATCGCGACTGGGTTAATATTAGCTTCTGTGTTGGCAAATACTTGGCTGTTAGCCGTGATTCATTCAAGTGAGCAAGCGTTTCAAATTATGACGTGGTTGTGTAGTGGCTACATCGCTTATTTGGGCTGTAAGGCGCTGTATTATGCCAATAGTGAGATGACCATCGCCGCGCAAGGATACAGTTTTAAAAACGGTGTATTCATTTCGTTATTAAACCCAAAAACATTAGTCTTTTTTGGTGCTTTATTTCCGCTGTTCGTTCCTTCAAACGAGCACTTTGTGGTCTATTCGGTCTTATTAACGCTAGAGTTGGTAGTGATCACCTTGATTATCCATGTACTTATTTCTTCTGCTATAGATAAAGTGTCTCATTTATTAAAGCACCACATAGTGCTGATCAATCGTATTACAGGCTTGTTATTTATTGGTTTGGGTATAGCTGGTTTTATTGTTTAGTGGCCTGTATTTTTTCTAAAATCGCCAATACTCCATTGGTTCTAGAGCTGGTGAGGTAGCTTGATAAGTTAAGTTCCGCCAGCTCTGCTTTGAGATCTATTTGCTGAATGTCTGCTATGCTTTTCCCTTCTACCAAGCTCAATATCGCGACGAGGACGCCGCGCATCAGTTTGGCGTCGCTGTCGGCGTTGAAGTGACGGATACCGTTTGATTCTTCGACAATGAGCCAGACGGCACTTTCGCAGCCTTTCACCTTGTTCTCTTCAGTTTTTTCTTCCGATGATAGTCGCGGTAATGTTTTGCTTAATGTTACTAACGTCTTGAAGGTTTCTTCTTTGCTTCGGCAAGCTTGTAGTTGTTCTTTTATGGTTAGAGTCTGGTTCGAGTTATTCATTACTCATCCCCTAATATATCAATAGCATCGAGTAGGACGTCGCAGAATCGGTTGGCTTCTTCTAGGGTGTTGTAACACGCAAATGACGCACGCAGCGTACCGGCAACGCCGAGTTGTGCCATTAAAGGATGGGCACAGTGACTTCCCGCACGAACACCTATTCCTTGGCTATCTAGATACGCATTCAAATCTAAAATATGAATATTGGGTACACTTAATGACACTAAAGTGGTGTTTTTTTCTGGAGAGTAAATATCGATACCACCTTCTTTATGTAGGCGAGAATAAACGTGTGCAGCGAGGGATTGTTCCCACGCCAATAATGCAGGTCTATCTTGAATATTGAGAAAGTCACACGCAGCCGCTAAACCGATGGCGCCTTCGATGTTCGGTGTCCCCGCTTCCAATCGATAGGGCAAAACATTGAACTCTGTCGCTTGGTACGACACATGACGCACCATTTCTCCACCCGTTTGGTAGGGTAGTAGAATGTCTAATGCATGATTTTTTCCGTATAAAGCGCCGATGCCTGTGGGCCCATACATTTTGTGACCAGAGAAAACATAAAAATCACAGTTTAATGTTTGTACATCGATAGAATAGTGCGCCACGGCTTGAGCGCCATCTACAAGAGTAAAAGCGCCTTGTTGCTTGGCATTATCAAGCATGATTTGCAGTGGTGTGCTGGTGCCAATGGCATTGGAAATTTGCGTCGCGGCAAAAATACGAGTGCGATCGGTGAAGTAATGACTGAACTCCGGCTCCCATTCGCCCTTAGAGGTTAAGGGCAAAATGCGTAATCGTGCACCGGTTCGAAACGCCAGTTGTTGCCAAGGAACGAGATTCGCATGGTGTTCTAGGCTGGTAATAAGGATTTCATCGCCTTCTTCCAAAAGGTGTTCTAAGCCAAAGGCCACCATGTTGATGGCTTCTGTGGCGCCTTTTGTCCAAATAACATGGCTTTGTGCTGGTGCATTGATAAAACGCGCAACGGTGTCTCGTGCTTGCTCAAAACGATTGGTCGCTCGGTCACTGAGGAAGTGTGCGCCACGGTGAACATTGGCATTGGCGTTTCGATAGTAATCTTGAATGGCATCCAACACCAATAGCGGCTTTTGCGTAGTGGCCGCATTATCCAAATAGGTTAAAGGATGATCGTGGGCCTGCAGCGACAAAATAGGGAAAAGGGGGCGAAGTGATGAAGGGTCAAAAGCCATGGATACTCTACTTTGTATTTGAATAATCAGGATGTTTAAAGGGCTTTTAGCTTAAGAAAAACCGTAAAAATAGCCGTAAACAGAGTGAAATTGTACCTTAACTCCCATCAAAATCGCGAATTATTGGCCTTTTACTTGCGTTTTCTTAAGACAGCTATAATGATTGATAACAGATACTAGATAACAAACTAGAAAAGGTACAAAGCGGTGGCGGATTTTTTATACAAAGGGGTGGTGGATTGGTTTTTGGATCAAATGTCGCAAGACGCGATTTTGCCTGGCGATCGGATGCCATCCTTACGAGTGTTATCGAAACAATTGGGTCTGAGTTTAAACACCATTATTCATGGTTACGAATTACTGAGCGAAGACGGTTGGATCGAATCACGTCCTAAATCTGGTTATTTTGTTTGCCATCGCAGTGAGACGAAGCCCGCGCTTTTACTGACGGGTGAAGCATTAAGACCCTTAGGTAATGATGGTACTAAGCCAGCGTGGTCTTGTCTTGCTCACCGCGGTGCTTTAGTTGATCAAAGTGATACCTTTTTAGCGCCAACGGTTCGCCAAGAAGAGGTGCATTTACCGGTGTTGGGCAAGGGTCATTTAACGGCGCGTGAGTCGGTCAGTGATTATTTGAAAGGGCTGGGAATCAAAGCGCATGCGTCGCAACTTTGGTTGGGTCATTCGCCTTTGGCGATGTTTACACAGAGCGTGCAAACGCTGACGCAACGAGGCGATGCGGTTTTAGTACTGACGCCGTGCGATCCAAGAATCACCACCACATTACAAAGCTTAGGTAGACACGTTATTGCTTTAGGAGCGGGTGAGCGAGGTGTCGATTTAGATTTAGTGATTCGTTGTCTACGCGATGACTCGATTCGTTTGATTGTCTTACCGAGCCAGTTCTCATTTCCCGCAGGGCAACTGATTAGTAATTTAAGCCTGCGCCGTTGGCTTGCCATCATTGAAGAAACCAAGCTGCCAGTGATTGAGTGGGATATGTGCTCGCATTTGGCTTATCGTGCGGGCTCCATGATGACTTACAAGTCTTTGGATTCGTCCGATCACATTGTTTATATTGGTGGTGTGGAATCGAAAGGCGCGGGTCGGTCGGCTAGTTGGTGTCTGTCTGGTCGACATCATGCTGTGTTAGAAGGGGCTTTTTTAGGCGCCGACATGTCGTTGAGCGATGCTCAACAGACAGCATTAAGTGATGCGCTGCAGCCAAATAGTAAGCGGTCATTAACTCGACGAGCGAGAGAAGTCTGGGCCAATTCAGAGCGTGTTAAAGCGCATTTGGAAGCGCGCCTTGGTGAACACGTCAGTTTTGCGGCAAGCAAAGGGGGAATGTCTCTCTGGATGCATTTATCCACGCCATTGGGCATTGCAGGCACCACTGCCTTATTGGCCAATTTTAGACATGCTTTTGTGCCGGGGACATTGGTGAGTCATGAACCGGATGCGAAACATTGGTTGGCGGTGAATGTTACGTTAGACGATGTACAGCCGTTGGCAAAAGCCTTGGCTGAGCATTTGATACCTGATGATAATCAACTTATTGAAAGGCCGCTTGATGAGGTGGTTTCCGAGACTATTGAAGCAAGTAATCCTATTGAAGAGACCGAGCAAACAGAAGAAATAGTCGAAGCCATTGAGAATGATTTAGCGCCGTCTGACGCTATTGAAGAGGAAAAAGAAGAAAAGACTGTTGCGGCAACGAAAGCGGAAGATAAAAAACCTCGAAATGCGACCACGGAGCCACTTTATAACCCGATGTTGGATTTAATCAATCACGATTTTGGTTAAAAAGAAGCGTATTATTTATCTTAATAAAGCTAAAAAGGCGCTAAGACAGCGCCTTTTTTATGGCATTCAACATGCTTGAGTGATCTTTATAATCTAATGGAATTGGCGTAAGTTTATCGCCGATGAGTAATGTGAGAGAAGGAAATGAATTCAGACCAAGATGTCTGGCTTGTTCTATTTCTTCTTCCAATAATCGCTCACTTTTAACGTGCTGCATATTTTTCTGAAAGCCATTTGGGTTTAGCCCTATGTGTTCTGCGCACTGTGTTAATGTATCGAGATCCGACGGGTTTTTCGCTTTCAAGTAGTAGGCTTCTTGAATGGCGTGATACATCTCTTCTTCCAATCCCATGTCTCTTGCGACATAACACGCTCTGCAGGCGGGATAAGTGGAGCGACGTGGTGACGCAGTTCGCCAAAAATCAAAATTAAACTCCGTTCCCAGTGACGACTGAATGTTTTTCCAAGAGCCCTCTAGCTTGTCTTTCATGTCTTCTGCCATAGGCGCATCGGAATCAATCGCGAGGCCACCCAGCATTGGTTGAATGGTTAACTGGTCTGAATCAATCAAGCTCTGCAACGCTTTTTGCAGCTTTGTCCACGTTGGGCGGAATCCCCAGCACCAGCTACACATTGGGTCATAGCAATAGATTAGTGTGGCGGTCATCGATGGCTCCATTATTGAATTGGGTTTAAAAAGGCGAGGCCATAAGGTAACAGTCTCTTTGGTGATAAAACAACTGACAGAAATAATAGTCGTAAAAAAACGGCTTCAGCTCGCGAGCTGAAACCGTTTTATTCACAACCTTAAATTAATCTTTCAAGATGGCGGCAATGGCGTCACACAGTGGGCCCATATTGTCATGAGTCATTCCTGCCACACTAATGCGTCCAGAACCAACAATATAAATACCGTATTCTCTACGCAGCTGAGCAACTTGATCTGGTGTAAGACCAGAAAAAGAGAACATGCCTTGCTGGTTTGAGATAAAAGAGAAGTCTTGCTTAACGCCTTTTGCTCGCAACGTGTTCACAAACAAACTACGCATTTCATGAATACGAAGGCGCATGTCTTTCAGCTCACTTTCCCATAGGGCATACAGCTCTTTATCATTGAGTATTTCAGCAACAATCGCCGCGCCGTGAGAAGGTGGATTTGAGTAGTTTGTACGGACACAACGTTTGATTTGTGTGAAGGCGGTTTCAGCTTGTTCTGTTGTTTCACACAAAATAGTGAGCGCGCCAACACGTTCGTTATAAAGACCAAAGTTCTTTGAAAACGAGCTTGCTATCAACATCTCAGGAACGTGCTCTAGGAAGGTACGTAACCCTTGGGCATCTTCCGTTAATCCTTGACCAAAACCTTGATACGCAAAATCAAACAATGGTAAGAAACCTTGTTTGCTGCAAAGCTTCGCCAATTGATACCATTGCTCTGGCGTTGGGTCTATGCCTGTTGGGTTATGGCAGCAACCATGAAACAACACCACGTCGCCTTCAGGAATTTGCGACAAGCTAGCCAACATGGCTTCGAAATCTAACGATTTAACATTGGCGTCGTAATAGGCGTAACTGCCCACTTCTAAACCAACAGATTGGAAAACAGACTGATGATTTGCCCACGTTGGGTTACTGACCCAAATGGTAGCTTCAGGCAAATGCTTTTTAATAAATTCTGCTGCGACGCGTAGTGCGCCTGTGCCGCCAGGAGTGTGAGCTGTTTGAGCAAGCTGCTTGGCAATAATAGGGTGTTGGTTACCAAATAAAAGCGTTTGCACGGCGGATCGGTAAGCGGGTGCGCCTTCGATGCTGAGGTAACTTTTGGTTTTTTCTTCAGCCAACAAACGTTCTTCTGCTTGTTTTACGGCTTTTAAAATGGGTGTGTTGCCTTCTTCATCTTTAAAGACACCAACGCCCAAGTTGATTTTATTGGGATTTGGGTCTTTTTTGTAAGCGTCATTCAGACCAAGAATTGGGTCTGCTGGTGCGGCTTGGATATGTTCAAACATAGTAACTCCCCCAAGAGGGTTATTTTCTTTTTATTATGGATTAGAAGATTTAAAAAATCAGTGCGTATGGTACTCCAAGACGTGAATAACCGCCATAAGTTGAGAAAACGAGGAGATAATTGCGATGTAAAAATGCGGTAATAAATGACATACAATGATTTTTTACCCACAAATAGACAGATTACTCATCTATTCATGGGCAAGGCGCTTTGTTTTTTTTGAGTGAAACGAATCTCTAAACCTAGCCATAAGCTAAGTCGAGTTGATTCCGCTGACTGTGTCGTTTGGTTAGATAACGCTAATCATCCCAACCGTTCGATATATCATGGTACAAACGTTTTTGCTCTAAATGCTGCTCAATGGCACGTCTGGCTTTTAACAACCGTAGCGCCTCTTCTTTTTTACTCAGCTCTTTTGTTTCATTTTCTAAGCTAATGGAAGCGTGCATTATGTCAGTTTTTACTTCAGTTAGTGTTTCAGTAAAATAGTTCATCGTTATACCCTTTTGGACGTTCGACGACATGAAGTGCATAGATCACTGTCATCGACAGATAAAAAAAGTCAAAATAGACAGACAATTCATTTCAAGCTAATAAAAAACGGAATTAGATTAAAAATCAACCTATTTTTACACGCTTGATATGACAAAAATATTAATTAACCATGGCAGAATGTAATGGACGTTTCTTTTATCCTCGACTCACTGAATGACAAACAGCGTGAAGCCGTCGCCGCGCCGTTGCAAAATAGCCTTGTTTTGGCGGGGGCTGGGTCAGGTAAAACCCGTGTCTTGGTGCACCGTATTGCGTGGTTGATGCACGCTTATGAACTATCTCCTTACAGTTTGATGGCGGTAACCTTTACTAATAAAGCCGCGCGTGAAATGCAAGGACGTATCGAACAACTTGTTGGCGTTCCTCCTCAAGGCATGTGGGTGGGGACTTTCCATGGTTTGGCGCATCGATTGTTGCGCGCTCATTGGCGTGACGCAGGACTGAAAGAAAATTTTCAGATCATGGACAGTGATGACCAATTACGTCTCATCAAACGCATTATGCGTGAGCTCAGTATTGACGATACTCGCTGGCCACCGAAACAAGTGTCTTGGTTTATCAATGGACAAAAAGATGAAGGTCGTCGTGCGGCTCATGTGCCAGATAGCCATGATCCCTTCACCAAAGGGATGCGAGAACTGTATTACCATTATGAAGAAGCTTGTGAACGCAGCGGCTTGCTCGATTTTGGTGAGTTACTGTTGCGTGCCCATGAGTTGATGCTCAGCACGCCGGCGTTACTTCGTCATTACCAAGATCGCTTTCGTCATGTGCTGGTGGACGAGTTTCAAGACACCAACACCATTCAATACGCTTGGTTACGCATCATGGTGGGTGATCACGGCACGATTACCGCAGTGGGTGATGATGATCAGTCTATTTACGGCTGGCGTGGGGCGAAAATCGAGAATATTCAAAGCTTTACGAAAGATTTTAAAGACGTTGGCACCATTCGACTAGAGCAAAACTACCGCTCTACCGGCCATATATTGAACGCGGCCAATGGCTTAATTAAACATAACGACGATCGCCTAGGGAAAGAGCTTTGGACCGAAAGCGGTGAAGGCGATCCAATTTCGCTTTATGCGGGGTTCAATGAGCAGGACGAAGCGCGCTTTATTGTTGGCATTATTAAACAATGGCGCGACAAGGGCACATCGTTGACTGACATGGCGATTCTCTATCGTTCTAATGCGCAATCTCGAGTCATCGAGGAATGCTTGGTTAGGGAACAGATTGCTTATCGTATTTACGGTGGACACAGATTCTACGACCGTCTCGAAATTAAAAACGCCTTGGCGTACGCTCGTTTAGCGCTTGATCCTAATGACGACGGCGCCATGGAGCGTGTCGTCAATGTACCGCCACGCGGTATTGGCGAGCGGAGCATTGGAACATTGCGAGAATTCGCCCGTGATCATGGCTGTTCTATGTGGAAAGCTGCGCAAGAAGTGGTCAGTCAGTCATTAATGACGGCTCGAGCGACCAATGCCATTAAAACGTTCCTGTATCTTATCGAAGGTTTGAGCACCACGGTGCAACAGCCAGATTTGAACTTGAACGACATTTTTGAGCAAATCATCGAAGAAGCCGGTCTGATCCCTTTTCATGAAAAAGAGAAAGGTGAAAAGGGCGAAGCGCGCATTGAAAACTTAAAAGAGTTGGTTGGCGCGGCGGGTAGCTTTAGCTGGAGCGACGAAGACGAAGAATTCAGTTCACCCTTGATGGCATTTTTAGATAAAGCTGTGTTGGATGCTGGCGATGCCCAAGCAGATGAATACCAAGATGCAGTGCAATTGATGACACTTCACTCTGCCAAAGGTCTGGAGTTTCCATTGGTCTTCTTAACGGGCGTGGAAGAAAATATTTTCCCAAGCAAAATGTCGTTTGAAGAACCAGGACGACTCGCAGAAGAGCGTCGTCTTTGTTATGTCGGCATTACCCGAGCGATGGAAAAGCTGTACATCACCTACGCCGAATCGCGCCGTTTGTTTGGCAGCGAATCCTTTAATAGTCCATCACGCTTTATCAAAGAGTTACCGCCGGAATGCTTGGAAGAAGTGCGACTTCGTTCTCAAGTCAGTCGACCTGTTTCGATGCAACGACCGGATTACAATTTTGAAAAGAACAAACTGCAAAACAGCAGTGTGTTGAACAACTACAAAGCGCCAGAAATTACGGTCAGCATGGGCGATCGCGTGAATCACCCCGTGTTCGGTGAAGGTTTGGTCATCAACTATGAAGGCCAAGGCCCACAAGCACGGGTGCAGGTTAACTTCGACGACGAAGGCTCAAAATGGCTGGTGTTGTCGTTTGCTAAGTTGGAAGTTATTTAGTCTATTGTATTCTGGTTTATGTCGAGTTGTTTATCGATAAAACTGTCCATAAATATAAAGTTTAGGTGAAGAGGGTAAGGGATGGCTATTTGTGTTGGTTTGATCGGTTTTGGTTTGTCTGGGCGTGTTTTTCATGCGCCGTTTGTGATGAACGACCCTAACATGACGATGTCGTATGTTTGCAGTTCTAAGGCAAGTGAGGTGAAAGCGGTATTGCCTGATGCCATGGTTGTGTCGTCTGCCGAGGCTGTGTTTACGGCGTCGGATGTGGATTTGGTGGTGATTACGACGCCGAATGCGTTGCATTTTGATCAAGCCAAACACGCGTTGGAAAACGGTAAACACGTGTTGCTAGAGAAACCCTCTGTCACTGATTTATCTCAGATAGAAGCTTTGTGTACCCTTGCTAAGAAAAAAGGCTTGGTATTTTGTGTTTATCAAAATCGTCGCTTTGATGGCGATTTTCTGCGTCTTAAAGCCTTGATCGAAAGCGGAGAGTTGGGTGAGTTGAAGCATATTGATTCTCGCTTTGATCGTTTCCGTCCGACAGCTCAAGCGCGTTGGCGTGAAGAACCTGGGGTGGGAACAGGGATTTTTTGGGATCTTGGCCCGCATATATTAGATCAAGCTTTATGTTTGTTTGGGCCGCCAAAATGGATGCACGCCAGTATTGATCGTTTGCGTGAAGGCAGCCAAACCCATGATTGGTTTGAAGTTGAGTTAGGCTACGATGATAAACGTGTTCGTATTGCGTCAACGCCGTTTGAAGCGGGTGAAATGCGCCGTTTTAATGCCAGATTCACCAAAGGCAGTTGGCAATGTGTTGGCTTAGACCCGCAAGAAGAAGCACTACGTGCAGGGCAAATGCCGTGGGATGAGAGCTTCCCATCACGAGCGGCACAACAGCGAAATACGCGATTTGTGGCGCATTCCCAAGATGATATTGATATTGTTCTAGAAGAGTCCACACAAGGCGAGTACGCCGCGTTTTATGCTCAGCTGCGTGATGCGATTCTTGGCAAAGGTGAGGCTCCGGTATCGATGGAACACGCTTGTCAGTTAATTTATGGTTTGTGTTTAGCGGAACAGTCTGCAGAGAGCGGTCAGCGTATGTCGTGGAGTTATACTCCAACGCTATGAGGGGTAAATGAATAATAACGAGGCACATAAAAAAAGAAATAAAATTAAAAAGGCCTTGAGAGCTGAGACGGCAATTCATACTATCTAATGCACTTAGTGCACAGAATGTGTCTAAAGGGTCAATATTACTTCATAATGCTGACCCGAATCGCACAATTAGGGTTGTGTGATGAGCTGAGCTGGAAGGCTTGGTCTTATAACAATAAATTTAACGCGTCTCCTGAGGGATAAAGTGAATGAATAAAATAAAGTTGTGGAGCAAGCTGGCATTAGTCGGTTTGACAGCAGCCACCTTGGTGGCTTGTGGCGGATCCGAAAAAGCGGAAGAAACGGCAAAAGTAGAGAAAAAAGTCGACGTCATTAACTGGAAAATGGTCACAACGTGGCCAAAGAACTTTCCGGGTCTGGGAACGGGTGCAGAAGCCCTTGCCAAAAATATCAATGAAATGTCCAATGGTCGCTTAAACATTAAAGTGTATGCGGCAGGTGAACTTGTTCCACCATTGGAAGTGTTTGATGCGGTATCTCGTGGTACGGCGCAAATGGGTCACGGTGCAGCGTATTACTGGAAAGGTAAAGCGCCAGCGGCTCAGTTCTTTACAGCAGTGCCATTTGGTTTTACAGCACAAGAGATCAACTCTTGGATTCACCATGGTGGCGGTTTAAAACTATGGGAAGAAATTTATGCACCGTTTAACCTAATTCCAATGGCCGCCGGTAACACTGGGGTACAGATGGGCGGTTGGTTCAATAAAGAGATTAATTCCCTTGAAGACTTCCAAGGTCTAAAAATGCGTATTCCAGGTCTTGGCGGTGAAGTCTTGAAGAAAGTGGGTGGTACACCAATTAACTTACCTGGTGGCGAAATCTTCACTTCTTTGCAGACTGGCGCTATTGATGCGACGGAATGGGTTGGACCATACAATGATTTAGCATTTGGCTTATACAAAGCGGCGAAATACTACTACTACCCAGGTTGGCATGAGCCAGGTTCAACAATGGAAGCGCTTTACAACAAAGAAGCGTTTGAAGCTTTGCCAAAAGACCTTCAGTTGATCGTGCGTGCGGCGACTCGCCAAGCGAACGCTGACATGCTTGATGAGTTCACTGCCTTGAATAACACGGCACTAGAGACGTTGGTTAATGAGCATAACGTCATACTAAAACCTTTCCCTAATGATGTCTTGTCGGCGCTGAAAAAAGCCTCTACTGAAACATTAGAAGAAGTGGCAGCAGCGGATCCGATGAGCCAGAAAGTGTATGACTCATTCAAAGACTTTGGTAGCAAAGTAAGAGCGTGGCACGAAGTGTCTGAACGCGCTTACATCAATGCTCGCGAGATTGATTAATCTTTTTTAGATTAATGTTGTGAAATGAAATAAAAAAACCTCTTTGTTTCCAAAGAGGTTTTTTTGTATTTGTTGCTTATGAAAAGTGAAACTAAAGGCTTTAGTCGTTCATGCTGCCCAATTCAAGCAAGGTCGCGTTGCCACCAATTGCTGTGGTGTTGTTCGACACGGTGCGTTCGGTAACAAAGCGCAGTAAGTAATGCGGTTTGGCGATAACACTGAGGTTCTCGCTGTCGACTTCTTCGATCAACTGACAGATGAGACCGCCTTTCGCGGCAAGACGCTGGCTAAGCAATTGCGCTTGTATAGGGTTGCAAAGCGTTGCAATTCCAGCCAAGTGATTGGCTTCAATCAAAGAGTCTTGTGCGGATTCCGCGATATTTTGGATAACGCCTTCTGGCACGAAAGGTGAAATCAGGTCCATGATTTCTTGGCCCGTTGGGCCAACGGTAATCACGGGGTTTCCCGCGATTAACGCGGTAAACACCTGACCCACCAAACCAACTTTTGCTTTGCCGCTTTCTACGAAAGACATGCAAAGGAACGGGCCACGACCTTGGTTTGATAGCTCGTTGCGTTCACCGGTTGGGCCAGGCATCACGCGAGTTTCAGCTATTTCTTTTTGTGCATTATTGATCTGCCAAGTGGCCATTTTCTTTTCTTCATTAGAAAATGACGCCAGTGTGTTAAGCAGTTTTTCCGCTCGACCATTTACCCCAATCTTGTCCCATGATTCGAAGACTTTTTGAGCGACCTGAATTTGGATAGGTTGTACGATTGTCATGATAGTGTCTCCCCTTAAAGGTCTTGCTCAATGGCGAAGCGTTGTAGATAGTGCGGGCCACCAGCTTTTGGGCCAGTACCTGACAAACCTTGTCCACCGAAAGGCTGAACGCCAACCACGGCACCAACTTGGTCGCGGTTGATGTACAAGTTACCCACGCGGGCTCGGCTTGCAATACGAGCACAGGTGGTTTCGTTACGGCTATGAACGCCTAACGTCAGACCAAACCCTGAGTTGTTAATCGTATCGATGATTTTATCTAAGTCGCGTGCTTTGTAGCGTACAACATGAAGAATTGGTCCGAATTTCTCATCGGTAAGCTGATCGATACTGGCGATTTCAAATGCCGTTGGCGCAACATACGTGCCTTTGTTTGCAAACGACGGCAGTTCTGATTGAGCAATCAGCTTGGCTTCTTTTGTCATGTGTTCGATGTGTTCTAGCAACATGGTTTGTGCTTTTTTATCGATCACTGGGCCCACATCCGTGCTGTGCAAATACGGCAAGCCTACAGACTGCTCTTGCATCGCGCCTTTGATCATCGGAATAACTCGATCGGCAATGTCTTCTTGTACGAACAAGACACGCAATGCGGAACAACGTTGACCAGCTGACGCGAAAGCAGAACGAACCGCATCGCGTACGACTTGTTCTGGCAATGACGTAGAGTCCACCAACATGGCGTTTTGACCGCCTGTTTCTGCGATAACAGGCACAGGCGCCACACCACGTGCCGCAAGTGTGCGGTTAATCAATTGTGCCGTGCCTGTCGAGCCCGTGAACGCCAAACCTGCAATGCGTTTGTCGCTGGTGAGCGGAGCACCAACCGTCGCGCCATCGCCTGGTAGAAGATGCAGAACATCGCCCGGTACACCAGCTTGATGTAACAACTCAATGGCACGAAAAGCGATTAAGCTAGTTTGTTCCGCTGGTTTTGCCACCACGGTATTACCAACCACAAGTGCCGCCACTATTTGGCCGGTGAAAATCGCCAATGGGAAGTTCCAAGGGCTGATACAAGTAAATACGCCACGGCCGTTTAGCTTAGCGTGCTTTGCTTCGCCTAAGAAATCTGTGTAGCTGGTTGGATTGGCAAAGTGACTACGAGCTTGTTGTGCGTAGTAGCGGCAAAAGTCCACAGCCTCACGTACTTCATCGATGCTGTCTTGAATGGTTTTACCCGCTTCACGGTGGCAAAGTGCCATCAGTTCTGCGTAGTTTTCTTCCATCAAGTCTGCCATTTTGTCTAAGCAATCAGCACGTTCCGTCGCTGGACGAGTAGACCACGCAGGGAAGGCCGCTTCCGCAAGGTCAATGGCTTTTGTGACGATGGTTGTGTCTGCCCAGTCAATTTGACCCGCAGACTCACTGTGATCGTAAGGGCTAAGTACTGCGTGAGTGTGTCCTGTTTCTACCTTTTCACCGCCCACGATGGGGAAAGCGCGCCATTGGGTGTCTTGTCCCATGAAAACGTCGATTTTGGCTTTGAATGGTGTCCAGTCAGAATCGATCTCAATATTGGGTCCAAATGAATTTTTACGATCGTCAAACAAGCCTGATGGCAGGCTAATATGAGGGTTAGCCAATGATTTACGACTTTCTAGCGTCGTCACTGGGTGATCGATCAAATCCGCAATTGGGTAGCTGGCGTCGATTAAACGGTGCACGAAGGAGCTGTTAGCGCCGTTTTCTAACAAACGACGAACCAAGTAAGGAAGCAAGTCTTTGTGACTACCGACTGGCGCGTAAATACGTACGCAAATGTCGCTGTCTTTGATCAAACGGTTATAAAGCGCATCGCCCATGCCGTGTAAGCGTTGGAATTCGAATTCTTTTGTCGTTGCGCCCAATTGTGTTGCGATGCAGTTAATGGTCGCAATGGTGTGCGCATTATGGCTGGCAAACTGTGGAAAGATATTCGCGCGAGTGTGCTCGCTGAGTAAGAAGTGAGCGCAGGCTAGGTAAGACACATCGGTCGATTCTTTGCGTGTGTAAACAGGATAACCATCAATGCCGCGTTGTTGGCAAAGTTTGATTTCAGAATCCCAATAAGCGCCCTTTACAAGGCGAACAGGCACTCGATCGCCATATTCTTTGGCAAGAGCAGCCAACCAAACTAAAACAGGCAGAGCGCGCTTTGAATAAGCTTGTACCACTAGCCCAAACAAGCCCCAGCCTTTTGTTGCTTCATCGCGGTACAGTTTTTCAAATAAATGCAAAGAAAGTTCTAGGCGATCTGCTTCTTCCGCATCGATAGTAATGCCGACGTTCAAGGCGCGAGCCTTAGTGATTAAGCCTTTAACGCTGTCAAAAAGCTCGGTCATTACACGTTCTTCACAACCCACTTCATAACGAGGGTGAAGGGCTGATAGCTTAATAGAGATCGTTGGGCGGTGGCCTTTGCTGTAGGTATCTTTGCCTACAGACTCGACGGCTTGCTCATAAGACTTGAGGTACTTATCGGCATCGGCGGCGGTTAACGCCGCTTCACCCAACATATCAAAGGAGTAGGTGTAACCTTTGTCACGGTAGCTTTTACCACGAGACAAGGCTTCTGTGATACTGCGACCTAAAACAAACTGATGACCCATGACTTTCATCGCTTGGTTCATCGCTTTACGAATCACAGGCTCAGAAACACGGTTTACCATCCGATTGACAAGGTTGGCTGGTGTGCCGTCTTGGTTTTCGTCCATGGTGACGATTTTGCCTGTCAACAAAAGACCCCATGTGGACGCATTAACAAAAAAGGAATCAGAATTCTTAGCGTGAGAAGCCCAATCGGCCACACTCAAACGGTCTTTAATAAAGGCGTCTGCGGTTTCTTTGTCTGGTACACGCATGAGCGCTTCAGCCAAACACATCAACAAAATACCTTCTTTGGTGTCTAGACTGTATTCCAACAGTAAAGCGTCAATCATTGACATGCTATCGTCATCGTTACGTACTTCAGCAATGAGTTTAGACGCCGCATTAGTGTGCTCAGCGAGCGCCTCGTCTGTTGGTTTTGCTAAAGGTAATAACTCTTTCAACCACTTTTCTTCATCCATCTTATAAAGAGGGGAAATCAGCTGCCACAATTCATTTAGTGGTCGCTGGATAAAGTTAGGTTGTAACACCTCAATCGCTTTAAACATGGTTGGACTCTCCCGCGTTAACATAAAAAGCTGCATGGCTTTTTATTAAGGCCGCGCATATTGTTATAGAGCATAAAACACTTTTTTGATTATTTTTTATCAGGTAAAAAATGAAAAGCGCATATCTGGATAATATTGACACTTTAGTGACAGAAGGGATTAAGTGTCTTTCGAAAAAGTCGTTTTTTTTTATAAGAAAGTCCGACTTATTCAGAATACGTTGAAAGATGTCGTGTTCTTGTGACGATATAAGGGGAAAAATGAGAGAAATGATGACAAGCGAAAAAGTTTCTTAACGTGGAAGAAAAGACACGTTAGCGGCCACCAAATTGCTTCTGGTATTTTAAAGGGGTGATGGAGAGCGTTTGAGAGAACACATTGGTCATCGCACTTTGGCTCGAAAATCCACACATTTCGGCGACCTGTATCGGTGGATGGCCTTCTCTTAATAGCGATTGAGCGCGTTCTAAGCGTTTGCGCATTAAGTATTGATGAGGCGTCATCCCCGTTCGGTCTTTAAAGCGCTCATGAAATTGGCTGACACTCAAAAAACAGAAGTTAGCGAGTTGGTCGATGTGGACGCGACGCGACAAGTTGAGCTCAATAAATTGATCGAGTTTGTCGATATCAAGGTGATTACCTCGAGTACGAACATCTTTGTTATTGATCTGATGACGAATGGCACTGAGTAACGTGTTGCCGCACGCTCGGGCCAAGATCATGTCATTTGGGTATTGTTGTAATTCGCCGGACAATGCCGAGGCTAAGATTTGTAAGCGTGGGTTTAACTGAAAATACGCCGCTTGATCAAACAAGCGAGACACAATTTCATATTCTTCGTCGGTAATGCCTTTTTGCGGTGGAATAGGCAGGTTAATCACCATGATTCGATTATCGCCTAGACCCGCAAACGCATGGCTGTTCTCTGACGGAAGGATACACCCTTCGCCAGTATGCAGTTGCTTGCCTTTGCCTTGAATATCGAAATCGGTATTGCCATCTAATACGACCACCAATTGATGAAAGTCGTGATCATGGATATCCGCTTCATTTGGCAGGCTGAAAACGTCGGAATCAGGCTGAGTCAAAATGTGCCTTTTGGATAGATTAAGTCGAAAGTATAGCGGCCTTATAGACGCTTTAGTAGCGTATTTTTTTGAAGATACCCGACTTTAGGGTGTTTTTACTACTTTCGAGGGCGGGATAGTTAGATAAATAGGTTAGGAAAGCAAACTCGACGTTTTGTCTTATCAATGCGTCGAGTTTGCCAAAGTGCGTACTTACTACTCGCCAATACGAATAACAAGATTACCCAATGCGCCAGACTTCAGAACGTCTTCATGGGCTTGTGCTAGTTCCGTTAATGCGTAGCTATGACGAACCACAGGTTTTAATACGCCTTTTTCAAAAAGAGGGCGCAAAGACTTCGCGATCAAGGCGAGTTCTTTTGGCTGCACATTGGCCAAAGCGACACCAACGACAGATGCATCACGCGCCATCAGGTCACGAGGGTTAATCTCAACCGTGCCACGGTTACCAATCACGGCCACACAACCACCAAAGGCCAAGGCTTTTAAATCTTGGTCCAAGTTATGGTTAGCAAGCATTTCAATGACGATGTCGAAACCGCTGGCTAACGTTTGGAAAGGCGCAAGGTGATCGGCTTCATTGTGCATGATGACGGTTGTAACACCTTGCTGACGTAATAAATCCGCGCCTGCCACTGTGCCGGCACTGGCCACCACTTCCATACCTGCCGCTAACGCCAATTGTACAGTCGCAATGCCAACCGCACCGGTCGCACCATGAACTAAGACTTTATCGCCCGCTTTGGCATTGGCTCGGCCAAACAAAGCACGATGAGCCGTTGTGTAAGGTACGCCTAGACAAGCGCCTTCTTCGAACGACAAGGCATCGGCCAAAGGATAAGTATGAGTCGCTGCACACACAGTGAATTCTGCCGAAGAACCGCCAAGATTACGGCTAAAGTAAACGCGCTGACCCACCTCAAACTCGGTGACATTTTTGCCCAACTCAACAATGGTGCCTGCGCCGTCAGAACCCGGTGTATGGGGAAACGTCGTTTTGTAATTATTAGTGCCTGAGCGAATGTAGGTATCGACTGGGTTTACACCTGCTGCACCAACTTGAACCAACATTTGATCTTCATTAATGCTCGGTTTATTGGCGTCAGCCAGTGTTAAATCGCTGGCTGGACCGTAGTCTTTCATTTGCATTGCTTTCATATTTTTGTCCTCACGTAATGAGTGTCTGTTTTGCTATGCCAAAAATTATTTTGTTTATCAGTTTGCGTAGACTTGTTCTGGTAACCACGTTGCCAGTTCAGGCCAGACCGATAGCATTAATAGCACGAAAAGCTGAATCAAAATAAACGGCAATACGCCTTTGTAAATCGACTGTGTCTTAAGTTCTGGTGGCGCTACGCCACGTAAGTAAAACAGAGCGAAGCCAAATGGCGGTGTTAGGAAAGACGTTTGTAAGTTGATCGCCATCATAATGCCTAACCATACTGGATCTAGACCCATTGCGAGTAAAACAGGTGCAACAATCGGTACGACGACGAAGGTAATCTCAATGAAGTCTAGGATAAAACCAAGGAAGAACATCAGCAACATCACCACAATCATGGCGCCGACAACCCCACCCGGAAGTTGAGAGAAGAAGTCTTGAATCAATTCTTCGCCACCAAAGCCACGGAATACCAAGGAGAAAAGCGACGCACCGATAAGGATCATGAACACCATACAGGTGACTTTCGTGGTCGAATGCACGGTTTCTTTTAAGGTTGGGAAACTAAGTTTGCCACTTCCCCACGCCAACAACGCCGCGCCTAATGCCCCCACGCCCGCCGCTTCTGTTGGTGTGGCAATACCGCTTAGGATAGAACCTAGTACCGCAAAAATAAGCACCAAAGGCGGTAATAAGCCTTTTATAATTTGTATGGCAAGAGGTTCCGTAGAGCCGTTGCGTAATTCCTCACGAGGTACGGCGGGGGCTTTGTGAGGTTGCAACCAGGCCACAACGACGACGTATAAAATGTAGAGAGCAACAAGGATCAATCCGGGAATCAGCGCACCAACAAACAAGTCGCCCACAGAAATGGTTTTAGGTGAAAAAATTCCCATTTCCAACTGCGCTTTCTGGAACGCATTGGACATCACATCGCCCAATAAAACCAACGCAATAGACGGCGGAATGATTTGCCCCAATGTACCGGTTGCGCAAATGGTGCCGGCCGCTAGCGCTGGGTCATAACCGCGACGCAACATAGTCGGCAGCGAGATCATGCCCATGGTAACCACCGTCGCACCAACAATACCGGTACTCGCGGCCAACAGCATACCGACCAAAATAACCGAAATGCCTAAACCGCCACGCAAGGTGCCAAATAACATTGCCATGGAATCGAGTAACTTCTCAGCCAGCTTTGATTTTTCTAGCAGGACACCCATCAATACAAAGAGCGGCACCGCCATGAGAGTTTCATTGCCGACAATACCAAACAAACGGTTGGGCAATGCTTCTAGAAAAACGCTGTCGAAGGTTCCAAAAAAGGAACCCACCGCCGCAAAAATTAACGCGGTGCCACCCAATGAAAACGCCACAGGGTAGCCAAATAATAAGCAGACACAAACACCGGCAAAGAGCCATAAAGGAATAAATTCAGCCATTAGTTTTGTCCTTTAGCGTGTCTAGTAATGGGGGAGCGAGCCGCGTTTACAACGCCAATATTTTTCAGAATATCCGCTGTACCTTGAATGATCAGACTAATCATCATCATTGGAATCAGCGTCTTTAATAGATACACAAAAGGCAAACCACCCGGTTCTGGAGACGTTTCGAATACGCGCCAAGACGCACTCACGTAATCCATACTTAAATACGCGGTATAAAGCGTAAAGGGCAATAGAAAGAAGATACCGCCAATGATATTGACCCATGCTTTTTTAGAGGCAGAAAAACCACGATAAAAAACATCAACACGAACGTGTTCGTCGTCTTTAAAGGTATAAGCCGCGCCCAGCATAAAAACCATCGCGTGAAGATAAAGAACAGACTCTTGTAGCGCGATAGAACCGATGTCGAAACCATAGCGCAACAGTACGATGAGACAGGTAATTAGCATCATCGCTAACGTAAGCCAAGCAACACATTTCCCCGTGTAATAGGAAATGGCCTCAGCAGAACAGACCAGTTTGTTAAACATTAAAGTACCCACAGTTTTAATCATTATTATCGGATGTGTCTCTAGTGGACTTAATCCGGACGGCTAGTCTATTGGATAACGTCACGCTTGGGAATATTGCAGGCGCCTACATATAAGGCCTTCGACGCCTTTATCGTATAAAACAGCTCTGAAATAGGGTGTTCATACGATTTAAGCACTACGTTCCCTCCCTTTACTTCACAAGGGGAGGGTTTTTCTGATTTCCTCGTTCCCATACTTTTGGAGCCAACCAACCCCATTCGCTTTGCTCACGTTATTGGCTTGATGTTCTGCTACTCAACCTTTGCAAGTCGATGGGACTCTTTCTTGGTTCTTGTAGGCATGATTAGACGAGGAACGAGGCGTAATCAGGCAATCAAAGGAGTGCGCAATCGCAGATTAATCGTATCCTCGTTCCTGAGTTGGAATGCATAAGGGCTTTGCTCCATACCTTTGGAGCCAACCAAACCCATTCGCTCGACACTATCGTTTGACCTCGCTCATCGGCTTTGCTTTGCGCTTACAGCGTCATTTCAATACAACAAACGGATTTTAAAGGCACCTCAATTTAGGTGATCAATTCACCATAGGAAAAAACAATTAAGAGAAAGGTTATTTTTCACCCCGTCTATTTTATGCTCGTTTTGTCTAAAAAATAATCACTGCTTTGCGCGTTTATACTGGTAGATAAATAAAAAGTCTTTTAATATCAATGGATAAGCATTTTCAGTGCAGAGATAACACGCTGGGGATAAAAGGAATAACGCGCACGCTCGTTTAGCCAGTTTTGGACTTTATGAATAATTTTATAAAATACTGAAAATTCAGTTAGTTATAGGGATATTTAAAGAGTTTTACAAATGTGTAAACGCGCATGCGCACTATTAAAGATGTTAGAGCTTTAGTATTCAATTCAGTCGTATTTAAATAAATTAACAAGGAATAAAATGGAAAGTTTTTTATCGTATGGTTCTATAGGTGTTGGACTAGCAGGTATGATTATCGCTGTAAAATTGCTTTATACGGAGCAAAAAAGAGATGTGCCTAGAACCTCTATGTTGATGGGGTTTTATACTCTAATTTTAGTTACATGTGTACTCGCTGGTTTTGGTTTTATGAATGAGCGTAGTGAGCAAGTTAGCGCGAGTAATACATTACCAACATTTTCAATCGGTAAAGGAAGCCATGAAGAGTCTCCAGATAAAAAACTAGTGGTGCTGTTAGATCGTGTGTATATCGGTGTAAATGATAATGTTTATGCCGATATTAGGTTAGGCGTAGCGCCAAACGAAAACAATGTTTATAAGCTTATTGTGAACCAAGGTTACTCTGATGTATTCAGTATTAATGGAAATGAATATGCTTTCACAATCAATGAAATTAGTGAAAGTGGAAACTTAATAACAGTAGGCTGGGGCAAAAAACTCTAACAAGTTGCTCAAACGGACAAAAAACAGCTGGCTTTTGCTCGTTCCTCGCTAATTTTAGCCAGCTATTTTATTGCCGCTTAGCAAAGTGTTAGGTGTCCCAATGTTTATCGTAGCTAAATCTTAGCCTGAAAAGCTAATTATTATTTAAGAGAAAATTTCCTTTATCTAAAACTTAAAAAAGTGATGTTCATTATGGCAAATTACATAATTGAAAAAAGAAATATGTTCAATAAAGATTACTTAAAAGTAATGCTAAAAGATAATACTCATTTAGCTACTATTCAAAAGCTATTGCAAGAAATTCAATCGATTTCAAAAGTGAATATAACTGATAATAAAAGGACAGATATAACAATATACCCATCTGAATTTTATTCAGCTGAAGAAACTGAGGAGGAAGTAAAAATACAATTGGAAAGCTTTTATACTTCTCAGCCCTTAGATCCTATTTTTGAAGCCGATCTATTGTCAAAAATTAGCAGTAAAGCTTATGATCAAATAATTAACGAAATAAATGTTTTTGGTCTAAATCTAGAAAAATATAAATCCCTCTATTCTAAGTTTGATGAAGAAGGGTTTAGAGATTTTTTCTTGCCTCACTTAAATTCAATTTCTCGTAACCACACTGCAACAGGTGAAACATTTAATAAAATTGGAAAAACAGATATGTTAATCCAAGATAGTATTGGGCAAAATGTATTTATTGCCGAATGCAAAATATGGTATGGGGAAAAAGAACTACTTAAGGCAGTTGATCAATTACTTGAAAGGTATGTCACGTGGAGAGATGAGCAAGTAGCCCTAATTATTTTTAATAAACACAATGCTGGTTTCACTAGTATTCTAGAAAAATCTAAAGAAGCAATGAAGACCCATTCAGGTTATTCATCACTTGTAAAAGAAAACACACAAACTTCTGTTTCCTATTTATTTATGAATGCAGATGATAATAAAAAGAAAATTAAAATTGAACTCATGATTTTTAATTGTAGTTAAAAAACACCTAAGGAACATGCGAATAAGTCCCTCTCATGAGACAATCTCTTTTTAAGTCTTCGAGCCTCAACCATGTCACTCCAACTCACCTTTGCCGACAGCGAATTTAACAACAAACGCCGTAAAACACGTAAGGAAATTTTCCTTTCTCGCATGAATGAGTTGATGCCTTGGGATCAACTAGAAGCGGTTATTGAGCCGTTTTATCCTAAACCAGGGAATGGCAGAAGACCTTATCAGCTATCAACAATGTTCCGCATTCACTGCATGCAACATTGGTACAACATGAGTGATCCAGCGATGGAGGACGCCTTGTATGAGATCACGTCCATGCGCTTATTTGCTGACTTATCGTTAGATAACCCAATTCCTGATCACACGACCATCATGAATTTCAGACACTTATTAGAAAAACACAAACTCTCGCGCCAGCTTTTTAAAGAAGTGAATCGATGGCTGTCTGATGCAGGCATTTATCTCAAAGAAGGCACCATTGTGGATGCGACTATTATTGAAGCGGCCAGCTCAACGAAAAATAAAACCAAAGAAAGAGACCTTGAAATGCATCAAACTCAAAAGGGTAAGCAGTGGTTCTTTGGCTTAAAAGCCCATATTGGTGTTGACGCTAGAACGGGGTTAACTCACAGCATGAGTACAACGGCGGCCAACGTTCATGACATCACAGAAACAGCGAACCTTCTTCATGGCGAAGAGTGTTTTGTCTCGGCGGATTCTGGCTATCGTGGCGCTCAAAAGAGAGAAGAGTTAAAAGGTGTCAAAGCAGACTGGTTGATTGCAGCTATTTTTCGAAAAGAAGGGCAAGCAAAATAAAAACCTTAAAAAATCACCCTAGGAAAAATAAACAGCCCATCCGAACGGAATACATAAAAGCCAGTATTCGAGCAAAAGTCGAACATCCCTTTAGAATCATCAAGTGTTAGTTTGGTTTTAGAAAAGCTATTTATCGTGGGTTGGCTAAAAATGACAGTAAGCTCGCCATGCTGTTTGCTCTTGCAAACGTGTTTCGAGTTGACCAGATGACCCGAGCCGCAAGGAGTTAATCCGTTTACAAACCACTAAACAAGGTTCAATTATCTTGTTTAGTGGTAGAAAAGTGATAAACCAGCCACATTACTGACTGCCATTGGGCTTTCAGAATGTTAAGGCGCGCAGTTTGGCTTGATGGCATGTTCCCTAGCTAAGCAATTCACTTAGAAAGATACAAGGTTAGGATGGGATTATTCTTTGTACTGAGCCTTTGTTGTCATCGACCGAATAACATTTCTCCTCGAAACTACCGCCTACCTCGCCGAAATGTTGTTTACCCTTGATGTGTTTTTGCTTCCATACACGAAGCTCCGAAAGGGTCGACCCCCTTCTTCCTTTAAGACACTTCATGAATGTAATAAAAACTGATGAAAAAGGGCTTTGACCCAGAGTATATGGTGGAGGATGAAAAAGAGTCATAGTATCAAAGGGATAAATCAGAGATCCTAGTTAAGTACTGTATGTCAGAGGTAAAACTAACTAGAAAATCATTTAAGAATATTGCGGGGGAATCGTTAAATCATCAATATAACAACTAAAACTTATAGTGATAGAGCAAAAGCGCCTCTATTTGTGAGGCACTTTTACGGAGAACGTTTATGCACAGAAGTACGTAGTTACCCTGTCGATTAGCAGAAAATTCTAACGGGAGTATATGTTAAGACTCTTCAACTGCAACATTGTCATCTGCACCATCTTTAGCAAGACTTGTATAATGAAATTTTGTTAACTCTGATGTCAGAAAATCATCCATTAACAATTGTATAAAAAGGGCTTTAGACACCTTTGTATCAAGTTGTATTTTATCACCATCTGCATTAAATTTTATTTTACCTTTCAATCTTGGGAAAGACTTACAAAATTGAATTATTTTATCATTTTCAATTCCTGATTTTAGAACAGGGGATGCTTTAGCTACTTTAGTGAGCTTTCTTGCTGTTGTTACATTATCTATTAGTTCATGTAATGTTTCAGGGTTTTCTACTAAAGAAATCGCTTCTATAGCCTCTACACCTAATTTAGCTTCCTTCTTTATTATTTCCTGAAAACCAAATGATTTTTCTAACGTATCTAAACTTAAAACTAATAAAGAATTATCAACTTGGAGTAAATGAAAGTTAGGACTTATCCGAAAAAACTCTTCTTTTAACTCCTCGAATCTTTGAGGAGATTTCTTTAAGAAAAAACTCGATCTTCCATAAATATTAATCTGAGCCATTGTTTTAAACAAAACAACTTGCTTCTGTTCATCACCTAATTCGATAATCATTGCCACTACTGAGTTAATATTATCATCAGCTAAATCAAACATTTCATAATCATCTGAACTAGTAATATGTTGCAAACATTGGAGAGATTCAGGAACTTCAATGTCATATTCATATATAACATTCTTTCTTTCATCTGATGTAGATAGTAATACGACTGAAACATCTGTATTCGATATGATTTCACTACCTATACTATCAACAAACATCTTTTTAATGTTAGGTAGATCATCCGATTTAATATCAAGTTTTTTAGGAGTTGTTTCACCTTTAAGCAGAACGTAAACAACAGCTTCAATCTGTTCTATATTATCTTGAAGATATTTCAACTTCGTATTCAATTCTTCCTTATTCATGATTTAATCATCGCTCCGTAATAAATTCTTTCATCGAGTTTAATATATGATATTCGTTCGTTTTTACTTAACTTCGATCTCGTGATAATAATAATATTTTCCCTAGTATCATTATTCTTAAATAATCCATCAGCTTTATAAATATGAAATCCTAATAAAGCTAATGAGGGGTTTGCATAAAACAAATCTGTTTTAATGTAAATTACGCCCATGAAAATTAATAATAGAGTTAATACAATTAAATATCTAACACTTTCAAAGTCAAAAGTTACTAATGGAATTATATATGTAGCTAAAAAAGTTAGGTGTTCATAATTAATACTTTCAACTTTAACTAATTTAAAAGGAATATTAGTCGAACCCTCAATATCAAACTTGAAACGCTTGAACTCGTATATCCCCCACAGCAAGCAAACCGAACAAATTATAGGTATTACTATTCCAGTATTAAGTTGATCAAATCCAATAAAATGACAGTTATCCCCCCAACAAAAAGGAATTTTTACCGTTATGATAATTACGAGTAAAAACAGAAGCCATAGTGAAATAACATATAATCCAACCTTCCTGCGTATCATCAAAGCCTCCTAACTATAAAGTGAACCAATTTAATTTTTTCCACAGGAGTATCCAGAAAATAATGTAAAAAATAAACCTGTTAATACATTGGTAACAAATCATTTCATGAAGCTTACATCTCAATAATAGTCATAGAAGAGATAACCAGTTCCTTATGTGTTTCAAGTACCCACACAATTTAGCAAGGTGACCTATAAATGAACAACTAATATAAGCAACTTACTCAGAAAAAGCGATACCAAACTCAGGCCTTATAAAGAACTAGGATTCTCGGCTCTTAAATTACAAGATAATTCTAACGTAGCAAAGCCATTTTTCGTGAACTATATTTTTCAGGAATAAAGTCTTGCTGTGCAGAAAAATCGTTTTCAACCTCATCAGTGACAATACTGTGTTCCTGTACTGCACCGCCTACTGACCAACTTTGAATTATTCTAAAGTGCTCGTTATAGCTGAATTTAGGCATGGTGGTTTCCGGTGTTTTTTGGAAGTGAGCTTTTAGCAGTAGATCACTGCTTAAATTTTTTTGAAATATTTCACTGTGTAACATTTTTGTCACAAGACTTTTTTATAGTAGCTCTATCGAACGAGCTATGGGCACTTGCTCATAAATATTTGACTATAACCACTGAGGTTTATGTGATGAAAAAACTAGTTGCAGGTTTAGCAATGACAGCAGCAGTAGGCGTTTCTTTTAACGCTTTTGCCGATGTTGATTCAAATTTAATGTCTTACAACAAGGCAAGCGGCGTTTCAGGAAATATTTCAAGTGTTGGCTCTGATACTCTAGCGAACTTGATGACATTGTGGGCAGAAGACTTTAAGCGTCTATACCCAAATGTAAACATTCAAATTCAAGCGGCCGGCTCTTCTACTGCGCCACCAGCATTGACGGAAGGTACATCAAACTTCGGTCCTATGTCTCGTATGATGAAAGACAAAGAAATCGCAGCGTTTGAGAAAAAATATGGCTACAAGCCAACTGCAGTCCCAGTGGCAATCGATGCGCTAGCGGTTTTCGTACATAAAGATAACCCAATCAAAGGTTTGTCACTTCCAGAAGTGGATGCGATCTTCTCTTCTACACGTAAGGGCGGTCACAGCGAAGACATCACTAACTGGGGTAAAGCTGGTCTAACGGGTGCTTGGGCAAACCGTGATGTTCAGTTGTTTGGCCGTAACTCAGTGTCTGGTACGTACGGTTACTTCAAATCAAACGCACTTTTCAAAGGTGACTTCAAAAACAGCGTAAACGAGCAGCCAGGTTCTGCGTCTGTTGTTCAGTCTGTTTCTACTTCTCTTAACGGTATTGGTTACTCTGGTATTGGCTACAAAACGTCTTCAGTTCGTGCCGTGGCATTGACTAAGAAAGAAGGCGGCGCTTTTATTGAAGCAACCTCTGAGAACGCAGCAACGGGTAAATATCCTCTGTCTCGTTTCTTATACGTTTATGTAAACAAAGCACCTAACAAGCCACTTGCTCCATTGCAGCGTGAGTTTGTTAAAATGGTCCTTTCTAAAATGGGCCAAGAGGTTGTCGTAAAAGACGGTTATGTACCTCTACCAGCAAAAGTAGCGAATAAGTACCTAAAAGATCTAGGTATTAACTAAGCAACGCTGTAGCGAGCTTACGGATGAGATGCTAATAATAGGAGGGCCGAAACGCTCTCCTATTTTTCTTGTTCCGTTAGCTGTCACACTACTGTCATATAAAAACATCACACAACTAAGATGAAAGCGGATGACTAAATCAACTGACCATCAGATGCCTGAACTGGATTTCAATACACCAGCTTTAAAGCGTCATCGTAAAATTCGCGCCCTGAAAGACCGCATGGCTGGAATGGGTATTGCGCTAGGAGGCAGCAGTGTTATTTTGGCTGTGCTGCTAATTTGCTTTTATTTACTTTACGAAGTGGCGCCTTTGTTCTCAAGCGCCAGTATTGATGCTGAAGCCAGCTATACGCTACCAGCAGAAGATCAAGGTGAAAGTCTTTACTTAACGACAGAAGAACAAGCTGAAGTCGGCATGCGCGTGACGAGCAATGGCAGTATTGTGTTCTTCTCTGTTGCGGATGGTAGCGTGATCGACACGGTTAAAAATCGTCGCACTGAAAAAGTCACCGCCTTTGCCGTTGAATCTGATACCAGTCACTTGATGGCGTTTGGTTATGAGGATGGTAAAGCGTTAATTGTGAAGCACGATTACCGCATTTCCTATCCAGATGGGAAACGAAAAATTACTCCCATTGTTGAATACCCTTACGGCGAAGAGCCTGTTGATGTTGCTGATTTCTTGATTAAGAAATTAACGATTCGTGATGGCAGCGACAGTTTAACCATGGCGGCGATTGGCGAGTCGAGTAGTGCTATTACTAAGGTGACGAAAGACGTTAATTTTATCACCGAAGAAGTGGAACTGAGTGAACAAAGCGAGCCGTTACCTTTTGTTCCAAATGCCGCGAGTATGTTGCTGAGTGGTAATCAGCGTTACCTTTATGTGGCAACACGTTCTGGTGCGATGAGTGAATTTGATCTGCGTGATTTTGATAACATTGAACTGAAAGATGAAGTTCCCTTATTTAAAGACGCCAGTACTGAGCTTGTTTCGATGAGCTATTTATTGGGTAAGTCTTCTATTATGGTGGCGGATTCTTCTGGTCGTGTGAGCCAGTGGTTTAACGTTCGAAATGATGAGACAAACGAAGAAAAGCTGACGTTTATCCGCGATGTAAAACAGCCCATTACTTTAGTGGACTTAGCGATGGAGCAACGTCGTAAAGGTTTTGCAACGCTGGACGAACGTGGTCTAGTCGCGATTTATAATGCGACGTCGACTCGACAAGTGGTCAATGAAAAGTTGAGTGACAACACGGCTCGTATGATCAGCTTTGCACCGCGTGCGAATGGTTTACTGTTGGAAGACAGCAAAGGTTTGCACTTCTTCCGAGTGGACAATGAGCACCCAGAAGTATCTTGGTCTTCTTTGTGGGGCAAAGTGTGGTACGAAGGCTATCAAGAGCCGACTTACACCTGGCAGTCTTCCGCAGCAAATAACGACTTTGAACCTAAATACAGCTTGATGCCATTAGCATTTGGTACCTTGAAAGCGGCGTTTTATGCCATGTTGATGGCGGTGCCCTTGGCTATTTGTGGTGCGATTTACACTGCTTATTTCATGGCGCCAGCGCTGCGTCGTAAGATCAAGCCGGTGATCGAGTTAATGGAGGCCTTGCCTACGGTAATTTTGGGCTTCTTGGCGGGTTTGTTCTTCGCGCCTTTTCTGGAAGAAAACCTAGTGGCTACTTTCAGCATTTTGGTGATATTACCAGTCGGTATACTTCTTTTTGCCTACCTTTGGTCTCGCTTACCTCAGAACATTCGCTGGTTGGTGCCTGAAGGTTGGCAACCATTGGTGTTGATTCCTGTGGTCGTTTTCCTTGCGTGGTTCTGTTTGGCATTGAGTCCGGTCATTGAATTGAACGTCTTTGACGGTAACGTTCGAGGCTGGATCACGAATGATCTGGGCATTACTTTCGACCAACGTAATGCGCTGGTGGTGGGTTTTGCGATGGGCTTTGCGGTTATTCCAACTATCTTCTCTATTACCGAAGATGCGATCTTTAGTGTGCCGAAAGCGTTAACTCAAGGGTCTTTGGCATTGGGTGCAACCTACTGGCAAACCATGACTCGCGTGGTGCTACCAACCGCGAGTCCAGGGATTTTCTCTGCGGTCATGATTGGTATGGGGCGCGCTGTTGGTGAAACCATGATTGTCTTGATGGCAACGGGTAACACGCCAATTATGGACGTGAATATCTTTGAAGGAATGCGGACTTTAGCGGCCAACTTGGCAGTGGAAGTACCGGAATCTGAAGTGGGAAGTTCTCACTATCGTATCTTGTTCTTGGCGGCCTTTGTGCTCTTTATCTTCACCTTTATTGTGAACACAATCGCCGAAACCGTGCGTCAGCACCTACGCAAAAAATACGGGTCGCTATAATGAGTACTGAGATGAAAATGAAGAAAAAGTCCGTATCCGAATGGGTCAAATCAGGTGATCCATGGGTGTGGCTGAATGCGGGTGCTGTGGCGATTTCGGTCATCATGGTGGTGGGTTTATTATTACTGATTGCGGTGCGAGGTCTTGGACACTTTTGGCCAGCGGATGTTGTGGAGTCTCATTACGCTTTGCCGGGTGAATCTGAATACAATATCGTGGCGGAACGGGTAGAAAGTGTTGAGGTATCGGCTGCGCAGTTACGCGGAGCAGGAATCGATATTCCTGACGAGCATCAGTTGATGCAGCGTACCTTGATGAAAACGGGTAACCGTGATGTGTACGGTTCAGATTTTCGTTGGGTAATCGACGAGTACCTCACGAAAACACAGCGTCCGGAAATGCTATTCACAGCGGAACGTCGTGAGTGGGGGAACTTGTACGGCTACTTAAAAGCCGTAAAAGAAGATGGAAACATCGTTTCTGAAACAAGCGATTTGACCCCTACCGAGTCCGCTTTGGCGACGTGGAGTACGTTTGAGAAAAGTATTGAACGCGTAGAGAGCATTCACAATGCCATTCATGACATTGAGAAAGGCGATATTGGTAAGATTAACCATGCTCTTGAGCGTATTCGCTTAACACAACGCCGTCTTGAACTTGAAGGCAAGTTAACGCCAGCGGCGCAAGCAGACCTTGCGGTAGAGCGAAGCCAATACGACGAAGAGTACAAAGGGTTACAGCAAAGCTTGATCGACTTATATGCCCAAATTAATCGTGATACGTTCGTGGTACAAGTGATGGACGGTACTGAGCACGAATTGCCAGTGGCTAAAATTGTTCACGCTTTCCGTGCGAACTCGATGAATATTGGTCAGAAGATGCGTTTTTACTTCACTAAATTGTGGGAGTTCTTGTCGGATGAACCTCGTGAAGCCAATACAGAAGGTGGTGTGTTCCCTGCTATTTTCGGTACGGTGATGATGGTGTTGTTGATGACTGTTCTGGTCACACCGTTTGGTGTGGTGGCTGCCGTGTATTTGCGTGAATACGCATCGCAAGGTTGGGTGACTCGTATTATTCGCATCGCGGTAAACAACTTAGCGGGCGTGCCATCTATTGTTTATGGTGTGTTTGGCTTAGGTTTCTTTATTTACTTCCTAGGGTCAGGCATTGACCAAGCGTTCTTCCCTGAAGCCTTACCGTCACCAACATTTGGTACTGGTGGTTTAATGTGGGCGTCTATCACTCTGGCTCTCTTGACAGTCCCTGTGGTGATTGTGGCGACCGAAGAGGGATTGTCTCGTATTCCTCGTAATGTTCGTGAGGGGAGCTTGGCATTGGGTGCAACGAAAGCGGAAACCTTGTGGCGTGTGGTGTTGCCGATGGCAAGCCCTGCGATCATGACGGGTGTTATTCTTGCTGTTGCTCGGGCGGCCGGTGAAGTGGCGCCATTGATGTTGGTGGGTGTGGTGAAACTCGCGCCATCATTGCCGTTAGATGGCAATTATCCCTACATCCATTTAGACCAAAAATTCATGCATTTAGGGTTTCATATTTACGACGTTGGTTTCCAAAGTCCGAATGTGGAAGCGGCACGACCTCTTGTGTACGCCACGGCCTTATTGCTCGTGATTGTTATTGCTTTGCTTAACCTATCAGCAGTAACGATTCGTAACCATTTACGTGAAAAATACAAATCGCTGGAAATGTAAGCGGCTAAGACGAGATTACTTTAAGAAGAGAACAGTATGAGCGACGTAAAAACACACTCTATCGATATTTCAGCATTGCAGCGCAGCCAACAGGCATTGCGCATTGAGAATGAAACTGTTTGCCTAGCGGTGAATGATTTGCACCTTTATTACGGTGAAAAAGAAGCGCTAAAAGGGGTGAATATGATTATCCCTGAGAAAAAGGTAACGGCATTTATCGGACCGTCCGGTTGTGGTAAATCGACGTTATTGCGCTGTTTTAATCGTATGAACGATTTAGTCGACGGTTGCCGTATTACGGGTGAAATCAATCTACGTGACCAAAATATCTATGCAAAAGGCACCGATGTAGCAGAATTACGTCGTCGTGTTGGTATGGTATTTCAAAAGCCCAACCCGTTTCCAAAAAGTATTTACGAGAACGTCGCTTACGGCTTGCGCATTCAAGGCATTAATAAAAAACGCCTGTTAGACGAAACCGTTGAATGGGCCTTACGTTCTGCCGCGTTGTGGGACGAAGTAAAAGATCGTCTACATGAAAGTGCGTTGGGTATGTCTGGTGGTCAGCAGCAGCGTTTGGTGATTGCGCGCACGGTCGCGGTAAAACCTGAAGTATTGTTGTTGGATGAGCCTGCGTCGGCATTGGACCCTATTTCAACTTTGAAGATTGAAGAATTGATTCATGAGTTGAAGAACGAGTTTACCATTGCGATTGTGACTCACAATATGCAGCAGGCGGCGCGCGTATCTGATTATACGGCGTTTATGTACATGGGGGATTTGATCGAGTTTGGTGATACCAACTCTTTATTTACGAATCCAAGCAAGCAGCAAACAGAAGACTACATCACGGGTCGCTACGGCTAGAGGGAGGACGCATTATGAAAGAGTTAACAACGGATCATATTTCTAAGCAGTTTAATAATGAGCTAGAAATGCTACGCCAACACTTTTTGACCATGGGTGGCGTTGTTGAAACGCAGGTACAGTATGCGGTTCAAGCCTTGCTCGACGGCAATGGTTCTTTAGCTGAAGAAGTAAGAGATAAAGACCTGACGGTGAATCAATTAGACGGTCTTATTGATGAAGAGTGCCGACGAATTTTAGCGAAACGTCAGCCTGCAGCGTCAGATTTACGCATGATCTTATCCATCAGCAAAGCCGTGAGTGAATTAGAGCGCATTGGTGATGAAGCGAAGAAAATCGCTAATCTTACCTTGAACTTGGTTGATGAAGGCGAATCTCCACGCGGGTATGTGGAGATCAACCGAATTGGCCAAATGGTGTCACGTATGATTCATGACACTTTGGATGCCTATGCTCGTCTTGACATAGGTGCGGCCATCAAAGTCGCCAAACAAGACCGTCTTGTAGACAAAGAATATAATACAGCCATGCGATCCTTGGTAACCTACATGATGGAAGATCCGCGTAGTATTTCACGTGTGATTAATGTGATTTGGGTACTTCGTTCACTTGAACGTATTGGTGATCATGCACGTTATACTTGTCAGCATTTGATTTTTATGGTCAAAGGAATCGACGTTCGCCACATTAATGCGAATGACCTTGCTCGTGAAATAGAAGACAAATAGTACAAGAACGGTTCTGTGTTACTGAAAGTATGAGCCATCGCTCTCTTGTGACTTGTTGAAAACGAACAAGGGAGTCGATGGTTTTTTGCGCCTTTTTTATCGATACGGTCTTCTTGGCCTCTATTTTTCTTTCATTCGCAGTGTTTAGTCGTTGGCTAAGGTGTGGACTTTGCTATTATCAGACTTTCGTTTTATCTGGTGCAAAATGCGATGTTTACCATAGAAGTTGATTCAACCGCCTCCCTTGAGATTACTTATCAAGAGCTCAATGCCCAGCTGGCGGCGTTATTAAGCGGAGAGCGAGACCTTATTTGTAATGCGGCTCAGTTTTCTGCCTTTGTCATGCAAACGATAGTGGATCTGAATTGGTCTGGCTTTTATTTTGCTCGTAACGAAGAGTTGGTTCTGGGGCCTTACGTGGGAAAAGTGGCCTGTACGCGAATTCCATTCGGTCGTGGCGTATGTGGTAAAGCGGCTCAAACCTTACAGGTTCAGCGCATTGATGATGTTCATGCATTTGATGGGCATATTGCGTGTGATGCCATGTCGGCCTCTGAATTGGTGGTTCCGGTTGTTGTAGACGGTAAGCTGGTGGCTGTTTTTGATATGGACAGCCCAAAAGTAGGCCGGTTTTCTGAGACCGATCAAGCTGGAATTGCGTCCTTTGTGGCGACGTTCATCAAGGCCACAGACGTTACTTGGTCACTATGAATGCGTTATGAAAAATACGCTGCCAGCGCTTTTAATGAGATTTTATGCAGGGCAAGCAGGTCATCTATGATGGCTTGTATTTCCTGTTCATTGTGTTGTGATGCAAAATTTTCGATCAGCTGACATTGTTTAGCAAATACTAACATCGCCATATTTAAGCTGGAGGATTTGAGTGAATGACTCACGTTCTGCAACTCTTGATAATTTCTTTCCTCCCAAGCGTCCAATAATATCGTCATTTTTTGACGGCTGTCTTGAACATATTCTAAGCGTATTTGATTTATGGTGTCTTTGCCTAATAACTGGGTGAGCGTGTCCAGCTGTGCGTGATCAATCATGGTTATTAGCCTTTTTCGATCTGCTTTGGTGAGTAAACACACTCGCAATAAGCGGCTCTAGTTGGCTTTGTGTTAACGGAAAATGCAACGCTATGACTGGGTATTCTGGGGTGTTAATAGCCTGAGGGTGATAGCTGAATATCGGACATGCTTTTGCTTGTCGCTGCGAGATTGCGTCGTTGGCTTCTCGTTCGAATTTTGGCGTGTTACCTATGATGACAAGATCAAAGTCTTTGTGTTCTTGGAAACTGCCATCCTTTGAAAAGGCAACATCAATATTAAATGTCGCCAGCTGTAAGCTGATCACTTTTGCGAGGTGTGCGTCGGTTTCTATGAGTAAGGCGTGTGTTTTATCTGGACAACGAAAAGTGGTTTGTTGTGCTGTTAGGCTGGTGTTCGGTACATAGAATGGGATGTCAATCCAGAACTCAGAGCCTTTTTGTGGCGCGCTGGAAAAATGCATTTCACCTTGCATCAAGTAAACCAATTTATGACACAGCGCCAAACTTAACCCTACCTTGCTTGGCATAGGCCCTTCTTTTTGCATGGGTAAAGCTGGGTTGATTCTTAAATTCTGCTGTAAATCATTTGGCATGCCAAGGCCTGTGTCTCGAAGGGCAATTTGCAGCACACTTGCTTCTTTCATACCAGTTGGGAGCGATATTTTAGGCGCACTTAATGCGGATGGTCTGATTTGTAAACTGATGCTGCCGGAGGGTGTGTGCGCAATGGCATTTTGCAGTAAGGCAATGATGATTTCTTTGGTGCGAATAAAATCTAAGTGGATGAGCTTAGACAGAAGAGGGTCTATGTAGACAACACTCTGCAGATCTTTGCGAGCCATCTGAGGTTCAAAAAGAGTAAGACAATCTTCGATGATACTGGGTAGGTGTTCAGTGGTTGGGGTTAGTGTCAGTTTTTTTGCGTCAATAAGCGCCAGATCAGACAGCATTTCTATGGTTTGAAGAAGCTGATGCCCTGACTCTTCAATATGTTTCGAAAGGACTTTCGTATCGTTTATTGAGGTGGGGTGATTTAATGTGTTAGCGACACCCATAATGACATTAACGGGGAAGCGTATTTCTTGGTTAATAAAGGACAACATGTTGGCTTTGTCTTCATGAACGGTCTGTATGCCTAGTGTGAGGTTTTTATTGTGCCTAAAGACCCTTCTTAGCTCTGATAGTCCCTTTATGGTAAAAAAACAGAAGAGCAATAAGCACACTAAGAGCGCCATCGATAAAAGCTGAATGTAGTTTAAATTCTTTTGAAGTATTTGATGTTCAGCCGTGATGTATTCATTGCTGCCTTTGTTGACTAGAGTGACAAACTCATTAATTTGATCTTCAATACGTTGAACACGATCAATTAAATTGGGGAGATAAGACGAGTCGCCGCCCTCCATTCTGGACAAATTGAAACTGAGTAATTCGAGTTCACCGTTAATAATGTTCAGTAGTCTTATTGTGCGTCCACCCTCAAAGGTGCGGATAAGTGACCCTACCGCACCCTCTCTTAACAGGTCGACTCGGCTCATTAACAAGTCATATTCAAAGAACGCGTTACCGTTAAGAGGGTAGTCGTTTTCATCTAGTGCAATTAAGTAGTTGAGAAAGCGATAAGACTGCACTTGAAGTTGCAGGGCATTCCATAAAGAGCTTTCAAAAACGCGACGGCTGTTATCTTTTGAACTGTCATTGGTGTAGGTAATGATGCCAAACACGGCGATAGAAATAGTAATGATAAAAGCAATAAAGCCGTAAAGTACCGATTGCTTAAATTTTGATTGCCAAGCACTTTCTTTGAATAAGCGCATTTTTTTACTCCGTTAACGCAATCAATTTGATGCGGTCTACTTGCCAGATAGAGCGACCGTAAAACACTTCAGATTTTAGCTCTTCACGCTCATCAAACGGGTAGATCACCATAATAGGACCAAGACCTCTAACGCTCATCGGCTTGCCGTCTTGATGCGTGGCAAAAATAGCCCCGTTTTCTATAAAATCGCTGAGTGGGATTTCCGTCATGTACTCATTGAGTGCAGTGACTTTCAAGAGAGTGCCTTGGCTTTCTAAGCGTTTTAATAGGTCTATGGCAGAAAAACCTTGATAGGTATGTATGCCTTTTGTCCATGGGTTATGGGTGGTGATCACGTACTGAGGTAATGCTTGTAACATGGCCATATCAAACGTTGCATACTGTTCTGAGTTGGTTGTTTTAATTACCCCCGATACCGTTAGCATTATTCTGCTGTTCGGTTTTTCTAAAGCATAAGACGAAGTAGAACTAAGACCGAAGAAAAGAAACACAAGAAGATAGAGTGGATGCATAGATGAGGACCTTAACGCCATTGAGTGAGAAAAAGGTACATGATAGACAAAAATAGCGGGCTTTTGTCGTTAATACTAGGTGGATATGAAATAACATCGTATTCGAAACACAAAAAAGCCGCTTTGACGTTAATCAAAGGAGTAATGTCAAAGCGGCTTTTTATGTCTTGATTGTATTTACTTTCCCGTCATGTAATTTCAGCTAAACGCGAACAGGCCACCTGATGTTCTTTGGACAGCACTTGCAAGAGAGGCTTTTGTTGCGCACAGCCTTCGTTTGCATGCGGGCAACGGGTACGAAAGACACAGCCCGAAGGCGGACTAATCGGAGACGGTAAATCTCCCGTTAATAACTGGATTTTTTTACCGCGCTCTACTTTTGGGTCAGGTACTGGCACTGCTGATAGCAATGCTTTGGTGTATGGGTGCTGAGGGTTGTCATACAGTGTTTTTTTGCTGGCTAACTCGACGGCGTTGCCTAAATACATTACCAAAACGCGGTCTGAAATGTGTTTTACCACACTTAAATCATGGGCGATAAACACCAAAGACAAGCCCATTTCCGCTTGTAGCTCTTTTAGTAAATTGACCACCTGAGCTTGGATGGATACATCCAAAGCAGACACGGGCTCGTCGCATACAACTAACTTGGGTTTTAGAATCAAAGCACGCGCAATGCCAATACGTTGGCATTGTCCACCTGAGAACTCATGTGGGTAGCGGTTAATCACATTAGGTAACAAACCTACGCGATCCATAATCTTACGAACCTCAGCTTTCACCTCGTCTTTTGAAAGTTCTGGTCGAAAGGTATTGAGCGGTTCGGAGATAATGTCGCCCACCGTCATGCGAGGATCAAGCGACGCTAATGGATCTTGAAAGATCATTTGCAGTTCTTGGCGTTTGCTGCGCATTTGTTTTTTATCAAGATCCGTTAGATCTTGGCCAAGCCACACTACATTGCCTTCCGTAATGGGCACAAGACGTAACAAAGCGCGGGCAAGAGTCGATTTACCACAACCAGATTCGCCCACGACACCGAGCGTTTCGCCTTCATAAATAGTGAGATCAATGCCGTCAACGGCCTTTAACGCTTGGCCCTTTTCCCACGGCCACGCGTTATCGGATTTGATATTGAAGTGGACTTTCAAGTTGTTCACTTCCATTAAAATAGTATCTGAGGTGTTCATTAGGCAACCCACCCATCAAGGGATTTATGACAAGCACGTAGCTGACCCGGTGCAAACTCTTGCAAGGGCGGCATACTTTCTAAGCAGCGATCTTTGGCGAATTCACAGCGCGCATGGAACGGGCAGCCCGGTGGTAAATGCAATAAGTTAGGCGGATTTCCTAGAATGGTAGACAGCACCTCGTCATCGGCATCTAGGCGTGGAATGGCTTTTAGCAGACCTTGCGTATAAGGGTGTGTTGGACGATAAAACACGTCTTCTGCGGTGCCGTATTCCATGGTTTGCCCAGCGTACATCACCAATACTTTGTCACATAACCCTGCGACCACACCCAGATCATGAGTGATCATAATGATGGACGTATTGAAGTCGCTTTTTAATTCGTTTAACAAGGTTAAAATCTGCGCCTGCACGGTGACATCGAGGGCTGTGGTTGGCTCATCGGCAATCAGCAGCTTAGGTTGGCACAGCAGTGCCATGGCGATCATCACGCGTTGTCTCATTCCGCCGGAAAACTCGTGCGGATACATGCTCATGCGTTTTCGTGCTTCGGGCATCTTGACGGCGTCGAGCATCTTGACCGAGGCTTCAAATGCCTCCGCTTTGCTCATGCCTTTGTGTAGGGTCAACACTTCCATTAGCTGCTTGCCAACTTTCATATAAGGATTCAATGACGTCATTGGGTCTTGGAAGATCATCGCAATTTCTTTAGAGCGAATGCGATTCATCGCTTTTTCATTTAGGGTAAGAATATTTTGCTCGTTAAAGCGCGCTTCTCCTTCGATAACGCCATTGCCGGCCAGCAAACCCATGAGAGCAAAGGCGGTTTGGCTTTTGCCTGAACCCGATTCGCCAACGATACCTAACGTCTCGCCTTGCGCTAAAGTAAAATTTAGGTCATTCACTGCTGTCACAAAACCATCTGGCGTTCTGAAATTCACGCGCAAGTTAGTGACCTCTAATAAATTTTTTGTCTGTAATGCGTTCATAAGGTCTCCTTAGCGGTCTTTTGGGTCAAGCGCATCGCGTAAGCCATCGCCGAGGAAGTTAAAACAAAATAAGGTGACGACTAAGAAACCGAGCGGCCAAGCCAATTGCCAGATAGCAATTTCCATATTCTGAGCGCCTTCTGATATCAACGCCCCCCAGCTAGTCATAGGTTCTTGAACCCCTAAGCCTAAGAAGCTGATGAAAGATTCCAGCAAAATCATGTTTGGAACTAACAGTGTGGCGTAAACCACCACAATCCCGAGCACATTTGGCACAATGTGACGCATAATTATTTTCGGCGTCGACACGCCACACGCGTAAGCGGCCTCAATGTATTCTTTGTTCTTCAAGCTTAAGGTTTGTCCACGAACGATCCGCGCCATATCGAGCCAAGAGATCGCGCCGATGGCGACAAAGATCAAGAAGATATGACGACCAAATAAGGTCATCAAAATGATCACAAAAAACATAAAAGGGAATGAGTTAAGAATTTCTAAGAAGCGCATCATCACACTATCGACACGCCCGCCAATGTAACCAGACGTAGCACCGTAAAGTGTACCAATAACAATGGCTACGGCGCTGCCCATGATGCCGACCAGTAATGAGATTTGGCCGCCTTGCATGGTACGCACAAAAATATCGCGACCCAATGTGTCGGTACCAAAGTAGTGACCGTTTTCTATGTTTGGACGGCCCAGTACTGCAATGTCAGATAACGCTTCCCAATCGATGTCTTCGTAATGCCATTGGCTGAATAGCGGCGCCAGTAGAGCTATGGCAGCAATCAAAGTGAGCATAATTAAGCTGATCACCGCGGCGTGGTTAGAAAAAAAGCGACGACGTGCGTCTTGCCATAAACTACGACCTTCTACGTCCACCACTTTTTCGGCGAACTGTTCGACGGCCTGAATTTTGTCTTTTGTAGTCATCATATTAACGAGGCCTTAGTAGCGAATTTTTGGGTCAATAACAGCGTATAAAACATCGACGATGGCATTGAAAATAATCGTGAGTGTGCCAACCAAAATAGTGACCCCCATGACCATGGAATAGTCGCGATTCAATGCGCCATTAATGAAATGCTGGCCAATACCGCCAGTTCCAAAATACACATCCACAATCACGGAACCTGTCACAATGCCGACAAACGCAGGCCCAAGATAAGAAATGACGGGTAGCATGGCGGGACGCAACGCATGCTGGAGAATAATTCGATATTTCGGCAAGCCTTTTGCCCGCGCGGTGCGGATAAAATTGGAATGCATGGTTTCAATCATGCTGCCGCGAGTGATGCGGGCGATTTGTGCAATATAGCTGGTGGACATGGCGATCACCGGCATAACCAAATAAGGCCACGCGCCGCCATTCCAACCACCTGGTGGAAGCCAATGATTATAAATGGAGAAAAATAGGATACACAAAGGCGCTAAAACAAAATTAGGTAACACAATCCCGAGGTTGGCAAAGCCCATGACACTGTAATCCAGCCATGAGTTCTGGCGCAATGCGGCGACAATACCGCAACCCACACCAATAATAAGCGCGATAAGAAAAGACCAAATACCAATTTCAGCAGAGACAGGAAAGCTCTGCGCAATCAGTTCGTTAATGGTGAAATCTTTATAGCGAAAAGACGGACCTAAATCCCCTTGCAGTAAACCGCCTAAATAGTAAAAGTACTGGTTAATCACCGGCTCATCTAAGTGATATTTTGCGTTAATGTTTGCTAACACTTCAGGTGGCAAGGTGCGCTCGCTAGAAAACGGACTTCCTGGCGCAGAATGCATTAAGAAAAAAGAAACCGTGATCAAAATTAACAAGGTTGGAATAGCTTCTAAAATGCGTTTTGAAATAAATGTAAACATAAAAATTACCTGATTAGGTCTGAAAGCAATAAACAGGAGCTAATACTAGGACTCAATGAAATAGAAAGGAGCCCGATACAGCAATCTGTATCGGGCAGATAACACATTTAGTGCTTGATGATGTACATATCACGCGTGTAGATGCTGTCTTCTGGATTTGGCGCATAGCCGCCAACATAGGACTTAACCAAACGCTTAGATGTGTATTGGTAAATAGGTGCTACCGCCATGTCTTGCTCGATAGCAACTTTCTCCGCTTTGTTGTAATTCGCGGAAGGGTCTTGCATGGTGCGAGCATCGTGCAATAACTCGTCGTATTCAGCATTGCTGTATTTGCCGTCGTTATTACCATGAGTTGAGGTTAGCAAATCCAACATAGTTGACGCTTCGTTGTAGTCACCAATCCAGCCTGCGCGAGCCACATCAAACTGCTGATGCTTTTTCGTTTCTAGGTAGGTTTTCCATTCTTGGTTTTCAAGTGTCACGTTGACTCCCAACGTCTTTTTCCACATAGAAGAAACCGCGATGGCGATTTTCTTGTGATCTTCATTTGTGTTGTAAAGCAAGTTGAAAGACAGAGGATGGTTTTTATCGAAGCCTGCTTCTTCTAACAGTGCTTTGGCTTTTTCGTTTCGCTCTTTTTGTGTCCATGTGGCGTAATCTGGTGTCTCAGGTGAAAAACCATTCACTATTTCTGGCGTAAATGAATAAGCTGGGATTTCTCCTGTGCCCGTTACAAATTTAGCGATGATGTTACGGTCAATGGCATAAGAAAGCGCTTTACGAACTCGAACATCATTGTATGGTGCTTTTGTTGTGTTGAATTGGTAGTAATAAGTACCGAGTTTAGGGGTGACCACCACTTCGTCTGGAATATCACGTGTTAATTGTTTGAAGTGATCATTTGGTAATTCGTAACTCATGTCCATTTGTCCCGCTTGGAAACGCTTAAGTTCAGCGTTTGGCGATTCAATAGGTAGGAAGGTTACTTGGTTAATAACGGTTTTAGCATCATTCCAGTAGTTTTCATTACGGGAGAAAACCATTTTTTCGTTGACGACCCAGCTGTCCATTTTGTAGGCACCATTTGAAACAATGTGCTCTGGTTTCGTCCAATCGCTACCCCATTTCTCAATCGTCGCTTTCGGTGCAGGAAACATGGTTTGGTGCGCGGTCATTTTTACAAAATAAGGGACAGGGCGCTCAAGAGTGACTTGGAACGTGTAATCATCGATTGCTTTTACGCCTAAAGTCGAAGGCTTTGCTTCCCCTGCGATGATTTTAGATGCATTTACGATAGAGGGAATTTCGATAAACCAAGCATAGGGTGACGCCGTCATTGGATCGACAGCGCGAGTAAAACCATAAACAAAGTCATGAGCGGTAACAGAATGACCATTTGACCATTTTGCATCTTTGCGTAAATGGAATGTGTATTGGGTATTGTCGTTGTTCGCTTCATAATGCGTTGCGACACCTGGAATAAGATTGCCGTCACCGTCTAGGCTATAAAGGCCTTCAAATAAATCTCGTGCACGTTGAGAGCCTGGCGTACCTTCGATTTTTTGTGGATCAAGTGTTGCCGGCTCAGAACCTCCACCGCGGATAATTTCTTGTTTCGCGGCTAACTCTACACCGGCTGGTACGTCGGCAGCTTGGGCTTGCAGAGCAATAAATGACGTGGCCATGATGGCACTGGCGAGCAATGTTTTTTTCATTTTGATAATGTCCCTTTTTAGTTATTTTGGGTGTGCACTTTTTTATATCTAAAAGCTATATCTGCACGGATTTTTATCAGTCTTACATTTCCATAGTTCCCCAATTCATTAAAGGTCACAATCGAAATTGCGTATCAGGTTATGCGTCTGATAAAGGTAAGATTAATAAGCGTATGATGAAAAAATGACTTCTTATGCCTATCAGGCTTGAAAATACGATGGATTCGGATGATTGACTTCTTTAATTGGAAAGGCGTTGTGGAGCCGTGAAAGTCCTCATGATATTCTTCACTTCTTAATATAAATTAGAAAAAAGGTAATACGACATCGTGATAACACACCCATTTAAAGCCGCCGGGGCTTTTTTAAGAGCGTTCCCCTTGGTCTTATCGAAAGAGTTAAGGTTGTTTATATTGGCGCCTTTATTGGCAAACTTTATATTAGTGGGCCTGTTGTATATGGTTGCCTTTAGCTATTTCCAAGCGCTAATGGACTCTGCAATGGGGTATTTACCGGAATGGATTTCTTTTTTGAATTGGCTGTTTTATCTGATTTTCGCCGCTATTATTAGTGTGCTTTTGTTTTATAGCTTCTCTGTAGGCGTTAATATTTTAGCCGCGCCTTTTATGGCATTTTTGGCAGAAAAAGTAGAAGAAAAAGAAACAGGAAAAGTCTTTGATGAAAGCCTAAGCACCAGTGTTATCATGGCTATTATAGGACGTAGCCTACAAAGGGAGTGTCAGAAAATATTGTATTTTTTACCACGCTTTATTTTACTGCTTTTGCTGTCTTTTATTCCGCTTGTTAATGTCATTGCGCCTGTATTGTTATTATTATTTTCAGCTTGGATGTTGTCGCTTCAATATATGGATTATGCCTTTGATAACAATAAGGTTAAGTTTCATGATATGAGAATGGCGCTGCGTTCTAAGCCTTTATTATGTTGGACGTTTGGCGCAATAGTCATGGTTGGCCTGACGATTCCGTTCTTCAATTTATTTGTTATGCCGATAGCTGTTGTGGCAGCCACGTTGTTGTGGATTTCGGTTTTCCGGTCAGAGCATGGCGATTTTTCCGCTTTGTTAGATCGCACTAATGGTACTGTTTAATGTCGTTAAAAATTTTGGTAGTAGATGATGCCTCTTTTACACGTGACTTGATTCGACGAACCTTGCGTAAGCAGTTTCCGGCGGTTGAAATCGAAGAAGCGGTGAATGGTCGTAAAGCTCAGCAAATGCTGACGAAAGCACAGTTTGATATGGTGTTATGTGACTGGGAAATGCCTGAAATGACAGGTGTCGAGTTACTTAAATGGTGTCGAGAACAACCAAAATATAAAAAAGAAGATGTCCCTTTTGTGATGATTACCAGCCGTGGTGATAAAAGCCATGTGGTGGAAGCGGTTCAGTCGGGTGTGACGGATTATCTGGGTAAACCATTTTCGAGCGAGCAGTTAGTTAATAAAGTGATATCTGCTGCGAAAAAGCACAACCTTGATGGTAAATTGTCTTCACAAAAACCACGTGATTCTAATGCCCCTGGTGGCGTTAGCTCTGCATCATTGGATGTATTGATGGGGGCTGGAAAATCCGCGCCAGTGCAAGCGACGAAGTTTATAAACCCTGATGCTCCTGTCGCGTCGGTGAAAGATGTCAAAATCCCTACATTGGTACGATTTGAAGCCAAGCAGTTCCGTTGTATGATTGTCCAGTTTAGTAAGACCGAAGCGACCATGTTCATTAAAAGCGACGATGTGGTGCCACAGGTGCTGGGGCAAGCGGTATTAGATTTGGAATTTGGCGGAAAGATAAATAGGCTTAACTACTACATACAATCGGTTGCCACGACAGAGAAAAAACACGATTCCACGTTTTTGACTGTGATATTGAGTTTGATCGATCAAGACAGTGAGAAAGAAGCGTTTATAAAGCAGTTATTTGACAGTTTATAACCCCACCCTAACCCTTGTATCTCTCCCCTTAATAAGGGGAGGGGGTCATATTTTATTCTTGAGCATTTGAAGGTATTTCATTGTGGGATGTGATGGCGGGAATATTGTCCGTGCGTGTTCTACTGGCGGGAAAATGACAGGAAAAAGTGCTTCCTTGACCGGGCTCACTGCGTATTTGCAGTTTGGCGTCATGGTGTAATAAAACATGTTTTACGATTGCCAATCCAAGACCCGTGCCGCCTGTCTTTGATCCTCGACCCTTATCCACTCTGAAAAAACGCTCTGTTAAGCGTGGAATGTATCTTGGATCGATACCTAGTCCAGAATCTTTGACTGAAAAAACGCCGTTGAATTCACTCGATTCCCACTTAATCGTGATATCGCCGCCATCCGGTGAATATTTAATGGCATTGACGATAAGGTTCGAGAAGGCACTGTATAGCTCTTTATAGGAGCCGTACAGACGGGCTTCCTCAGGGATATTGACTATCAGCGTATGCTTTGCGTTCAAGATGGCTTCTGTGGCGTTGGTAACGGACTGTACTAAGTCTGAGACCCTGTGCCACTGGTTTTCTTCGCGCTTGTCGTCGCTTTCTAAACGAGACAACAGTAAGAGATCTTCAATCAGTTGCTCCATCCGTTCAGATTGCTCAGACATATTCACAATGCCTTTCTGCATGCTTTTCGGCAGACTGTCTTTAAACATGTCGAGCGTTTCTAAATAGCCTTTTATGACGGTGAGTGGCGTTTTTAATTCATGGGAGGCGTTGGCAACAAAGTCTTTGCGCATTTGTTCCAGTAAATGTAAGCGGGTCACGTCACGTACAAAAATCAGGTGATCGTTCTTATCGTACAAAGTGGTTTGAATTTCCAAATAGACGCCGTCTTTCGCTGGAGATTTGATAATCAAGGGTTCGCCAAATCGCTTTTGGCTGAAATAACGGAAAAACTCAGGACTACGGACAATATTAGTGATTACTTGGCCGCGATCTACTGGGCGCATCAGGCCAAGAAAGTGTGCTGCAGAGTTATTCCACCACTCTAAATTGCCTTGGTTGTCGGCCATGATAACGCCTTCTTTTAAGGCGGTTGTGGAGCTTTCTATTCGCGTTAGTGCTTGGCGCATACGGCGCTTGGACTTGCGCTGTTTTTTATGCAAACGATATACGGCATCAAAGACTTCGCCCCAAATGCCGCTGGCTTCTGGTGGCGCTGCGCGACCAGAATGGCGTAACCAATAATGAAATTGATACAGTTGATACAGCTGCCAGTATAAAGACCCCAATACGTACAGCAGTAAAACACCTAACAATTGCCCAATAATAAGGCCTATCACAACACAAGCCGCGAGACCTGCTAACCAAGTAATAATGGTGTTTCGCCAAATCGTTTTCATAGGGGCCTTTTTGCTGAGAAGCGGTAGCCAGTACCTCGTACTGTTTGTATCAAGGAATCGTGAGTGCTACCAATGGCTTTTCGTAAGCGACGTATATGAACATCAACCGTACGCTCTTCAACGTAGACATTGCCACCCCATACTTGATCCAACAGCTGAGCTCTTGAATAAGCACGTTCTTGGTGGGTCATCAAAAATTTTAATAAGCGATACTCTGTTGGCCCCATTTCTAATGGGCGAGTACCAATAGTGACTCGTTGGCTGATCGGATCAAGGATCAAGCCTTCTATTTCGATAGGCTCATCAACGCCTTGAGGTGTCGCTCGTCGTAATACAGCCTTGAGTCGCGCAACCAGCTCACGTGGTGAGAAAGGTTTGGTGATGTAGTCATCAGCACCTACTTCTAGACCTTGGATTTTATTGTCTTCTTCACTTTTTGCGGTCAGCATAATGACTGGAATTTCAGCGGTTGTGCTGTCTTTTTTGAGTCGGCGAGTCAGTTCAATACCGCTACCACCAGGCATCATCCAATCGACCAAAATAAGATCTGGTCGATGATCGACAATGATTTCATGGGCTTGCTGAATGTTTTCAGCTTCTAAATATTCGTAGCCCGCCATTTCGAGTGCTATAGCGATCATTTCGCGTATAGACGACTCGTCATCAATAATTAATACTTTTTTACCGGTCACAGGATTTATCCTCATCTCAGGAACGGTTTCATTAAAGCGGCCTAATGTGACAGTTTGGTTAAAATGTCACAACTTTGCCATATATTACAAAAAATAGTTTACTGTTAGGCCGATGAAAACACAGAAGCCAACGCGATTATTGTCTAAAAAAGAGCGAAAACAGGCTTGTCTATCGCGATTTTTTGCTTGTTTAAACTGCAAATAAAAGAGTACTACACAAACTAGCAAAGACACAAAATAGGGCCAACTCAGTCCTGCGAGTAAGCCAATCCATGTTAATAAGGACAGGGTTAACCCTTGCAAACAAAGAATGACGAACAAGTCGTATTCTGCAAATAATATAGCAGTAGATTTCACGCCAATTTTGAGGTCATCTGGACGATCAGTTATTGCATAATACGTATCGTATGCAATCGTCCAAAAGCAGTTTGCTACGAATAACATCCATAATTCTGGGTTGGTTAAATCACCGCCTTGCGCACTGTATGCCATAGGGATAGCCCAAGAAAAAGCCAATCCAAGAAAAAGTTGTGGCAGATGAGTGTATCGCTTCATAAAAGGGTACAGAGCAGCCAGCCCTAAGCCGACGAATGACAGCAATATGGTCTGTAAATCGGTAAACAGTACCAAAATAAAACTCAGTACGCAGAGTGCGGAAAAGAGTAAAAGGGCTTCTTTTTCTGACACACGACCAGAGGGTAAAGGCCGATTCTTTGTGCGATCAACGCTTCCATCGACTTTTCTATCGGCGTAATCATTGATTACACAACCCGCTGAACGCATGCTAAAAACGCCCAATATAAAAATGATGAGCAGATGCCACTCAGGCATGCCATCAGCGGCAAGCCATAATGCCCACAACGTCGGCCACATTAATAAAAATGAACCAATAGGGCGGTTAAATCTCGTTAATTCTGCGTAATTTTTTAGTTTACTCATAAAAATCCAAACAGCGGTTTTAGGTGGTTAATATCATCGAAGAAGGCTTCGTTCACTAATATGCCGGGTCCAAACTGATGAAATACAGAGCGTCTTGCCCATAAAGCACTTTGTTGATTGGGAAACATGCTTTTTGGCAATTGCGTTATTTCAATGCCGCTTCGAGTCAATGCTCGATGTTGAAAAAGATAGCCGCCTAAGGGCTTGTCTTTTAGATGCTTTACTTGACGCCAATGGCCTCGTAGAGATTTGGCTGGGATAATTGAGCGAGCATATATGACGGCCTTACCATCCACCTTAAGCAGTACGGTGCGAATTCGAGCCGCCTCCCTTGGGCGTAACTTGAGACACTTTCGCTCTCGAGCTGTTGGTGCCCCCCAAGCGTCCTCTATGACGTGAACCGTTAATGTGCCGAGGCTTTGTAGTTTTGCGGTCAAAGAATCGTGAGTGACCAACCAAGGCCAGAGTGTTTTAGGCACTTTAACTTTATTGATCCGATGAACAGGTGCCCATCGATAATCAAATTGCTGGGCGGCAGAGGGGTTCATTAATGTCATAAGAGGTTAAGCATTCATTTTATTAATCAAAGCGACCATTTTATGCAGCTCTGTAGATTTTTGATAAACCGCATCACGGCACGCTTCGGCCTCTTCTAGTGTCAGGCCTATTTCCTGCAGAACGGATGGCTCAATGATCCCTTCATTGCGTAACTGGAATGAGACATACAGCAGTTTTGCTAAAATGGCATGTTCGCCGTAATAGTGTGGTTTTTTGCTGTATCGGATGGCGGTCCAAATATTGTCAGGCAAGCTCCAGTAACGCAATAACCAAGAACCTAATTGTTCTTTGGTAAAGTGCAGTATCTGCATTTCAATCAGCTCAGAAGGCAAATGCGCGTTCGCTTCTTGATACCGAGACAGGATAGAAAAATGTGGTGGTAGAATAGTGCTTATGGCCAAATAACCAAAATTATGTAGCAACCCCGCAAGGTAGGCGTGACCGATTTTTGGGCGACTTTTGTTTGGCATGGCTTTGACCAAGGACTCCACAAGCACGGCATTAGAGACAGAGTCGAGCCAAAAGTCTTCGTAGTGACGTGGACCGTCTTCGGGCGCTTGAAATGCATTTCCCATCGAAAGCCCAAGCGCTAGATTCATTACCATATCAAAGCCTAGGACTCGAATAATAGCGTCCTCTACTGATTCTATGTCGCCTGGAGCACCATAATAGGGTGATGACGCCCAACTGACGACTTGTGCCGCTAGGCTTGGGTCAAGAGCGATGACCTCACATAGTTCATTGGTTCCCGCCTTTGTGTCAGATGATAAGCGAATAATTCTATGTGAAGACGCCGGTAAAGGAGGGATTTCTAATGTTTCTTCTAACCGCTGTTTAAGCCTAATAGATTGAAAGCGTCCGAGTGCTTGAAGAATCTGTTCCTCATCGTCTTCATGATTGTCTACGGGGCGTTTTATTAGTTGCGTACTAATGGAAATGTTTTCGAAGCGGTTTAATGGGCCAGAGAACATACTCTCTAATTCTGCCGATGTCGTATCGCGATAGAACCCATTCACTTTTGTTCGAATTGACACAGAAGCTTCTTTGAGAATATTGGCTTCTAATATAGTCGTTATACTGTTGGGTTTGATGAGAGGGTCGCCCGAACTGTGATAGTTGGTAACGGGCTCAAAACGCCGCTTAGTTATTCGTGATACCGCAGCAATATCGAGCATATTGCTATCAGGAAAAATAACCTGCAATCGACCTGTGTGATCAGCTAAATGCACAACCCGTAATTTTTTGTTTGGCTGAAGGTCTCGAGACGGTTCCATTCAATTCCTTGTAAAACAATGGTTAAGCTGCAGAAATAAAAAAGCCCCTAACAGGGGCTTTTGTCAATATAACAGATTTTAAAACCAAGTAACTATTTAGTGATTTAGAATTTGGCTTAAAAACATTTGTGTGCGGTCATGTTGCGGGTTATCAAAGAATTGATGTGGCTCATTTGCCTCAACAATTTCCCCTGCGTCCATGAAGACAACACGGTCGGCAACGGTTTTCGCAAAGCCCATTTCATGTGTTACACATATCATGGTCATGCCTTCTTCCGCTAACTGAACCATAACATCCAGTACTTCTTTGATCATTTCTGGATCAAGTGCTGACGTAGGTTCATCAAACAACATGATGCGAGGCTGCATACAAAGACCGCGAGCAATCGCCACACGCTGTTGTTGACCACCAGATAACTGACCAGGATATTTCAATGCTTGGTTGGCGATTTTGACGCGTTCCAAGTAATGCATCGCCATTTCTTCAGCTTCTTTTTTAGGTGTTTTACGAACCCAAATTGGTGCTAGCGTTAGGTTTTCCAGAATCGACAAGTGTGGAAATAGGTTGAAATGCTGAAAAACCATGCCCACATCCTTACGGATTGCTTCAATGTTTTTCAGATTGTTGTTCATTTCAACACCATCAACCAGAATCGAACCTTTTTGGTGCTCTTCTAAACGGTTGACGCAACGTATCATTGTCGACTTACCAGAACCAGAAGGGCCACAAACAACAATGCGCTCGCCTTTTTTGATGCTGAAGTTGATGTTCTTTAGTACGTGAAAATCACCGTACCATTTATTAACATCGTTAAACTCGATGATTGCTTCTTCGCCCTGCTCAAGTTGGGCACGAGCCATATTTGTATCTGTCATTATAAAGACCTCAAATTCTTAACTAATTTCGCTTGTGCCCAGTTTCTAACTTGCGCTCGATTCTCATACTGTAGCGTGACATACCAAAGCAGGCCGCCCAGAAAACAAAACCAGCAAAGGCATAACCTTCAATTGTTGTTCCTAACCAGCTTGAATCATGCGTAGCGGCTTGGACCCTACCTAGCAAATCAAACATACCTACAATGTAAACGAGGGTTGTGTCTTTAAACAAACCAATGAAGGTGTTTACGATACCAGGTATAACCAATTTCAATGCTTGTGGCAAAATCACCAAAATCATGGACTGCCAGTAGTTTAATCCCATTGAATCAGCGGCTTCGTATTGACCTTTTGGAATGGCTTGTAAGCCACCACGAATTACTTCTGCCATGTAAGCAGAAGAGAACAAGGTAATACCGATCAGAACACGTAATAGCTTGTTGAAGTTCATACCTTCAGGCAGGAACAATGGAATCATTACTGACGCCATAAACAAGATAGTGATCAAAGGAACAGCACGAACGGTTTCAATGAAGACGATACAAATAGATTTCGCTATCGGCATGTTTGATTGACGACCAAGTGCCAACAAAATACCTAAAGGAAACGAAGCGACAATACCTACTACACCGATGAGTGTGGTTAAGAACAAGCCACCCCACAAAGAAGTTTCAACGACTTCCAGTCCGAATACACCGCCAGCAAATAGGAAATAAGCAATAACTGGGTAAATAATTAAAATCCCAATGGAAAGGAATAGTTTATTAACCGTTTTTACTGCGAAAGTACCAATCAAAACCACCAATAGAATCAAGGCTAAGTTAATACGCCACGTTTCTTCTGATGGATATAGACCATACATAAACTGTTCAAAGTACACACCGATGAAAGCCCAGCATGCTCCTCCACCCGTACAGTCTGCTTTAGATGCCCCTTCAAATGTTGCAGTAAGAATGCCCCATTCTATTACCGGTGGAACAAGCAAGTACAAAACATAAAAGCTGAACAAGGTTAAAAATATATTGAGAGGGGACGACAATAAGTTTTGACGAACCCATGCCACAGCACCAACAGAATTCACTGGTGGTGGAAGGCTTGGTGATGGTTTAAATTCAATAGCCATGATCTTCCTCCTAGCGCTCTGTTAACGACATTTTTTTGTTGTACCAATTCATAAATAGAGAAATAGTCAAACTCAATGTACCGTAAACCAGCATACAAAGACCGATACTTTCTACTGCTTGACCTGTTTGATTCAGTGTCGTGCCCATAACTACAGCAACTAACTCAGGATACGCAATAGCGGCACCAAGTGATGAGTTTTTCGCTAAGTTTAGGAATTGGCTAGTAAGTGGTGGAATAATAACTCGTAATGCTTGAGGTAAAACAATCAAACGTTGAGTCAAGCTGTCTCTTAGCCCTAAAGAGCGAGCGGCTTCAGTTTGTCCCCAATTTACAGACAAAATACCAGCACGAACGATCTCTGCAATAAAAGCACCAGTATAAGTAGACAGTGCGACAAGCACAGCAACAAACTCTGGTGGAAGAACCATCCCGCCTGTGACGTTAAAGCGGCTTTTTTGTGGAAGATCAAACTCGATAGGGAAACCTGATGCTGCTAACGCTAAAAAGGTAATAACAACGATCATACCTAAAGAAGCCCAATAAGCAGGAAACCAAAGGCCTGTTTTTGTTTGACGTTTCTTCGCCCAAACGACTAAAGCAATAGATGCAACAATCGACAGTACAAATCCAGCCACTACAAAACCAAAACCGTCTTGGATCATTGGGTTTGGAGAGTAGATTCCACGTTTATTTAAGAAAAAATCCGCAAATACTATGCTGTTTTTAGGTATGGGTAAGGCTGCAAGAACAGCGAAATACCAGAAAAACATTTGTAACAATAAGGGAATATTACGCAGAGTTTCAACGTATACCGTTGCTAAGCGCGCTACCAACCAGTTATTAGATAGACGGGCTAAGCCCATGACAACACCAATAATGGTCGCTAATACGATTCCCATTAATGAAATAACAACCGTATTAATTAGGGCAACAAAAAACGCTCGTCCGTAGGTGTCAGCCTCAGTGTATTCAATTAGGTGGATAAGAACGGGAAATCCAGCTGGTTGGTTTAAAAACGCAAAACCAGTAGAAATACCTTGGTCAGCTCGGTTTGCTTGTAAATTACTAAATAAATAATAACCTACGAAGACAACCGCTGCTAGAAGCACAATTTGAAAGATTAAGGCGCGAGTACCGGCGTCATTCAAAAGGCTTTTATTACTTGAAGTTGTTTTATCGCTCATCTTAGTTCAGGCAATTGAAATGCTCGTCAGATGTGTAAGGAAGGGGGGAGAAACCCAGCGACTCTAGTATTTTAGAGTCGCTGGGTAAATACCCGAAGCAGGTAGCTTTTAGGTATTAACGTACTGGTGGCGCGTACATAACTCCACCGTCAGTCCATAATTTGTTAATACCACGTGGAAGATTTACTGGAGTAGATGGTCCAACGTTACGTTCAAACACTTCAGCGTAGTTACCGACTTTAGCGATGACGTTGTAAGCCCAATCAGCAGATAGGCCTAGTTGAGCACCCATATCGCCTTCAGCACCTAGTAAACGCTTGATACCTGGATCGTTAGTTTCTTTTTTGATTTTAGCAACATTCTTAGAAGTAATGTTCATTTCTTCAGCATTAACCTGAACGAACATTGCCCACGTTACAATATCTTTCCACTGGTTGTCGCCATGACGGACAACAGGGCCTAGAGGCTCTTTAGAAATAGTTTCTTCAAGAATAATGTGAGCGGCTGGATCAGCTAACTTAGAACGGTGAGCTGCTAGACCTGATTTATCCGTAGTGAATACGTCACAACGACCTGAAGCGTACGCTGCCAAAGCTTCATCTGCTTTTTGAACAACAACAGGAACGTAAGACATTTTATGCTTACGGAAGAAGTCAGCCATATTTAATTCTGTCGTTGTACCCTGTTCTGTACAAACTGTTGCGCCATCAAGATCGAGTGCAGACGTAACCCCAAGCGTTTTACGAGCCATGAAACCTTGGCCGTCATAGAAGTTAACCGCAGTGAAATCTAGACCTAGAGAGGCGTCACGAGTATAAGTCCACGTCGTGTTACGAGTTAGAATGTCGATTTCACCTGACTGTAGCGCAGTGAAACGCTCTTTCGCTGAAAGAGGAGTGAATTTTGCTTTTTGAGCATCACCGAAGATTGCAGCAGCGGTTGCGCGACAAGCGTCAACATCAATACCAGACCAATTACCATTTGAATCGGCGTTAGAGAATCCTGGTACGCCTAGGCTTACGCCACATTGAACAAAACCTTTTGCTTTTACATCTTCAAGAGTTGATGCAGCTGCACCAGCGCTGATAGTTGCGGCGATGGCTGCAGTAGACAGTAGTTTACCAACATTCGATTTCATTATATTGAGCCTCCCAGGCGTTTTTATATATGTTGTTATCTTGCTGAACTTTAGATACCAGATCCTAAGATCTGTTTGTTAATCAAAGCAAAGTTAGTGCCAACATTTAATTATTCTTGTTGTTTGGAATATGTAGATGATTCCTCTACAAAGGTCATCACATTCCCCTATAGAATTACTCTTTGGAGGCGTAGTCAAGGATAAAATATCAGTAAGGAGGTGTTCTATACTTATTTTTTGCACTTTCAGTTAATTAAAGCGTAATTTTTTATATTTTTGTGAAGGAGATACGATTTTTTCAAAGGCGCGGAGAGCAAGGGCTGTAGCCTATTCCGAATAAGAACGGTGCACAATAGTGGGGCAATTATGACTATGACGTGTTCTATTTTGCTCGAAAATATCTTTTCGCGACATTTTGGTGCTTTTTTGTAACCGGTTCAAATACCCGTATTAAATATATTGAATAAAGCACTTTCCATACTTCGTAACCTGCATGGTAGACTTAAACTTCAATTGAAGTCATGTAAGGAGATCCACATCAGATGGATAACTCATCAAAACCGCTCGATCGCCTAGATAAAAAAATTCTACGTGAACTGCAGATTAATGGTCGCTTATCGAATGTTGAATTGGCGAGTCGGGTAGGATTAAGCGCCACTCCTTGTTTAGAGCGAGTGCGTCGTTTAGAGCGTAATGGTTATATTACAGGCTACTGTGCTTTAGTAAATCCAAAGAAAGTTGACGCGGGATTGCTTGTTTTTGTCGAGATTCGCCTTAAGACAACGTCACCTGAAGGTTTTAATGAGTTTAAAACGGCCGTTTCAGAAATTCCAGAAATCTTAGAGTGTCACCTCATTGCTGGAGACTTTGAATACCTTCTAAAAGCACGTGTATCCAATATGGATACGTATCGTCTGCTATTAGGAGAAACGTTATTAACGCTACCGCATGTTCGAGAGTCTCGGACCTATGTCGCAATGGAAGAAGTAAAAAACACTACGGTCGTTAATATTCCTTAGGTAATTAACGAATGGCTGCTGATTCGAAATAACGTATTGATTAGTTTGTTAACTCGACGATTATTTTGCTTAACATGGCAGGCCCCATTCCTTTGACATTGAGTACGGCCTTTTCTGAACGAAAAGGGCGCTCTGCTACTAACTTATCGAGTAATTTTTTCGGTACCCCTTTCACCTTTAAAATCTTTTCCACTTTTGATTTGTTGATGGCGCGATAGCCATCGGCGTAACCAATGGCGTTTTTTTTTACAACTTTTTGTGTTGTAGGTATTTGTGGAGATGACGTCACGCTTTCTTCTACTTTATCATCAACATTCGTGGTCGATTCAAAATTAGCCGGAATGGCTTGTACCTGATAAAGCGTATCGAAATAGGCAGAATTGCACAGCGTGTAATCTGCTCCGTCCCATTCGCTGAGTTGCAGTGCTAACTGCCAAGTGCCGGTAGTTGGCAGTTGAAAAAATAGGTCATAGTGACAATCGGTAAGAAAGTGTTGCCCTTTTATTTCACCAATAGTGGTAGACGCTAATACGAGCGGTTCTGAACGGTTGTCCACATCCTGAAGAAATGCGCATAATTGAAGGCGTAAAGTACCACTTAGATTGCCTTCCGTTCTCTCGTTACCAATACGCTGAATAGAAATAATGACACGATCATTTTCGATCCTATAGCCACAGTCCTTCAGGGTTAGGCTCGTATCTTGAGGTGCCTGATTTAAAATAGTCATGTTAGTTCCTTCTAGCGAATCAATTAAGTAAGAGAAAATATGGATTCTTTTAAGCTAAGTGAATTCTTGATCAAATTTCACTCATCTGCAAGTAAATACAATGTTTCGTTAGATGAATATGTCATCATTGAGGTGTTTAGACATTTAAGTATTGATCGTGGTTAGGTAACCATCTAGATAGAAGTGGTGAAATACGGTCTGGATAACGGTTATACAGAAGTGCGGCGGCTTTTTGAACGTCATCCAGTAAGTTTTTATCGCGTTGCAAATCCGCTACTTTAAATTCCCAAAGTCCTGTTTGTCTTGTGCCAAGTAATTCACCAGGCCCACGTAACTCAAGGTCTTTTTCTGCGATTTTAAAACCATCGCTGGTTTCTCTCATGGTAGAAAGGCGTTCTTTACCTTGTTGTCCTAAAGGCGCTTTATAAAGCAGTACACAGTGACTTGCCGCCTGTCCTCGACCAACACGCCCACGCAGCTGATGAAGCTGTGCAAGCCCTAATCTCTCAGGGTTTTCAATTACCATTAAACTGGAATTTGGCACATCCACACCCACTTCGATCACGGTTGTGGCCACTAAAAGCTGAATGTCACCGGCCTTAAACTTTGCCATGATGTCGGCTTTTTCTTGTGCCTTGAGACGACCGTGCACCAAGCCAATGGTTAAATTACCAAGCTGTTCTTGTAATAAGATAGCAGTGTCTTCTGCTGCTTGGCATTGCAGCGCTTCAGACTCTTCAATCAGTGTACAAACCCAATAGGCTTGTTTGCCTTCTTCGCAGCCGCTTTTCACCCGATCAATGACCTCTTGTCGGCGATGATCCGATACGACAATGGTATTGACGGGGGTTCGACCTGGAGGTAATTCATCAATGATTGAGCAATCTAAATCGGCATAAGCGGACATGGCCAAAGTACGAGGAATAGGCGTCGCCGTCATGATCAACTGATGTGGTTGAAAACCATGCTTCATGCCTTTTTCGCGTAAAGCCATACGCTGGTGAACCCCGAAGCGGTGCTGCTCATCGATGATGGCCAGCGCTAAGCGATCAAAATCGACTGAGTCTTGAAACAAAGCATGAGTCCCAACCACAATTTGAGCTGCGCCAGAAGCAATATCAGCGCGCTCTTTTTCTCGAACCTTACCTTTAAGCTTGCCCGTCATCCATGCGACTTTAAGGCCAAGAGGCTCAAACCATTGAGTGAAATTAATATAGTGTTGCTCGGCAAGAATTTCCGTTGGCGCCATAATGGCAACTTGATAGCCAGCCTGTACCACAGAGGCCGCAGCTAACGCGGCTACCAAGGTTTTCCCTGATCCTACGTCACCTTGCACCAAACGCAGCATCGGGTGGCCAGTATTCAGGTCATTGAGAATTTCTTGAAAGACACGCTGCTGGGCGTTAGTTGGCGAAAAAGGCAATTGCTGCAAGAATCGATGACTTAATTCACCGGCGCTCTGTACTTGGATCGCCACATCTTGCTTTGCCTTCACTCGCTTACCGATGAGGGACAGCTGATGCGCCATGAGCTCTTCAAACGATAGGCGATATTGTGCGGGGTGGCTTCCTGATCTCAGCAGTTCTAAATCGGCGTCTCGTGATGGATGATGTAGAAACTGAATGGCATTACAAAGCGGTGGTAAGTTGAACTGCTCACGTATTTCGTCAGGCAGCCACTCTTGTAGGTTATAAGGTGTTAAGCGTTCTAGTGCTTGCTCACAAAGTTGACGGATTTTAGTTTGTGTCAGTCCTTCGGTAAGCGGATAAATTGGCGTAAGCTGCGCCGACTCTTCTTGTGTTTCTTTGTCACCAATGACCTTGTACTCAGGGTGATAAATTTCAAACCCTGAGCTGCCTCGACGAATTTCACCAAAACAACGCACACGCTTACCGGACTCTAATTGTTTTTTTTGTGCGGCAGAGAAATGGAAAAACCGCAAACATAATGTGCCGGTATGATCTTTGATTCGACACAGTAGACTCCGGCGCTTCCCCATCTTTATTTCGCTGCCGGTGACTTGCCCTTCAATGACAGCTTCGTCACCAAAGTGAAGTTGGCCTATTGGCACAACTCGCGTTCTGTCTTGATAGCGAATAGGCAAATGAAACAGCAAGTCTTGTACTGTGTTCAGGTGGAGCTTAGCCAGCTTTTCGGCCATCGCATCTCCAACGCCTTTTAGGTCACGAACATCTTGAGTATCTAATCCGTCGATCATACTGGTCTCTATAGATTTAGATGTTTACACGCATCACGAATCGATTGGCTAACGGCTTCAATGGCTTTAGGCCGTGGAAAACTGACTCGCCAAGCTAATGCCACCGTACGTTTTGGTGCAGGAGCCGTAAAGGGGCGTACTTCTAACAAATCATGATTGATATGGGTTACGGCGGATTTTGGTAAAACGGTCACACCTAAGCCAGAAGCTACCATGTAGCGAATGGTTTCTAATGAGCTGCCATTAACGATGGTACGGCCGTCCCCAAATGCACTTTCTGTGACCAAAGGACACGCTTCTAATACTTGTTCACTAAAGCAGTGACCTTTGCCAAGCAGTAATAGATTGTCGGTAGAAAGCTGGTCCGTTTGTATGCTTTCAAGCTTGGTCCATGGGTGATTTTTTGGCATCAGCACCACAAACTCTTCTTCGTAAATTGGTTGCGTCACCACATCGGTTTCCCGAAAAGGCAGTGCCACAATAATCGCGTCTAGTTCGCCGTTACGGAGTTTAGGTCGTAAGTTTTCGGTGAGATCTTCTTCAATGATCAATGGCATCCCGGGGGCCATTTTATTTAAAGATGGAATCATAAAGGGAAACAAATACGGTGCAATAGTGAAAATAGCCCCAACTTTGAGGGGGCCTTTTAATTGGTTTTTACCGGAGTTTGCTAGCTCTTTTATCACGCTTGCTTGATCTAAAACACGCTTGGCTTGCGTAATAATTTGCTCACCCAGCGGTGTGATATAGACAGAGCTTTTACTGCGTTCAAAAATCGCTGTGCCGAGCTCTTCTTCTAGCTTTTTAACCGCGACACTTAAGGTTGGCTGTGAAACATAGCAGCGATCTGCAGCGCGGCCAAAATGTTTTTCATCTGCCAGCATTACAATGTATTTCAATTCCGTTAATGTCATATCGCACCATTTACCTAGGCTGATTCATTGTTAATAACTATGATAATACATAATTTGATAAAGTATACTTGTTCCTTTTGATTGCTGAGAATTTCTTTTTTAAGGCGGCTTTATCAAAGCTAGACAGGTCACGTTAGCTCATCGTAAGGATTTGGAGAAGATAAATGGCAAAGATACTGATAGCAGGTTGTGGTGATTTAGGCTCCGGTTTGGCAACGAACATGGTGGCACAAGGCCATACGGTCACCGGTATTCGTCGAACAAAAAGCGACTTTCCCTATGGTGTTAAAGGCCTCACTGGCGACCTTGTTGGAATGAGCGATGACACGTTGCCAGATGTGGATCTCATTTTTTTGATTATGACGCCCAACGGTCGTCATGAAGCGGCTTATCGTGCAGCTTACTTTGATACGGCGCAGGTGTTGATTCGTCGATACAAAGACATGTCCAAGCCGCCTATGGTCTTTTTCGTTTCCAGCACCAGTGTGTACGGACAAAGCCAAGGTGAATGGATCGATGAAACCACACCAGCGCAACCTAAGTCGGCAACCGCTAATATTTTACTTGAAACGGAGCAGGCTCTGGCGGCTGCCTTACCCAGCGTGGCGATACGTTGCTCTGGCATTTATGGTGCCGGACGGTTTAGATTGTTAGAGAAAGTACTGAGTGGGGAAGATTGGCAAGCGAACAGCTGGACCAATCGAGTGCATCGAGACGACGTTGTATCGGCTCTCGTGTTACTGGCAAACGTGGCACTAGCGAACACGGCGCTGGCGGACAAATCATTGCCTCAACAGGTGATTGTGACCGACCAGACACCGGTTTCCATGTGGGAAGTTAAACTCTGGCTGGCTACTTGTCTTGGTGCAAAAGTCGCAGTGAGCGACAGTTGCCAATTTACGCCAACATCAGGGAAACGCATTCAAGGTCAATACCTGCTTTCGCAAGGCTGGACATTGCGTTATCCAAGTTATGTCGTCGGCTATCAGGCTTTATTGGCTGAATTTAAGCCATAAAAGCGCTTCTTTCTCTTTTTTAAGCACAATATGTTTTAAGTACAAGATGCACAGCATAAAAAAAGAGGCCGAGGCCTCTTTTTTGTTTTATTGCTTTATTTCTTCATGTGATTTTGAAGCGTTTAGTCTTCTAACACCATTATGCCTTCAATTTCTACCTGAACGCCTTTTGGCAATGCACGAACACCCATTGCAGCACGAGCAGGGTAAGGCTGTTTTACGAATTGAGTCATGACTTCGTTTACGGTGGCGAAGTTACCCAAGTCAGTCATGAAAATATTGAATTTCACAACGTTTTCTAATGAACCACCAGCGGCTTCGCAGACTGCTTGTAGGTTTTTAAAGACCTGTGTCGTTTGCTCAACGATGTCTTCACTGATGACTTCCATTGTTTCAGGAACCAAAGGAATTTGGCCGGATAAGTAAACTGTATTACCAGCGCGAACGGCTTGTGAATATGGGCCAATAGCAGCTGGTGCGTTTTCTGTATGAATTACTTGTTTTGACATAATGAGCATCCTTTTCGGGAAGGTGATAAATAAAAGGGTAAATAAACGCGAGTTAGCGCCCCACGATGGTTTCGCGTGATACTTTTTCCACACATCGTACCGCTTTTATACGACGCATGACATCGGCCAAACCAATGCGACTGGAAATGGTGATGCTTAATCGTAAGCGGCTGACTCGGCCTCGTTCAATAATATCGAGGTTTGATACTTGGAAGTCTGTGTCACTAATAGAGCTGGCTATTTTTGCTACGGCGCCGCGCTCGTTGATGTAAGTGACGATGAGGCTAATGTGTAGCTCTTCTTCGATGTCTTTACCCCATGCCATATGAATAAATCGTTCAGGGTTGGATAGATGGTCTTGAACATTTGGGCAATTAAGGTGATGAATGACGATGCCTTTATCCACCTGAACATAGCCAACAATCGGATCGCCAGGTATAGGGGCACAGCATTTCGCATAGGAAATCAGCATGCCCTCAGAGCCATTTACTTTGAAAGATTTTGGTGTGATAAGGGTGTCTTCATCAATGTTAGGGAACAGTTCACGAGCCACCAGATAACCGACATGACGACCTTTACCAATCGATTCCAACAGGTCATCCATTGTGACGATTTGATGGTTTTCTAATACTTGTGCGATTTGCTCGGTGGTCAATTCTTCAACATTGGACTTAAATGCATTGAGAGAACGAGTTAACAGACGGTGACCGATAGAGATCGCATTTTCGCGTTGTTTGTCTTTCAAATAATGACGAATATTGGTGCGCGCTTTACCCGTAATCGCGAAGCTAAGCCAAGCGACATTCGGCTGAGCGTTTTTGGCAGTAATGATTTCTACCGTTTGGCCGCTTTCTAATTGAGTGCTTAGTGGTGCAAGGCGGCGGTTTATACGACAAGAGATACAAGTGTTGCCGATTTCAGTGTGAACGCCATAAGCAAAATCGACGGGTGTCGCACCTGACGGTAATTCAATTATTTGGCCATTGGGAGTGAATACATACACTTCATCAGGGAATAAGTCGCTTTTTACGTTATCGACAAACTCGATAGGGTTGCGTGCTTTTTGCTGAATTTCTAATAAGCTTTTGACCCACTTGGTCGCTCGGTCATGGTTGCTTGGCATGCTGGAAGAGCCGCCAACCTTGTAAGCCCAATGAGCCGCAATGCCATTGTTGGCCACCAAATCCATTTCTTCTGTTCGGATTTGAACTTCCATTGGAATGCCGTTGGTGCCTAATACGGTAGTATGAAGCGACTGGTAGCCATTAGATTTTGGGACAGCAATGTAGTCTTTGAAGCGGCCTTCGATCGGTTTGAAGAGCGCGTGGATAACGCCAAGAATTCGGTAGCAGCTGTCATGGCGATCGGTGACAATACGCACACCCATAACGTCCATGATTTCATCCAAAGATCGACGTTTTTTGTCCATCTTCTGATAAATACTGTAAATGTGTTTTTCTCGAACACTGATACTGGCTTCGATATAGTCGGCGGCCAGTTCAGATCGAATCGTGTCTTCCAGTTTTTGGGTGTCTTTAATGCGCTGCTGGCCATATTTTTTATGGATAGCCCGTTGTAGCATTCGAGCACGCATTGGGTAATAAGCTTGAAACGCGAGAGACTCTAAATCAACTCGAACCTTGTACATGCCCAGACGATTTGCGATGGGCGCATAAATGTCTAAAGTTTCGCGGGCAATACGGCGCTTTTTATGGGCTGGCATGGCATCTAATGTGCGCATGTTGTGCAATCGATCTGCCAGTTTTACCAAGATGACACGAATGTCATCGGCCATGGCCATGGCCATTTTTTGGAAATTGTGGGCTTGCTTTTCGATTTGGCTATTGAATTCAAGATGCGTCAGCTTACTGACGCCATCAACAAGACTTGCGACACCTTCCCCAAACTGTTCGGTGAGTGCTTCGCGGCTGATGCCAGTGTCTTCAATTACGTCGTGCAAAAGTGCCGCCGTCAATCCATCACAATCCATCCGAAGTTCAGACAAAATTTCAGCGACAGCGAGAGGATGGGTGACATAGGGCTCGCCACTTTTACGCCGCTGCCCATCATGGGCTTGCTCGGCATAATAATAGGCGCGTTTTACCTTAGCGACTTGGTCGTAAGGTAAATATTGACTCAAGGTCAGTGCTAAATCTTCAACGGTATACATCGCTCACCTCACAAAGGTAAAAAGGAAGTGCGACAGTTGTGCTATGAGCGACACCATTGAGATTAAAACTCGTGAATTGGGCGTTTTTGCAGATCAACATTGCCTGCGTTGATCAAGTTTGCTGCTATTTCACGTAGTGCAATAACAGTTACTTTGTCCCCTTCAGCAGGTACTTTCGCTTCTTCACCACCAGTTGCTAGTTGGCGTGCGCGTTTTGATGACACCATCACTAATTCGAAGCGGTTATCAACGTTTTCTAAACAATCTTCTACGGTAACTCGAGCCATTTTGACCTCTGTATTCGGTTATCTATTTATCCAAGGGTAATTCTACTTAACGGCTTCTCATAATGACAAGAGATCATTTATAAGATTGCCTCTTTTTTCTTGCATAACGGGTGTTTTTGCTCTCATTGCCATAAATATGGCCGCCATTTGAGAAAGTGCAGCATCAAAATCATCATTTACGATGACAAAGTCGTATTCGTGATAGTGAGACATTTCATTTACGGCTTTCGCCATGCGGCGCTGAATGACATCGTCTGTGTCGGTTGCTCTGCTTCTGAGTCGTTCTTCTAAGGCGAGTAATGATGGCGGTAAAATGAATATACCGATGGCCTCAGGGTACAACTGACGGATTTGGCGTGCGCCTTGCCAGTCTATTTCTAAAATGACATCTAAGCCTTGTTCCAACATGCCAAAAATAGATTCTTTCGACGTGCCGTAATAATTATCAAAGACCTGAGCGTGCTCGAAAAAGGCGTCTTCCGCAATCATGTCTAGGAAGGATTCATCGTCGATAAAATAGTATTCTCGACCATGTTCTTCGCCGGTTCTTGGCGCACGGGTTGTATGAGAAATCGAAATACGCACCTTGTTATCTTGGCTTAGTAGTGCCTTGTACAAGGTCGATTTACCTGCTCCAGAAGGGGCTGATAAAATGAATAAATTGCCTTTATGTTTGTCCATGAGGTTCTTTTAATCCGCCTGCCAGTGTCTTTTTCAACGTTGTACTATATCACAAACAAAGCATCTGAATATTGGTGTCTAGTGTCGTGAAAATTCTCGGAAAAATGATAAACATTAGCGTTTCTTGATATAAGAAGTTGATGTGAACACGAACAAATTTACGAGCTAAATTGTCAAAGAGTTATAACGTAGGCATTAATTATATTTTGTTACAATTTTTTTATTGTCCTATGAGGCAGTTTTTATATAAAGCGCTAAGCTTCAATAACTATTTAATAGATAAAACCACGAAAGACAAGGATGGGAAATACAATGGATTTACCCTCTGATACAACGCAATACCAATCAAGGTTTAATTCCAAGAAATACTGTAAAGTCTTATCGGTAGAGGATGATCCTGATTATCAAGCGGCGTTAATGAACGGTTTAAGTGCGCTTAATTATGATGGTAAACAGGTAGAGTTTCTTGTTGCATCGTCCGCCAGCGAGGCAGCGACCGTGATTGCGGCGAACCCAGATATCTCGGTAATCTTCCTGGATGTCGTGATGGAAACGGATAAAGCTGGCTTGCGCTTAATTCGTACTATTCGTGATGTTATTGGAAATGATTTGGTACGGATTGTTTTGTTGACAGGGCAACCAGGTATGGCGCCAGTGGATGACCTAATCGGACAATATGATATTGACGATTATTGGTGTAAATCGGATCTTACTCAGGCGCATTTGCAAACGATAGTGTTGAGTAATCTACGCACGTGGGAGCACCTTTCAGACATGAAAGAAGCTCGTCACGGTATGCAGTTGTTGCTTGCAGCGAGTCAACGCATTGCCTCAAAGAGTGATATTTTAGAATACACGCATTCTATTTTGGATGAAATTAGCCTGCTCTTGAAAATGAATCAAGGCGGCATTGTGTGCTTTTTTCACCCTGAAGAAGAGTTGCTAGATAAAGCATTAATTGTTGCGGCCAGTGGTGAGTTTACACCTCATATACATCGATATGTTTTATCCGTCATTCAAGAAGTCGTTTTAAAAGAAGCGATTGAGCAAGCGAATACAAAGAAGAGTCATGTTTTTCTTGATGGCTTCTCTGTGTTGTATTTTTCGAACAAAGAATTAGACGGTCGTGAGTATATGATCGTGGTGAAGCTGGACCGTAGCCTCGCCACAAATGAAATTAACTTACTTCAAGTTTTTTGTGAAAATATTAGTGCTGGTTTTCGTAATGTCGCACTACACAGTAAATTAACCGAGTTGGCTTATATTGATCCCACTTTAGGCATTCACAATAAAAACTGGTTGATACGAGAAATTCGTGACATGTTCTCTTGGGAGCGAGAAAAAGCCACCTTATTAATGTTATATGTCGAAGATTTGGCGTATATCGAATCGGTTTTAGGGTCTAAGTATTGCGACCAGCTTACTGTGTCTTTGTATGACCACTTGAGTCATTTTTTCGACAAATCGGTTGATATTGCGTTACTAGAGCGGGACACTTTAGTCGTGATTGTGTATGACGATAAAGATTACTGCGAATCATCACTAGAATCTATTATTCATACCAGCATTGAAGTAGATAGCTCCACGTACTCTCTCGACTTGACCATTAGTTTGGTGAAGTTTTCAGACTTTCCTTCTTATAAAGCCGAGCAATTAGTCAGTGTCGGAAAAAGTACGTTAGAAAGAGCCAAATATGAAGGCGTTTCTTATTTGGCCTTTTCTGAAGCACTCGCCTCCGCCATGTTTGGCCGTTATGAATTATTAAAAGATTTGCGCGAAGCGATCTTAAATAACGATATCGTTGCTTATTTCCAGCCTAAAGTAAGCTTAGAAGACAACACACTGATTGGGTTTGAAGCGCTGGCTCGATGGACACATAAAAACGGCAGTTCTATCCCACCAGATCAATTTATTGTGTTGGCCGAAAACAGTGGCCTTATTGATAAATTGGATCAACAAATGTTACAGCAGTCTTGTAAAGCCATTAATACGCTTAAAGGCATGGGGATTCATGTGCCTATTTCTGTCAATGTCGCTGGTAATGAAATCATCCGTCCTAATTACTTCGATCACTTTAAAGCGCTGCTTAAAGAAGAAGGTGTTCCCAATGAGATGATAGAGCTGGAAATTACCGAGTCTCAATTCATTAAAGAGAAAAGTTCCATTAACAAACACTTATCTGTTTTAAAAACGTTAGGCGTACGGGTCAATATTGATGACTTTGGCACGGGTTATTCTGCCTTGGCCTACTTATCTACCTTACCTGTTTCTACCATTAAGATAGACCATAGTTTTGTGTGGAGAATGGAGGAGTCTGAGAAAGACTGGAAAATTTTGAAGATGATTATAGAGCTGGGAAATTCTCTAGGGCTGAACGTTATTGCTGAAGGTATCGAGACAGAGCAGCAAAAAGAGCACCTTCTTGCTTTGGGCTGTGGCGATGGGCAAGGCTATTTATTTGCCAAGCCGATGTCATTAGACGATACGATAAATTGGATTCAATCAGGTCTGTAACCTTATGATTTTTGGTAAATTTTTTTCACGGAAGACACCATTATTGCTGGTGTGTTTATCCGGCATTATGATTTTTATATTGTTGCTTAGCTGGGGAGGTTATCGGTTCTTTTTAGACAATAAAATCAGTCAGTTGGCGTGGAATGAATCGGAAGTTCTGTCCCGTAGCGCGACTGTTTTTAGTCGTGAAATGGGACACATCAAGCGTGTTACCTTGTTGTTGAGAAACAGCGTTAATGCGCGATTGACATCGAAAAACCAAACCGCTTTTTCGGCTGATTGGGAGGAGCTGGTTGTCGATGAGTTTAGCCAATTTGCTCGAACGTCTAGTTTGATTTCACAAGTACGTTGGATTATGCCAAATGGTCTAGAGCGAGTTAGAATCAACTCTCAAGCGGGCGTAATTACTCGTGTTGACGACTCTCAGTTACAAGATAAATCCGATCGAAACTATATAAAAAATGCCCCCCGTGCTACAGAAAATGATGTTTATGTCTCATCTCTGGATTTGAATATAGAGAATAAAGAAATAGTTCGTCCTTTTCAGCCAACGGTGCGTGGTGTCGTAAAAATTACCGGTGATCAGTCAGGTTTTTTGGTGGTTAATTACGACTTGAGTAAGTTGTTTGAACTGATTCGCACATTTAGTACTGAAGAGGTGTCTTTAGAAATAGTGGATGCAAAGGGTCAGTGGGTATTAGCAGCAGACAGCAGCCTTGAATGGGGGGCGTTACTTCACTCTAATGACTCTCGGCTTAATATAAAAACGCACTTGCCTATTATTTGGCAATCAATGAATGCGACCGATGGATTAGAAAGGGTTTTCAATAATGGCCGCTTATGGAGCTTCCTTAAACAGAACATTGATGATGTAATAGGTACTCAAAGCGAACAGGTTTCTTCTTTGTATTTTGTTGCTCGTTCTTATTCTGAGGCGTTTTCCATATGGCAGGGGAAATTACTCCTCGCTATTATTGGGATTGCAGTGTTTTGCTTTATCGCTATTGCTTGGCTTGTTTGGCGACAAATTACCGCACAATTTGAGACCTATCGATTATTAACATTGCTCCAAGAAGAAAAGGCTCAAGCGGAACATGCTAATCGAAAGCTTAATCTAACAAATAAACGGTTGGTAGATCTACAGGATGAGCTAGTAGAGACCAGTAAGCTGTCTTCCTTGGGTATGATGGTCGCAGGTTTAGCCCATGAAATGCATACGCCGCTTGGAGGCGTCAGAATGGCGATGTCATCTTGTAAGGTCTGGCTAGACAAAGAAATCGGCCGATCACCTTCTGATGGTCTAGATAAAATGAATGACTCTCTTCTTATCGCAGACAAGAACCTCACTCGAGCGCTCGATATTGTTTCTAGTTTTAAACGAATTGTTTCGGATAGAACGGCGCAAGATGCACAACTTTTCTTTTTTCATAATGTGTTAAACGATATTGTATTAACCTATAAATCCACCTTTAAAAACCGTGTAGGGATTAGCCTTGTAATCGAATGTCCAGATGACATTGAAATGATAGGGTATCCTGGCGCGATGTCTCAGATTATTCAAAACCTCTTTGATAATGCCTTTGAATATGCTTTTCAGCGGTCAGCAAAAGGCCAGATAACGATTACGGCCTCAAAAGAAAAGGAGAATTTAATATTCTCTTTTGAAGACAGTGGCAATGGAATATCGCCAGATGTTTTAGGCAGTGTTTTTGAACCATTCATCACCACTGGCCGTCAAAATAACCACACCGGTTTAGGGTTGCACCTAGTGAACCAATGGGTCTATCAACTGATGAAAGGACACATTGAGGTCACTTCTGAAGTTGGGGTTGGAACTAAATTCATCTTCACCATTCCTTTAAAGCAGAGCCTTGAAGACGGCGCAACCTAATTCGTCTTTTAGGTCTGTGGTCGCATTTATATCTTCTAAGGTTTTCAGTGCAGCAACTTTGGTCAGGTTTTTGGTTATTTTTTGAGAGATACTTTATGGCTACTTATTTGGGTGGCTAAGCATCATGAAAATGGTATTCAGTGGTGGCAATGAAATATTATGAAAAGCGCATGCACATTGTATGCGATTATATTTATAAACATTTGAATGAAGAACTTACGGTTGACGCATTATGCAATGTTGCCGGCTTTTCTAAATATCATTTTCATCGACAGTTTTCTAACTATATGGGGATGGGGGTCTTCAAATTTGTGCAACAACTGAGGTTGAAAAGGGCATCCTATGAACTTGTCTTTTATACCGACAAACGCATTATAGACATCGCAATGGACGCTCAATTTGATCATCCTGAGTCCTTCTCCAGAGCCTTCAAAAAAGTGTTTCTACAGTCCCCAATGGCGTTTCGTCGACAGCCTGACTGGTTACAATGGCATCGAGAATATAGAGTCGTCGAGAACCGCATGGCGCTCAATCTGGATGTTAAGTTGGTGAACTTTGTTGGCACTCAAGTTGCGGCCTTTGAACACCGAGGTCCTGTTGAACGAATGCTAGAGTCTTCAGCAACCTTTCGAGGGTGGCGACAACGTACGGGGATTTCACCTATTGGAACAAGCCGAACCTTTGGTATTATTTATGATAACCCTGAGTGCGTACCTGCAGAAGACTTTCGTTTTGATATTGCAGGTGAGGTACATCAGACTATTGGAGATAACCAAGAGGGTATTGTAAATAAGTTCTTGGCGGGAGGCCGCTGCGCCGTTGTGCGTCACTATGGTACGCACGACAATATGGGCGACGTCGTCTGCGCTTTATATGACGTATGGTTGCCTAACTCTAACGAAGAGTTAAGGGACGCACCTTGTTTCTTTCATTGGCATAATTTCTTCCCACATGTGGCGGAGCACGAATTAATTACGGATATCTATTTACCACTTAAATAATGTTTAGCAGGGAGGCTTTTATGATAAAGGCCATTCTAGTCAACACTCCTATGTGGGTGTGGCTTTTGTTATTGGTATTGATTTATCTTGGTTGGATGCAGAGCCGTGATCGTCACGTCTCTAAAAATAGAGCGTTTACGTTTCCCTTGATTATGATAGTACTTTCTTTATACGGTGCACTGTTCAGCTCTGGTGATACCGAAGAAACGCTGTTGTTTTGGTGTGTGGGTTTTGTTGTCGCGACGTTATTGGGTGTTCTCATCTTTCCTTTACGAACCGTACGTTATGATGCCCAAACAAAACGTTATTTTTTTAGTGGCAGCTGGATGCCAATGCTACTGATTTTAGGTATTTTTATAATAAAATACTGTGTTGGTGTTCTAGAAGGGATGCAAAGTCCACTTCTAGAACGTCCAGATATAATGAATGGATTGTCGTTAATTTATGGTTTACTTAGCGGCGTTTTCGCGGCTCGAACGATTGGATTGCTGTCTTTAAGTTCGAATAAAACTGTTCTTTTTGAACGTTAGTTTTTTGGCTTAGGGCTGGCCATCCACCCCAGCATTATCCAGATAACACAAATTACAAGAATGACATACAAAGGCGCTTGCCAAGATCGCTGCCAATCATAAAGCGCACCAATCAATACCGGTCCGACGGCCGCAAGTGTATAGCCAATGAGCTGCGCCATACCGGATAACGCCGCCGCTTGCTTTGGACTGTTTGTTCTTAAGCCAACGAAAGATAATCCTAAAATAAAGCCCATACTGTTACCAAAGCCGAAACAAACGGACCAAAGACCAGACCAGTTGGGTAGAAACAAAAAGCCAAAAACACTCAAGCAAGTTAAGCTCGTCGCAGATAAACAGAGCCGTCTATGGCTTCCTAAACGACTGAGAAAAGGCGCTAGAATCAACGATGGCAACGCTCCTGCGAGTTGCAAATATCCCTGATACAATCCTGCTATTGAATCAGCGTAGCCATTGCTTATTAAAATAGAAGGCACCCAAGCCACCACAATGTAATTAATTAATGAATTGAACGCGAGGAACCCAGTCACTTGCCAAGCGGTGATGGAGCGCCAAAGCTTTTGAGTGGTTTCGACTGTGCCTGTTTGCGGCATTTGATGTTGAGTGATTTTAAAACAAAACCACGCGATCAAAGGTAAGAGGATCAGCGCCATTTGGCAGATTAGCGCAAATGACCAACCACTCATGTTCGATGACGTCATCGGCAACGCGATGGGGTTTTGCTCTGCAAACAGGCTTAATGGCACGGCGAAGCTCGACATCAAAAAACCGCCGATACTCATCATTAATACGTAAATCGCCGTAAGCTGAACAATGTGATTCGGGAACTCGCGCTTTAATAAACTGGGCAGCAACACATTACCAATGGCAATCCCGGCGCCAATAAACACGGCACCTAAATACAAGGTGCTGATTGAGCCAAAAGATCGAATGATCATACCAATGGCAATTAGGCCGACGCCCGAGGCCAGAAGGCGTTCAATTTGAAAATACCGTGTGAGCCAAGAGGTAACAGGTGCGAACAGGGCGAATGCCAGTAATGGCAAGCTGGTCATCAGCCCCAATTGGGTACTGCTTAGCTGCAAATCTTGGCTAATTCGATCCAATAATGGCGGGAGCCCTGTCACCGGCCCGCGCAAATTTAAAGCCACTAAAAAAATAAATAACAATAAATACGCAGCATCGTGTTGCGCTAAGCGCTGTAAACGTTTCATCTCTGTTCCATCAAGGTATTGGGTAAATACAACCCGTAAAGTGTGGTTGTTGGGTGCGTATTATAGGTGTTAGTCTCTTAACTTAATTGAGCTATTTGGACAAAAAATTGCTAAATACAGACAATGATTCATCGCGTCTTGTAACGGATCTAAGTTTTGCAGATGAGTATCCCCAACGAGTGTTGGTATTACGCTCAAAAGCGGCTCCGCATATCGAAGAAACGCCGTGGCACCAACATCAAAAAGGCCAGTTGGTCATGCCATTGACGGGTGTTGTGACCAGCTTTATTGATGATAAAATGTGGTTGGTTCCGCCACGTTGCGCTGTTTGGATTCCTAGCATGGTAATGCATCGAAATCAGATTTCATCCTGTGCGGATGTTTGTATGCTATTTGTGGATTCAACCGATCTTTCTATGCCGGATAAAGCCTGCACCTTAACGGTCTCGTCGTTATTAAGGGAGCTGACCACGTCATTGGCCACCCAAGAACCAGACTACGAAGCAGGCTCTGCGACAGACAGACTGGTCACGGTTTTGCTCGATCAATTGGTTGAACAAGAGCGCGAAGCGTTTGATTTTCCTATTCCTGATGAGCCAATACTTAATCGTCTTGCTTTAGCCTTGCTCGCCAAACCCAGTGAAAAACGCACGTTGGGGCAATGGGCTAACGATTTTGCCATGAGCGAGCGAACGTTGGCACGGATGATTAAACGCCATGTTCAACTCACTTTTGGACAATGGCGCAGTCAGCTTCACATTGTTCTCGCGTTGCAGAAACTGGCGGTTAATACACCAGTGCAAACCATCTCAGAAGAGCTTGGTTATGAATCCGTTAGCGCGTTTATTACCTTCTTTAAAAAAGCGTTGGGGAAATCTCCAAGACAATATCGGGTAGAGCGATGGGGGCGTTAGTGTGCAAACTTCAATACAACCACGCCGAGAATGATGAACAATACGCCAAGATAACGCGTTAACGACGTAGGGTCACCATACAGCCAAATTCCTATCAGAAAAGTGCCCGACGCCCCAATTCCAGTCCAAACAGCGTAAGCGGTCCCCATGGGAATCTCTTTTTGCGCCAACCAAAGAAGCGTACCGCTTATAGTCATAAAGAAAATCGCGATGGCAATGCCCGTGATTTTCGATTCTCCAGATTGCGCCATCTTTAATCCAATAGGCCAACCCATTTCTGTAATGCCAGCAAGCAGCAAATATAACCAGCTCATTTTTATGGTTCCTTACGATGAATATAGGAGAGTGAGTGAACGAATTTGATTTTTATACTATCAATAATTATGATGTTTAAAAGTTAATAACCATCGATATTATTCATATGTTAAGTTTAGAACAAATCAAAATGCTGGTGTTATCCGCAGAGCTAGGGTCATTTTCAGCGTGCGCAAGAAAGCTGGGAAAAGTGCAGTCTGCTGTTAGTCATGGGATAAGCAATCTAGAAGTCGATTTGGGCGTCGAGCTGTTTGATCGATCGTCACGCAGTCCGATATTAACCCCAGAAGGAGAGCGCTTACTGCGCAGCGCGAAAGCCCTTTTAGCGCAATCTCATGAGTTTGAAAAAATCGCCGAATCCATCCTACGCAAAGAAGAAAGTGCGCTCACCATAGCTGTGGACGATGCGTTATTGGCGCCCAATGTGTCGGCGGCTCTCAAACTATTCGCGCTTACCTTTCCTTATGTTCAGCTCGACCTCGTGTCTCTGGCCTCCCCCGACATCATCCATGCGGTTGCCGATGGCAATGTCGATATTGGCGTGATGTTTTCAGAAGTGGAAGCGAACAAACAAGTCGATTTTTGCTACGTGGGTGGTGTGGATTTTATTGCCGTATGTCATGTGGATTTTCCGTTGGCGGCGCAGCGAGTATTGTCTGAATCAGACCTTGTACCATTTCGACAAATTGCCGTGCGCGGATCGCTAAAAAAAGAACCCCAAGCCCTGATTAGCATGACACCCAGTGCATGGTGGTGTTCTAGCAATTACGCTGTTTTGGAACTGGTGAAACAGCAAATAGGCTGGGCCTACTTACCTGCATCTTTGGTTCATCCGCTGGTTGAACAAGGTGATATTTGTAAGATTGACGTAGCGTTTGACCACAAACCGTGGTCAGCACCCGTGGATCTTGTGTTTAAAAAAGGCGCCAAACGCGGGCCTGCACATCAATGGCTTTTTGAAGCATTAAAAAATGCGTTCTCGGTGACGGGATGGAAAATATAAATAATAATAAATTATTCAATAGATACAATAATGTCCAAAAAATTCATTATTAACCTATAATAGATACCATTGTATCTATTTGGATGAACGCTTATTTCTATGAATCACTTTCTGTTACTGGATGATAACGATGTACAGCACGCGTTTGCGGCTCATCTTCGTCGTCTGCGGAAGCAGGCAAAGCTGTCTCGCGATGGGTTGGCCGAGCGCAGTGGTGTACCCGCGTCCACCATTAAAAAGTTCGAACTGACAGGACAAATTTCCTTTCGCCAGTTATTACTACTCTGGCAAAGCCTCGATGATCTATCGCGGCTCTTTGCCCTGACTCAAAACACCAGCAACCAACCTAGCATGCCAACGTCCATAGAAGAGGTGCTGAAAGATGGCTTTTAAACCGATTCAAAAACTAGTGGTTCAGCGCACTCTATCAACAGGAAATAGAGTAAATGTTGGAAGATTAGCGCAAAACCAACAAGGCGTTTTTTTTCAGTACGACGCGGATTATATTCAGCAATTTGGTAACGTATCGCCTATTACTCTAAACGCTAATACTGATTTACAACGGGCGCCAAAAACGCCCCATCACGGTGTTCATGGTGTGTTTGGCGACAGCTTACCCGATGGCTGGGGGCTGCTATTACAAGACAGAATATTTCGTCAGCATGATATTTTGCCTGCACAAATTACGGCAATGGACAGGCTCACTTTTGTCGGAGATTCTGCGATGGGTGCGCTTTCCTTTAGCCCTGAGTCGGACTTTAAGCAATACGATGATAGCGATATAGATATTCAGATACTTGGTTTAGAAGCGCAAAGCCTGTTTGACGGACAAACCGAAGAGGTATTGGCTGCTTTGGTTGCTGCTGGTAGCTCTGGTGGAGCAAGGCCAAAAGCCCAAGTGTATCTTGGTCCAGATCAACCAACTTGTTGGCGGACTCAAGCTCAAAAAAATGATGAAGCTTGGTTAGTAAAGTTTACCTCAAAAAATCTAGCGCTCGGTCATGAAGAAGGGGGATGTGAAGCGGCTTACCTATCATTGGCAGCAAAAGCAGGACTTCAACCTCAAGAGTGGAAGCTAATAGAGGCGCCTGCGAAATCTGGCGCTAGCCATTGGCTGGCTTTAAAACGCTTTGATCGAGTGTTAAACAGACAAGGTTCGCTAGGTCGATTACACATGCACAGTGTATGCGGCTTATTAGATTCTGACTTTCGGACGCCAAGTTTAGATTACGAAGACTTGATTAAACTCAGTCGACACCTTTGTAAATCGCCTATGGTCGGTCAAATGCAATTTCGTCGTGCCATGTTTAACCTATTTGCCTGTAATCAGGACGACCACAGTAAAAACTGGGCCTTCTTACAAGACGATAAGGGCACTTGGCAACCAGCCCCTTTTTACGATGTTACTTTTAGCCCTCATCCATTTGGCGAACAAGCCACGTCATTTGCGGGTTACGGCAAAAAACCACCATTAAAAGCCATTCAAAAACTCGCCACGACCGCCAGCTTTGCGAACTGGAAACAAGCCCAACACGCGATAGAAGAAGTCGTAGAATCTCTTTCTGGCTTTCGTGACGTCGCTTTATCGTTAGGCGTGAAACCCGATACCGTGCGTTTGATCGAGAAACAACTGGATGCCTGCTGGCAAGACAATAAAGGCTTGTTGGGGTGATTTTAGATATGTTTAAAAAACACGAAAAAATAGACATGTCATAAGGATTTGCTCCTTATCATGTCGAAAAAGTAAAAGAATTTCGACATGACAACTTGATGTGTCGATGACATCGACATACGACACAAGATAGCAACGACGTGAGTTCTCACGATGCAGAGTGAGTCTTGGGATCTATTGCATTACTTTAACTTGGGAAGCCGTTTTATATACCGTTAATATGATTTTAAGGATAAATGATGAGCCGATTTGAGTTGGGTTTTAAGTCAAGCGATCTCCCTGTTACGTTAAAAGATTGCCGCTATGAGAATGACACTTGTGCCTCATTCTATTTTCGAGTGGACGATCAGTACTACCAGCTATGGGTGGATTACAAAGAAAAAGCCCAACGAGAAGACCCTGATAGTCCTCGTTACACGGTGTGTAAAGCGATTAATGAAGGATGTGACGCTTCCTCAGAAATCTATACGGATCATGATTTTAAAGACCTTTTTCAAACGGAAGAGCCAAGTGCGATGATTCGGTTTGTGAGTGAGATGCAGCAATAGATATGTATAAAAAATCGGCTCTTCTATACATATTTGCTAACTAATATATAACAAAGAGAGTTTTGTATACGTGCAACGTGTTTGTTGTATTGTGCTATGACAATAAGCTTGCCTTACGTATAATTACGTCATTTTTGAACTCGCGAATTTACGATGGCACAGAAACTGACGGCAATAGATTTATTTTCAGGGGCAGGTGGTTTTTCACTTGCTGCGCATAACGTCGGTGTTAATGTGCTTGCTGCTATTGAGTTTGACCAAAGTGCAGCTGAAACCTATCAAAAGAATCTAGTTGAACGGCTAGGTGCTCCTACTCAAGTGTTTGCTCAAGACATTACTAAATTTGATATCGACTCGCTTATACGTGATCAAGGTATTAAAAAAGGTCATTTGGATATTCTGCTTGGTGGCCCGCCATGCCAAGGCTTTTCATCTCACCGTTTTAAAGATTCTGGGAAAGACGACCCAAGAAATGCCTTACTTATACGTTACTTCGACTTCGTTGAGCACCTAAAGCCCAAAGCGTTCTTAGTTGAGAATGTCCCAGGTTTATTGTGGCCACGCCATGAAAAATATCTTAACGATTTTCTCCAGCTTGCCAAAGATCATGGCTATCGAGTGATTACTGGTGCGCCATTGATCTTAAATGCTAAAGACTATGGTGTTCCGCAAAACCGTAGGCGCGCTTTCATCTTTGCTTTACGCAATGACGTGATACGGGACGATATCGAATGGCCGCCGAAAGCAACACACTACAAATCTGGTGACTGCCAATGGTTAACCGCTTCATCTATTTTTGAAGAGCCAAAGCCTTCGACGTTAAATGAATTCAAACGCCGGTTAGAGGAGAAGTTTGGCTATACTGAAGATGAGTCAGCTAAGAGAATGGCATCTTTAAAGTGGGGTAAAGAGCTAAAGCCAGAAGACCCATGTAATTTAAACATGGTGCACTCAGAAGCACTGACTCAAGTTTTTGAAAATACGCCATTACTGGGTAGTAGAGACGAGTCTGGACGAGTTTTAAACTGCCATAAAGGCGATTATAAAGGCCACAAAGATGTATATGGCCGCATCTTTCCGCATCAACCTTCAAACACGATTACAACAGGATGCAATAACCCTTCAAAGGGGCGTTTTGTACATCCTTGGTTACCACATGGTATAACCTTACGTCATGCCGCACGTTTACAAACCTTCCCAGATGATTACATGTTTACTGGTGGGTCAATGGCGATGGCGAAACAGATAGGGAACGCAGTACCTATAAAACTAGGTGAGGCCCTTATATCTGAAATATCTAAGTTATTATCAGCTTCATAAAAAAGGCCACTTTCTTTGATTGTAAGATAGCGGTATTTTTAAAGGACAATATTCAGGAAGATGCACAATGACTGCCCCAGTTACTTTTCAAACACGAGCAAGAACCATAGATCACCTAGGCCGAGAGCAGATAGCAGACTGTCCGACCGCTATATCTGAACTTTGGAAAAATGCCTATGATGCTTATGCTCAACATGTTGAGCTGCATTTATTTGATGGTGATGTCAAAGTGGCTGCTATTTTTGACGACGGCCACGGTATGAACCGCCAAGAGTTCGAAAGTAAATGGCTAACCGTTGGCACAGAATCCAAAACTAATGGGTTTGAAATTCCTGAAAAAGATCGTAATGGATTATCTCCTAGACCTAAACAAGGACAAAAAGGCATTGGCCGCCTTTCATCAGCGGCATTAGGCCCTCTTCTGTTACTCGTTTCGAAGCGTAAAAATGAAGACTTCGTTGCCGCTTTGATTGACTGGCGATTGTTTGAAAACCCCTTTCTTTACCTTCACGATATTCGTATTCCAATTACTGGTTTTTCTAAGGCTTCTGACCTTATAGAAGAACTGCCTGCATTATTTGATCAGATGATGGGTAATATCTGGGGGGATGCGGATGATCCAGCACGTAACCAGCGGTTAGCAGAGGCTTGGAAAGCCTTTTCTGAGCAAGAAGAAAAAGATGGAAAAGATGAGCTAACGAAAAAGCTAATAGAGCACACGCTTATCAAAGAAGTCTTTTCAGAGGAACAGCTAAATAAATGGTCTGTTTTCAACGGTGAATCCGAGCACGGCACAGCGATGCTGATCGCAGAGATTATGTATGACCTTGAAGTACAGCTTTCGACCATTCCTCTTTTAGAAGCGGATGAATCTGAAAAGTTAACTAGAGAACGTTTTTTCCAGACCTTATCAAATTTTACCGACCCTTTTTCCAAAGGCTCGGAGCCTATTGCAAACGACTTTGGTTGTTTAGTGCGCTGTTGGCGTAAAGGTCTCCCATTTGACTTAATCGGTGAAGGTAGAGAGTTTGACCTGAAAAATCTCGAAGACCTTGAACATATATTAGAAGGTCATGTGGATGAAGAGGGCTACTTTCATGGTCGAGTAAAAGTGTTTGGTGAATGGATTGAAAACTACACTGTGAAGCCTAGAACAGCTTATAAAGTTCGGAAAGATTCTCTATTTGGAGCTTTTGACTTAAGGGCTGGAACCTTTGAGCAGCTAATCGGCAGTACTTCCTTATCCGATCAACAACACGCCTCATTTATGGCTCAGGCGGATAAATACGCGGGCTTTAGAGTATATCGTGATGGCTTACGGGTAATGCCCTATGGCCGTGTTGATAGTGATTATTTCTCGATAGAGGAACGTCGGTCTAAAAATGCTGGCCGTTATTTTTGGTCAAGCCGGAGAATGTTTGGCAGAGTATCTATATCAAGAGAAAACAACCCCAATTTAAAAGATAAAGCTGGTCGTGAGGGGATTATAGAAAACCGTGCAGCCAAGCTTTTTAGGGAAATCGTTGAAAATATATTACAAGACTCAGCAGACAAATATTTCGGAAGAAAGTCTGATAATAGAAAAGTCACAATTGAAAATATAAAAGAGCAAAAAGCATTAGAGAAAGCGGAAGAAGATCGTAAAAAGATCCAGTCCAAAGAGCGAACTAGAATTCGCTCCTCTATTAAGAAGAATCTTAATCAGCTAATTTCACACGTCGATAAACTATCGGAGTTGAAAAATACCTTTGAAAGCCGCCTATCGCTCAATTCCATCGATGAAATTCAAGAACTTAAGTCAGAGGTGGATAACTTCAATGAAACAACGCAAGCGTTTTCATTAAGCCCAGTACCTGCCAATTTAGGTCGTTTAGAAGACGATTACCGTGGCTATCGCAAGCATGAGCTTGCAGCGAAAGAGCTAGTCAAAGAGCTTACTTTTGTCGTTAACAAAGCGCTTGCTGAATCCAAACAAAAATCCGATTACGAAAAAGCCTCCGAGGTATACCGCAGCAAACTAGCCAGTCTAAATAACAGCATTACACGCTATGCGGCACAAGGTAAAGCTATGCTAGCCAAGCAACAGCAAGAGTTTGATGAATTAGTGAAGCATTGCCGAGAGCAATACAAACTTGCTGTAGAGGAGGATCTAGAAGATCTAAGGCTTGAAAAAGGCTCATTAAGTCTTGCGCTAGAAAAGCTGGATGACATGCAAGCTAAAGTCGAAATTGAGAACGCCCAGAAACTTTCTCCCTACGTGACGGCTCTAGAACGAATTAGTGAAGAGATAGATCTAGAAAATCTGGCAGTTCATAGCATGAATCAGACAGAAAAATATCGTGAAGAGATTGCGAGGCTGCATTCGCTGGCGCAGCTTGGCATTACCGTTGAAATCATCGGCCACGAGCTAGAAGGATTCGATCAAACCATAGCATACGGCTTAAAACATCTAAGCTCGGATGCTTTGACGGAAAGACAAATTTCTCTGCTGGAAAGTACTTCTCATGCGCATCAGGCGTTGACAGAAAGACTGCGTTTTCTGTCGCCGCTTAAACTTTCGGGTAGGAAAACAATAGAGAGAATTAAAGGCTCCAAGATTACTGAATATATTCAATCGTATTTTGGCGATCATTTTGAGAAAGCAGGGATTACCTTTGAAGTCTCTGATTCTTTTGACTCGATAGTGATTCAAGAAGTGCCTGCACGCATCTATCCTGTTTTTATGAACTTGATTAACAACTCTCTTTACTGGTGTCAGCGTGGTGATACTGATAACAGAAAAATTGCTTTAGATGTTAAAGATGGTGACGTCTACATATCAGATACAGGGCAAGGTGTGGATCAAGACGATTATGATCAGCTTTTTACTCTTTTCTTTACTCGCAAGCAGCGAGGTGGGCGAGGAGTAGGGCTGTATCTATCTAAGCAAAACCTACAAGCTGGCGGCCATAAAATCCGTTATGAAACACGCTCCGAGAAAAAATTATTATCAGGTGCTAACTTTGTCATTGAGTTTAAGGGACTAACGCATGAGTGATACGGCAACAACTTATCAAGACCTAATCAAAGAAGCATTTATTGACCCTATCAGAACCGTAACAGTAATTGACGATGAATATCCGACATTACAAGAGCTGCTACAGAATTCAGGCAATACTCCTGACACGGATAACCCAAATATAGCTCGTTTGATAAATATTACAAAGATGTGTCATGAAAATCACAAATGGAGTTTAGACGTCTTTAATGGTAAGTCTCCAAAAATAGATGATGACAACTATATTCCTGAACATTTGCATCACAGCGATCTATTGATACTGGACTACCATTTAGATGGTAATCAAGATGATGGGAAAAGAGCTAGAAAGATCATTAATAAACTAGACTTTAACAATCACTTTAATATTGTTCTTGTTCATACCAAAGGTGTTGCTGACGATAATATCAAGCAGGTTTTCGAGGAAATACTTGGGGATTTTTATACGGTTAATGGTGATATTTTCTCGTCTTTGTCTGAGAAGAAAGAGCTTATAGAAGAATGGCTCTACGAAAATTCTGATAGCTACAAATGGTTAGATAAAGAAAATGTTTATTCAATAAAAGAGGTTGTTGAGTTTGTTTCTAATGGGAGTCTAAAGAAGTATAAAAAACCCGAACATATTTTTAATTCGTTTTCCGATGAAATTTCTGCGATAAATGAAAGTCTACCTCCTGTAAGTAATATAGGATTTTCAATAGGCGATCTAATTCTATTTCGGCTTAGAGAAGTAATAGCTCATTGTGAAATGAGCATCGGAGCGATAAGAAATGATCTAGTCTGGAAGTGGGAAGACAACAACTTGAACTATATTTCCACAGGAAAAGTTTTTATTTCTGTTGTGCATAAATCTTCAGATGACCCAGAAGAAGAACTTTATACAGCTCTATGTGACTCTTTAAATCATTTTAATGCGTCCCCTATGCATCTACTGATGGCGAAGATACGCCATGAAATAGATGAAAGAGGTTTGGAGCAAGCCCAAAGTATTCTCTTAAATCGCTCTGCCCAAGCGGGATGGCTATATAGTCTGCTATCAAATAGTAAAGATACTCTTGCTCACGATAAGGCAATTGATCTTCACTGGGAGCAATTGGGAAGATCTTCTAAGAGCTCACTTCGAGAATTTTCAATCCGCCTCGCTTCAGTTCTTTTATCTGAAGACAAAAAAGTTGTTATCGAACGTTTCTTTAAAGAGTGTATTGAAAATGTAGACCTTTCCTGTGGGCATCTCAATGCCTTCACCTGTTCCATGCCCGTGATCGGTAAACACCTCAATACAGGTACAGTTTTTTCTGTAAATGATGAATTTTGGGTCTGCCTAACTCCTGCATGTGATTTAGTGCCAGGACAAAAATCAGCTCCGTGGAAAAGTAGAATTGGTACCCATTATTTAGCTTTTAAAGCCGTTAAACTAAACAATGCGAAGCTTCCTAGAGCAAACGAAGATGCAAATACAAATGAATTTGTTTATTTAAACTGCGAACTCTTCTCTGAACCCAAAGCTTTTGCTTTTACTGGAGGAGGAAGTCCAATTTGGGATACGTTTTATGCATCTAATCAAGGGCTTTTTACAGAAGAAAAAAAGATTGGTTTGGCACAGGTTAGAGAAAATGAAGGTAATCTAAGTATTAAGAAAGTTGAAGCCCAAGTAGTTGCAGAGCTTCGTTATGAGTATGCCCTTAATCTTCTACAGAGGTTTGGAGCAAATCAAACGAGAGTTGGTTTGGACTTTATTCAGAAAGATAACCTTTGGTAGATAATAAAGCCAGTGACCACCAAATTAATCCGCAATAGCACGGCTGAGTTTGCTAGGCGGTATTTGTTGTTTATAGAATTGAAGCAGCGTTTGGCTATTTCAAAGCATCTACCAGTACTTAGGTTTAAAAATCGGTTTTTTATGAGTTGGTATTCTGTCTGGAAACTGATGAGCTTCAAGCTCGACATCTTTAACAACGGTCCGCATCCAGTTTGCTTGATTCTTTAATGTTCCTGGTGCACCACGATTGATGCCTTCTCTATGCGGAAGAATGACCCCAATCGTTATATGAGGAAAGTCTTCTTTGATTGCTCGAAGAGCAGGGCCAATATCAGTATCTGCAGAAACCAACACAACTTGTTGAATTTGATCTTCCATATGTAGAGCTTGTTGCTTAGATAAGAGGCGATACATGCTGACCGCTAAATTAACATCTGTTTCTTTTTCTTCTAATTTCCAGATATCAACCTTATCTTGTCGGGAAGGTCGAGTCGATTTGTCAATAAACCTTGGAGCTTGCGCTGGTTCGAGAGTGTGTCTACCTAGTGTAACCGTTACGTGATTTACTTTTAGCGCTCGGATATAAGAGTCCTGCGCTTCTTTTGATTGAGTTCCTCTACTAGCCAATTCTGGCTTTACTGGTGAGCTAAAGTAGTAGATTTCTGCTGTTTTTGCTTTAGGGTTTTCGATTGTAGTGATGTGCGTAAGTAAGGTGGGTAGGTCGAGCCACTTATAAGGAGTATTAGCGAGCAAGCCGTAAAACAGGTTATATCCATCAATAAAAAAAGCCGTTCTCATTTTATCTATCCTTAGATGTGAAAAAACCGGCTAAAGCCGGTTTTTTCACCTTAACAGCCAGCGTAACTTAATCGCTGCGTACAAGGCTGAGTTGTAAGACTTATGATAGTTACCACTATGATAACTTTAAATTTAATATAAGCTATCTCTTTAATCTTAATCTATAGTTTTAAACTATAATAAGATTGGTTAATTCGTTGCTCCCATAGTATAGATAAAGCGGTATGACGATGTTGGTTTGTTCCCGCGTTTTCCTTAATAACATCCACGGGAAGCAGGGCGTTTTCACCATCCTCTAATAGGTCAATTTGTTTACATCAAAAGAGATTGACCTTCTTCTTCTCTGGCATAAAATGGCGTCAATTTAATCCCAGTATGGGACAGTTTAGGACAGTTTAGGACAGTTTAGGACAGTTTAGGATTGAGGTAGCTCATGGCCAGTACATCGCTTGTTTCAACAGATTCCATTCGTCAGCGTTTGAAGATGTTCATTGAAAACATTAGGATACAGCGTTTTTTATTGGCGTTGATTTTAATCAATGCCATTATTCTCGGTTTAGAAACCTCGCCTGAGGTGATGACAGCCGTTGGCCCGTTTTTAATGGCATTAGATAAGGCTATATTGGCGGTGTTTGTTATTGAGCTCACCATTCGTTTGCTTGTACACCGTTTTGCTTTTTTCAAAGATGGCTGGAATGTATTTGATTTTATTGTCGTGGGGATCGCATTAGTCCCTGCTAGTGGCCCGTTTGCTGTGTTGCGTGCGCTCAGAGTATTGCGAGTATTACGCGTACTGACTTTTGTTCCGTCGATGCGAAAAATTGTCGGGGCATTGATCAAATCCTTGAATGGTATGTTGTCCATCGCCATGGTGTTGGGGCTTGTGTATTACGTGGCCGCCGTGATGGTCACCAAATTATTTGGTGAGGCGTTTCCGGACTGGTTTGGTAGTCTAGGCGCTTCACTGTATACGCTGTTCCAAGTCATGACTCTAGAAAGCTGGTCCATGGGCATTGCACGACCCGTAATGGAAGCCTTTCCTTATGCTTGGGTGTTTTTTATTCCCTTTATCCTCATTGCTACCTTCACCATGTTAAACCTCTTCATTGCTGTCATCGTCAACGCAGTACAGACCATGCATGACGATGATAACAAAGACGAGCTAGACGCTGAAAAAGCCACACAGCAACAGCTATTGGAGCAAATGCAACAACTCCAGCTGGAGCTACAGGCGCTGCGTCGAGATATGAACAAGCCGCAAGAATAAGAGAGAATAATTACTCAATATTTTGGATCTGCTCTCTCATTTGTTCGATTAATACTTTCAATTCCACGGCGCTTTGGGTGGTTTCTACGACGATGGATTTAGATGAAAGGGTGTTGGCTTCACGGTTGAGTTCTTGCATTAAGAAGTCTAGACGGCGGCCGATTGGGCCTGTTTGTTGTAGCTGACGGCGTACTTCTTTGTTGTGTGTTGCAAGGCGGTCGAGTTCTTCGGCGACATCGGCTTTTTGTGCCAATAGTACGATTTCAGCTTCGACGCGCATTGGGTCAAGGTCGACTTTGGCCGCTTCTAGTTTGTTGATGAGGTTTTGCTTCTGCGCGGCGATGATTTCTGGCAGCTTGGCTTGAACTTCAACAACGATGGCGTCGATCGCATCGAGGCGCTGTTCGATTATTTCTTTCAGTTGAGTACCTTCGCGTAGTCGAACTTGAATTAGCTCTTCGACAGATTGGTTAAAGAGTTCCACGACCGCTTTTTTCATGATGTCAGCGTCTGTGCCTGAGTCGCTTAAAATACCAGGCCATTTTAAAATGTCGAGCGGGTTGGCTGGGTCTAAGTCTTTGAACCACGTGCCAAGTGTGTCGATGGCGTTTGCTAGGGCTTGGGCGTTGTCAGGGTTAATGGTCAGGCTGGTAGCGGCTTTGTCGACGGCTTGAAAGCGCAGTTGGCACTCCAGTTTGCCTCGGTTGATTTTCTTACGCAGCACGTCACGAAATGCAAACTCAAGCTCGCGAAAGTTTTCTGGCAGGCGGAAGTTAGGTTCTAAATAGCGTTGATTTACTGAGCGGACTTCCCAGCTGATGGTGCCCCAATCGTATACGGCTTCTTGGCGTGAGAAGGCGGTCATGCTTGCAGTCATGTTGAATACCTAAATGTAGAGGTGATGTGAGATAAAAGTAAAGGCGATAGTGTAACGCAAGGAAGGCGTGTTCGACAGTTTCGCTTATTGTTGTGTTTTCCTATCGCTGGGGGCGCAATTTTGTGTAGGTTCGTTATAATTGCGACTTTATGATGGTTGACCAATAGAGAGAACCAGTATGCGCCCAAGCGGAAGAGCAGTAGATCAGTTACGTCCCCTTAAAATCACTCGTCATTTTACAAAACACGCGGAAGGTTCCGTTTTAATTGAGTGTGGCGATACCAAAGTTATTTGTACTGCTACCGTGGTTTCTGGCGTGCCGCGTTTTTTGAAAGGCAAAGGCCAAGGTTGGATCACGGCAGAATACGGTATGTTGCCTCGTTCAACACACAGTCGTATGGACCGTGAAGCGGCTCGAGGTAAGCAAAGTGGCCGTACTGTTGAGATTCAGCGTTTGATTGGTCGTTCTTTGCGCGCGGCGGTGGACCTTAAAAAACTCGGTGAAAACACGATTACAATCGACTGTGATGTTATTCAAGCAGATGGTGGCACTCGCACGGCGTCTATCACTGGCGGTTTTGTTGCTTTGTCGGACGCAATGCGTGTTTTAGTTGGAAAAAAGAAGGTTAAAGAGAACCCAATTGTTTCCCAAATCGCGGCGATTTCTGTTGGTGTTTATAAAGGCGTACCTGTTTTAGATTTGGATTACCCTGAAGATTCTAATGCGGAAACCGATATGAATGTCATTATGAACGACAAAGGCGGTTTCATTGAGATCCAAGGCACCGCTGAAGGTGAGGCCTTTAGTGATGAGCACATGATGGGCATGCTGGCGGTGGCGCGTAAAGGCATTACGGAAATAATGGAAGCGCAACGCGCGGCTTTATCCGATAAGTAATGGATGTGGTGTATTTAATAAAATCTAGCTTCGGCTAGATTTTTTTTGCGTTGTGTTTAGTCATTGGGCTCGTTTTTTGCTGATAATTAAGAGTATTAATGCATTTATAATGCTTGAGTCGGGTTGTGTTCTGCTTCATATTTAAACATCGTGAAATGGGCGTAAGTTGGCTTATTTCAACGAAAAATTGAGTGACGGGGAACATAATAATGATAAAAATACGCCGTTTTTTACTTTCTTTTGTGGTGATAATGTTGTGCGTGCCAAAGGTTTTGTACGCTGAAGAAATTGTATTGCATACGATACATTTTCCTCCTCATGTTATTGATGCTAATAAGTTGCCGCCTTCGTCAAACTTTGGAGTGGTGGATACTGTTTATGGTTTTGATGTCGATGTGCTACGTGCCGCATACGCTACTCAGGGCGTGACGGTTCGAATCGAATTAATGCCTTGGAAACGTATCATGCGTGATGTGGAAGCGGGCTTGATATTAGGCGCTGTATCGTGTCGACCCATTCCTATTCGTGAAAAATTTGCACTATTTTCTGACAACCTGAGTGATTCTGCCAATACGTTTGTGACTCGCCGATCTTTTCTGGATGATGAGATTCCTACTTTAGATATTCTCAAAAAATACAATGTTGCGGCTGTAAATGGTTGGTCTCAAACCAACATTTTAGACAGTGCTGATATTCCTTACTCTTCTGTGTCAGGGCTAGAGCAAGGAATTAATGTGTTATTACGTCGTAATCAAGATGTTTTCATGACGGAGCGTGATAGTGCTATTTTTGCAGCTAAACGTATGCAGGTTATCGATTCCCTTAGTTTCTATGATGTGTCAGAGTTGGGTTTAGACCATTACTCTGTCTGCTTTAGTAAATTGCATCCAGAAGCCGAAAAGTGGCGTAATGTATTAAATAAAGGTTTGGATACATTGAGCAAGAGTGGCAAGAGAGACGAAATACTAAAGAAATACGGTTTTTCTTTAGTAACTCAATAGCCGTATAGAGTGAGGGATTATGTTAGCTCTGCGTAAGCGACTGTCGTATAAACAAGCTAAATGGGCCTTGGTGCTTTTGTTGCTATTAAGTCTCTTAATGAGTACTTTTCAAATTGCTATTGATTGGAAAGAAGAGCAGGTAATCATTGAAAATCAGATCATGTCGACGTTACGTATTGTCGAAAGTTCGGCATCAGAAGCGGCTTACTATTTAGACGATGATTTAGCCAAGACTGTTTTGACTGGCTTAATGCGCTCCAATAGCTTTCATAAAGCAAAATTAGAGGATGATTTAGGTTACGAATTGGCAAGCATGTATCGGTCATTAGCTCCTTTACCGTTACGCTGGTTATCTTCAAAAATTTTTAGTGGGTTACCCGCACGTTTTACCTTGCCTTTAAAACGTGACGATCAATTGGTGGTGGGTACTCTTGTTGTTTCAATTGATAATGCAGCAGCGACGAATGGTTTTATTCGACGAAGTATTCGCTTAGTTGCTACGTCCTTTATATCCGCGTCTTTACTCAGCCTAGCCATGTTTATGCTGTTTTATTTCCAAATTTCGAGGCCGCTTTATCGTGTGATTGAGCAACTAAATTGGCTGGAAAAAGAAGAAGACGAACCAGCCGAATTGAAGTTTAAACAGACGTCCCGTGAAGACGAACTGGGTATCTTAGCGCGTACTATTACGGCACTTTGGCATAAACGTAAGAAAGTAGAGAGTGAACTGGCGAAAAGCGAGGCGTATTTTAAAGCGGTGCTGCACCAATCCAGCGAATGCATGTTACTCACCAATTTAAAAGGCCAAATAGTGGATTGTAATAGCGAAACTTGCCGACTATTAGATTATGACACTCCCACGTTACTGACGTTAAATATTCAAGATATCGATCCAGAGCAAGAGCCGAGCACATTGAAAGGGTGGACGAGTAATTCGCAGGGAGATCCCAAAATATATGAGACGAAATACCATAAAAGTAATGGTGATTGCTTTCCTGTGGAAGTGTGTGGAAACATCATTACGCTAGACAATGAGGCCTTTTTCTTAGCGTCCTTTAGAGACATTACCCAGCGTAAAAAAGACCAAGAACAAGTGAACTTTTTGGCCTATTACGATGCGCTAACTAACCTACCCAATCGACGGTTTTTAAATCAAAACTTACAGCAAGTCATTACCACGGCTCGGGATAATGGACAAATAGGAGGGTTGTTATTTATTGATTTAGACCGTTTTAAAAATATTAATGATTCCATGGGGCACCATATGGGGGATGCCCTTTTAGTTGAAGCGGCTAAACGTATTGTTTCCTGTCTGTCTGAGGCGGATACGGCGGTGCGCATTGGTGGCGATGAATTCGTTTTGTTGATACCAATGCTTGATATAGAGCTTAATGAAGCACAGAAAAAAGTAACCTCGTTGGCTGAGACCTTGTTGGCTCAGATGTCTCAAGTGTTCCATTTAGAGAAAGCTGATTTATTTATTTCAGTAAGTATTGGCATTAGCTTGTTTCCTTTAGACGATGCGGATGACATGGAGGCTCTACGTCAAGCGGATACGGCTATGTATGAGGCGAAAGAGGGCGGCCGTAACGGTTTCCGCTTTTATCGTCAAGAAATGCAAGCGCAAGTAGCCGAACGGGCCACGTTAGAAAAAGCCTTACACAGTGCGGTTCGCAACGATGAATTCTATTTAGTCTATCAACCACAAGTGAATAAAAACGGAAAATTGATAGGTTTTGAAGTGTTGTTACGTTGGTTTAGTGAAGAACTTGGCTTGGTTTCTCCTTCGCGCTTTATACCCATTGCAGAAGAACTTGGCATCATTGATGATGTCGGATACTGGGTGTTAGACAACGCCTGCCAGCAATTAAAGGTATGGCAAGACTTGGGGTTACCGGCATCTTTTGAAGGCATGGCCATTAACATTAGCCCTTATCAATTCGCCAAGGACAGTTTTGTAGGCACAGTGAAAGAAGTCATAGAAAACACGCAGATAGAGCCTAGATTGCTCGATTTAGAAATCACTGAAGGTATGTTGGTTGAAAACATCGCGTCGGTCGCGGAAAAAATGGGGCAGCTTAAAGAGCATCAAGTTCGGTTTTCTATTGATGATTTTGGAACGGGCTATTCTTCATTGCGTTATTTGCAACATTTCCCTATCAATCAATTAAAGATAGATCAATCCTTTGTTCGTGACCTTTCTAACGATCCAAACAGTCATGTCATCATCAATACGATTGTGTCGATGGCGAATCACATGAATCTGTCTGTCTTGGCTGAAGGGGTAGAAAGCGCGATAGAAAAAAATATTTTAGAAAAAATAGGTTGTGCGAGATATCAAGGTTATTACTTCTCTAAACCTGTTACCGGTGATATTGCCACTCAATATCTGTGTGGCAGCGTGTCTTTCCCATTAGAGCGTCAAAGCATCTAAAGCCACCTTCGTGGCGCTAAATGTCAGTCATTGTGCGCGTTTTTGCGCCTTACAATCTTGCGGTTCTTTGCGATCATCTATTCACAATAAAAATAAGGAGAAGTAAGGTGAATAGACTGATTGGTGTTGGTGTATTAAGCGTTGCGCTCAGTTCAGGTGTACAGGCTGCGGGCGTAGACTTAGGTGGAAAGTGGATATTACAAGATGCTGACAGCACGCAAGCTAAGTTAGATGTCGCTGTTGAGAACGTGGCCCAGGAGATGAATTTCTTTATTCGCGCTTTGGCGAGGCCTGTATTAAAAAAACAGACGCAAATCTGTCATCAGTGGCTATTGGGTTTGCAGGAGACGCAATTTCAGTGGCAATGTGATGATGCGGAAGTGGATACCATTCCACTAACGGCCAACGCAGAAGTGATTAAAAAAGACGAAGAAGGTGTTGAAATCTCCGGCACTTATCAGCAAACGAGCGACTCGGTTGTTGTTATCCTTGAGTCCGAACGAGGCAAACGTACCAATACTTGGAAACAGGTCGGTGACCAAGAATTACTGTTTACCGTTAAGTTAGAGTCTGAAAAACTACCGACACCGCTGACTTGGTCGTTAACCTATAAGAAGCAGTAACCTTTTTTTGATTTTGTGACGTATTAAGCGAAAAAAGCGCCAGTAGATGAATACTCTACTGGCGCTTTTTTTATATCTGTTATTTATTCGTGTTTGCTGATATTAACGCTTCACTGCGCCCGTTGGCGCAAACTTAGCACCATCAAGCGGGGAGTGTTTTTGAATGTATTCCACCAACACATCAGCATCAACATAACCTGAGTTTACATAGTTTGGATGATCAACGATTTTAGGGTAACCGTCACCACCTGATGCGGTGTAATTGTTCATCGCGATACGGTAGGTTTTGCTAGCATTCAGCGCTTTACCATTCACCATGATGTTGGTTGCTTTGCCGTCTTTTAGCATTAAAGAAACGCCATCAAACTGTGCAAAAGCCCCTGTACCTGCTTGTTTTGCCGCTGCGGCAGTCAGGTAATCCGTTAACTCTGTTGCACTAAAGTCAACATAAGACACCATGTTTCCAAAAGGTTGTACTTTCAATACGCTTTTGTAAGTAACGATGCCTTTTTCTAAGTTGTCACGGATACCGCCAGAGTTCATGACACCGATGTCTGCACTTACTTTTTCTTTCATCGCAACAGAAATCAAGTTACCTAGGTTAGTTTCTTGATTACGAACAATGCTACGCTCGCCAATGAAGTCGTCGGTTGAAAAACCGATTTCAACATTCAGTTCGTCCTGGCCTTTTTCTTGGAAAGGCGACAACATTTCAAGCATCGTCGGGTCTTGTGCGATTTCGTCTTCAATGAAAACACGCACAGACTTGCCTTCAGCGTCTTTGACTTTTTTCTTCAAATTAACAGGGATTAATTGGTATTCAGACCACACAATAGCGCCATTTTTATAGACAAAGTCTAAACGTCCAACGTATTTACCCCATTCGTGTGCTTGCAAAATCAACGTGCCATTTTGCTCGTCTGGCTGGAATAAAGGGTTCTGAGAGTGCCCACCCACTACAACGTCAATACCAGGAACCGCTCGTGCTAGCGCGACATCACCAGGGGCATTACCGCCGTGATTACCATCTTGATAGTGGCCCATGTGGGTTACCGCGATAACGATGTCGGCTTTTTTACGTAACTCTGGAACCAACTTCTGAGCCACTTCAATCGGTGACTCGATTCGGATACCTTCTAAGAATTCTGGGTTACCCAATTTCACCGTGTCGTCTGTGGTTAGGCCCATAACAGCGATTTTAAGGTCATTTACTTGGAAAATCTTGTACGCTTCGAACAGTGGTTTGCCTGTTTTCGCGTCTAGAATGTTGGCAGATAGGAAAGGAAAGCCTGCCCAGTCATGTTGTTTTTTCAATACAGAAAGCGGGTTGTCGAACTCATGATTACCCAATGCCATGGCATCGTATTTCAGCATGTTCATGCCACGAAAATCTGGTTCAGCGTCTTGAAGATCTGACTCTGGAACGCCGGTGTTAATGTCTCCACCGGAAAGCAACAAAGAGTTGCCATCGTCTAGTGCGACTTCTTCACGGATGTTATCGATTAATGTTTTGCGAGCGGCCATGCCGTATTCGCCATTACTATTTTGCCAAAAGCGACCGTGGTGATCATTGGTGTGCAAAATAGTCACGCGGTATTCTTTGTCTTCTTGCCAGTCTGGCTTTTGCGGTCCCATCATAGAACACGCAGTTACGGAGAGCGCGACACCAGTAATGGCTAGATGCGTGATAAAACGCTTTGGTAATTTCATGGTTTAGTTCCCTTCATGATATTCGTCGACAGTACTTCGATTCTTGATAATCAAGTGTCACTATAGAGTGGCTTGTTTGATTACAGTTATGAAAATGTATCTCATATTTGTGACAAATTCGAGAGACTGTGCAGTAATTTTGACCATTTGTGCAGTAATACAGTGTTTTTGGCAAAAAAAAGCCTGCGAGAGCAGTAAACTCTGTCGCAGGCGTGCTTTAAATAGCTAAACCGTTATAAAAATAGACAATTAGAGGTCTAGACGTCGACCTGATTCTTTATCAAAGACAACCGCTTTGGAGGTATCAAACATCATCTTGATGATTGAGCCTGCTTCAGCTGGGTACATAGGGTTAGAGCGACAGTTGATTTCTGCATTGTTCACACGCGTCAGGATCATGGTGTCGGCACCCATTGGTTCAGTCACTTCTACTTCTACGTCGGTCGTAGTAACAAAAGGCTGACCTTCTTTGTGTGGCTGAGGTTCAGTGATCATTTCTGGGCGCAATCCCAATAGGATGGTTTTGCCTACGTACGCTTTTAGCGATTCTGGTTTAGGGAATGGCAAGGCGACGGTTGTGTTGGTGGCCAGTTCCAACATCGGTACGCCATTTTGTTCGACGACTTTGGTTGGAATGAAGTTCATCGCAGGCGATCCCATGAAGCCCGCAACAAACAGATTGGCTGGGTTGTCGTAAATTTCTTGTGGCGAACCTAGCTGTTGCACTTCACCGTCTTTCATTACCGCAATGCGATCTGCCAAGGTCATGGCTTCAATCTGATCGTGTGTTACATAAACGATGGTTGTGCCTAGTTTTTTGTGCAGCTTCTTGATCTCTGTACGCATCTCTACACGCAATTTAGCGTCTAGGTTAGAAAGTGGCTCATCAAATAGATAAAGCTGAGGGCGACGAGCTAAGGCGCGCCCCATGGCAACACGTTGGCGTTGACCACCAGATAATTGTGCTGGCTTACGATTTAGCAAATGATCAATTTGTAACATATCAGCAACACGCTGTACTTCGATTTGACGCTCTTCTTTTGGCACTTTGCGCATTTCTAAACCAAAAGAGATATTTTGCTCTACCGTCATATTTGGATACAAAGCGTAAGACTGAAACACCATTGCAATATCACGGTCTTTCGGGCTTGTGTAAGTCACGTCGTTATCGGCGATCAGAATGCGGCCTTCGGTGACATCTTCAAGACCGGCAATTGAGTTCATCAGGGTGGATTTACCACAACCAGAAGGCCCCACCAAAATCAGGAACTCGCCTGCTTTAATGGAAATATTGATGCCTTTTAGTATCTCTGTGCTGCCGTAGCTCTTTTTAACATTTTCAATGACGAGGTTTGCCATGTTATTACTCCAAATTTTATCGAGTCACTCGTGTGGTAAAAAATGAAAAGCACGAGTGCGTTGTTCGCTAGTGTTTGTAAATGTCGCGGTTAGCCTTTCACCGCACCGGCGGTTAAGCCACGGACAAAGTATTTTCCAGCGAATACATAAACAGCCAGTGTGGGCAAAGCGGCGATAATGGCAGCGGCCATGTCGACATTGTATTCTTTACCGCCAAAGCTGGTGTTTACCAAATTGTTTAATGCCACGGTTACTGGCTGAGTATCAAAGCCAGAGAACGCTACACCGAAGAGGAAGTCATTCCAAATTTGAGTGAACTGCCAAATCACGGTGACCACAATAATAGGGGTCGATACTGGCAAAATAATGCGGTAGAAAATAGTAAAGAAGCCAGCGCCATCAAGGCGTGCCGCTTTGACCAATTCATTCGGGATTGACTGGTAGAAGTTACGGAAGAACAGTGTCGTGAACGCCACACCGTAAACCACATGCACAAATACCAAACCGGAGGTCGTGTTTGCAATGCCTAACCAGCCCAATGTACGAGCCATTGGCAACAAGATTACTTGGAATGGAACGAAACAACCCAACAACAACAACGCGAAGAACAAATCACTTCCACGGAACTTCCATAGGGAAATCACGTAACCGTTAATCGCACCCAGCAGTGTTGAAATCAGCACGGCTGGTATCACGATTTGAAACGAGTTCATGAAGTAAGGCGAAATACCGCCACAGCTACTGCCTGTACAAGCGCTGGACCACGCTTTTACCCAAGAATCAAAATGCAATGAAGCCGGTAGAGAAAGTAATGTTCCAGTACGAATCTCTTCAACGTCTTTTAGCGATGTAATGAGCATGACGATAAACGGGATGAGATAGAAAGCCGCAACGATGGTCAATACAGTGTACAAGGCAACGCGTAATACTTTGTCTAGGCCAGATGTTTTACGGCCAACGGTACTTTTATTCATAGAATGACCGTTACTCATGGCGTTCACCTCGCAATTCTGAGTACAAATAAGGAACCAAAATCGCCAACACACAACCCAACATAATCATAGCAGAGGCAGACCCTAGGCCTACTTGGCTGCGGGTAAAGGTATGGGCATACATGAAGTTCGCTGGTAGATCAGAAGAGTAACCCGGACCACCATTGGTTAACGCGGCTACCAAGTCGAAACTCTTAATCGCAATGTGCGACAGGATAACCATGGCGCTAAAGAAAACAGGTTTTAGTGACGGCAAAATGATACGACGGTACGTTGTAAATATACTCGCGCCATCAAGGTGTGCGGCTTTAATAAGGTCGCCATCAACACCACGAAGACCGGCTAAGAACAAGGCCATAACAAAGCCAGATGCTTGCCAAACAGCGGCGATAACCAAACAGTAAATAACCATGTCTGGATCCGCTAGCCAATTAAACGTGAAGTCTTCGAAACCCAAATTCACCATCATTTTTTCTAGGCCATTGGTTGGATTTAGCAACCATTTCCACGCGGTACCTGTGACGATGAATGAAATCGCCATAGGGTAAAGATAAATAGTACGAAGTGCGCCTTCTGCGCGAATTTTTTGATCCAAGAAAATGGCCAGCGTAACGCCAAGGAATAAACAAATAGCAATGAACATCCCACCGAAGACACCTAGGTTGGTCAGTGCCACCATCCAACGGTCATTGTTGAAAAGGCGTTCATATTGATCAAAGCCGACAAAATCATAAGACGGCAACATGCGAGAGTTGGTGAAAGAGAGGACGGCTGTCCAAATCATATAGCCATAAATGCACACCAAGGTGACGATCACCGTTGGGGCCATGACTATTTTCGGCATCCAGTCGGCCAAGCTTAGGCGTGCAGGACGTCCTGACTGAGTCTGTCCTGACCCAGAATTGGCGGCTTTAGTATTCATAATTGATGCTTCACTACAGGGAGAAACGAAGAGACTGGCCAGAGGGCCAGCCTCGTATGTTTACTGCAAGCTACTGTTGCAGATTAGATCTTACATACTTGCTTTAACAGCGCGAGCTAGTTTGTCTACGGCTTCTTTTGATGTCATAGACTCATCATTGAAGAAGTTAGTCACAACGTCAAAGATAGCGCCTTGAACCATAGAGTTCACTGCCATGCCGTGAGCCATACTTGGTACTAAGCTGCCTGTTGTTGAGCTTGCTAGGAAGGCATCCATTGAAGACTGCGCACAAGCGTCAAACTTATCACGAGGCATGTTCAAGCGAGTAGGGATAGAACCCTTGTTCAGGTTGAATGTTTCTTGGAATTTAGGCTCAAGAATCAAACGAGCAAGATCTTTTTGCGCCGCTTGTTTGTCTTTACCATCGACTTTAAACATGGCTAGAGAGTCAATGTTAAAGGTGAATGCACCGCTTGTACCTGGTGCTGGGTAACAAACGTAATCAACGCCGGCTTTTTTACCAGCAGCGGTAAATTCGCCTTTCGCCCAGTCACCCATGATTTGCATTGCTGCGTCACCATTGATAACCATTGATGTTGCGATGTTCCAATCACGTCCAGAGAAACCTGGATCAACGAATTCACGCATTTGTTTGAAGGTATCAAATACGTCTACCATCTCTTTGCTGCGTAGAGCTTTATCAGACAAGCCGATGAACGCGCTGCTGTAGAATTGAGCGCCTTTAGACAAAGCAATGGCTTCGAATAGAGTCGCGTCTTGCCAAGCTTGACCACCATGAGCAAGTGGCGTGAAACCCGCTGCTTTGATTTTTTTCGCTTCAACGATGAATTGTTTCCAAGTCGTCGGGATAGATGCGCCTGACTTACGGAATACTTCAGGGTTTGCCCACATCCAGTTTACACGGTGAACGTTAACTGGTGCCGCAACATAATGACCGCCGTATTTCATTGTATCGCTAACAACGCGAGGAAGAACAACATCCCACTCGCCAGCTTTTGCAACGTCATCAAGATTTGTTAGGAAGCCTAGATCGCCCCACTCTTGAATAGTTGGGCCTTTGATTTGAGCCGCAGAAGGAGGATTGCCTGCAATGGCGCGAGACTTTAGAACTGTCATGGCAGATTCACCACCACCACCGGCAACTGCGAAGTCTTTCCAAGTGTGGCCTGCACCAACCATTTCTTCTTTAAGCACATTGATCGCAGCGGCTTCGCCACCTGATGTCCACCAATGTAGAACTTCTACTTCACCAGCTTGAGAAGTAGCTGCGGCTAGAGAAAGTGCAACTGTGGTTAAACCGAAAGCAATTTTTTTCATGATAGCAACCTTTGTTATTGTTATGTCGTCTAATCAAATACATCAACATGTTTTGATATTGCGTTATTCGTCTCGACGTCGCTGTCTGAATATCAGCGTATGCGTACGTTCGAGTTACAGAATTTAGCAAAGGAATTAACAAGTAGGGGTAAAGTAGAGCAACCTATTGTAACGAAGTCTTGCAAGGTTGCTTTTTTATGTCGATTTTATTGCGCTTTAATTGCACAAATATAACGTATCAAGTTCCACAAGAAGTTAGTGTCTTGGCAGCCAAAGTTTTGCTTCTAGCCCTTGTTCAATATGGTTGCTTAGCGTCACTTCGCCACCATGGGCGCGGGCAATATTTCGGGCAATGCTGAGCCCTAATCCCATACCGCCTGGGTGACCTGAGTGGTCAGGAGTAAGCCGAGTGTAGGGTTGAAAAACTTTATCCATTTTATCAATCGGGATGCCGGGACCTTGATCACAGATGCGAATACACACTTCATCTTCATCGTCTTCGATGTAAACCGTGGCGGTTTTGCCGTAGTACAAAGCATTGTCGACCAGATTGCCGAGGCAGCGTTTAATCGCAAGGGGTTTACCAATAAAAGGATGCTCTAATTCACCGACAACAGTGAGTTTAGTATCGTGTATGTTCGCGGTGGACTGCATGTCTGTGAGCATTCGAGAAATATTGACTTCGATACGATTTTCATGAATATCGGTTTCTTTTACGCTTTGCAGTGCGCCTTTTACCAGCATATCCAAATCTTCCAAATCGCGGATCATCGCATCGCGAATGTCATCTTCATCCAGCATTTCAGCCCGCAAACGTAGACGTGTAATCGGGGTTTTTAAGTCATGGGAAATGGACGCAAACAATCTTTCTCGGTCATTCAAATAGCGCTGGATACGTCGCTGCATATCGTTAAAGGCTTTGGCGGTATTGCGCACTTCGACACTGCCAACTTCTTTTATGGGTTTCCAATCACCTTGCCCAAAGCGTTCTGCCGCGCGAGCGAGTGTCGCTAAAGGACGAGTGACGCGTCTGAGTATAAGAATAGTGAGTAGCAGTACGGTAATGACGGACATTGCCATGGAAAACAAACGGTCACCACTGAGTGCCGATGTACCCTCTAAGAAATAAGGGTCCGGCATTAAACTGGCAAGATACAGCCAATCGGTGTCATTGACGGGAATTTGAATGACAATAATCGGTGGCGTTAATGGTTTTACTAATAAGCTGTGGTGTCCCCAGCGTTCTGGTAAATCCACTAAGCGAGTTTGGTTGTTGATGACGTGTAGGTCGCTTGGGCTAGAGAAGGAAATTTTAGCATCATGAATGCCCAGCTGTTTTACTAGGGTTGATTGAACTTCGTTTTTGACAATGTCTTTGAGTGGAGAGTCGGGAATGTTATTGATGCGAATCTCTTCCTTGTTGAGAGTCACAAAGAAGCGTGTTCCACCCATGTCTTGCAACTGATCGATGACAATGTGGCGATAATTAGTGGGTAAAGATTTGAAGTAACTGACTGTGGCGGCGATACGAAATGCCATGTGTTTAGACACTTCACGTACGTTTTCTTCGGTATCGGATTCGAGTTGTCGTAGCCAGATGGTCGAACTAATAAATTGGGCACTGGCAACACCCAGTGCCATGATGATCAATATTTGCCCAGTAAGCGACTGAGACCAGCGCTTGATGCGCGAGCTTTTGCTCAGCGGCGTGCTAGTGGGCATTGCTGATCGTTTCGACATTCGCGGTTAAAATATAGCCTTGGCCACGAACGGTTTTAATTAATTGTGGGTGGCGAGCGTCTTCTCGTAAACGTTGGCGCAAGCGGCTGACATGCACGTCAATAAAGCGATCAAGTGGTGCGCTGTCACGGCCACGTGTATTTTCCGCAATCAGATCTCGCGTTAGTACGGCACCAGGATGGGTTAAAAATAACATAAGAAGGTTGTAATCAGCGCCGGACAAAGACTCTTTTTCGTCCTCAAAGTGCAGCTCACGCGAGATGGTATCCAGTGTGAAGTGTGAGAACCGGTAAAAGCGATGGGCAACGGGCGCCATCTCCACGACTTCACTGTGTTCCATGCGTCTCAGGATTGCTTTGATACGAGCGAGCAGTTCACGAGGGTTGAAAGGTTTCGCAAGATAATCGTCGGCGCCAATTTCTAGGCCAATAATTCGATCCATTTCATCAGAATTTGCCGTGAGCATGATCACAGGTACTTGCGATTGTGTTCGTAAAGAACGACACACCGCAAAACCATCTTGACCGGGCAGCATGATGTCTAAAATGACAAGATCAATATTTTGCTCTGCTCGAAAATCGGCTAAAAATGCTTCGCCAGAATCGGCGGTTAACACCGTAAATTGGTGTTTTTCTAAGTAAGTTTTGAGCAGGGTGCGAATCTCGTCGTCATCGTCTACAACATAGATACATTTAGCGTGGTTCATTCTCTTGCTCAGTGAAAGGTTAAGGTTTTATTTATTATAAACAGTATCGCATGATTTTGAGTCTAACAAGAAAGTGTTAGGGAACCAATTACCCATATTAGCTTGCTAGAGTAGTCTCTTAAATAAATTAAATTGATTTAATGTCTTTGTCACTGCATAATTTTTAACCTAACCTTATTTATACCCGCGTAGCGACTGCCTGCGTACCAAAAAAGAGAACATAATAATGACAACAAAAGTAATGGCGTTCGGCGAAGCCTTAATCGACTTTCTTTCTAATGGGACCACTCAAGCTGGAGAGCTTGAATCCTTTACTAAGTTTCCGGGTGGCGCGCCGGCGAACGTTGCCGTTGCCGTTGCCCGTTTGGGTGGTAATAGTCATTTTGTGGGTCAAGTGGGTGACGATGCGTTCGGCCATTTTTTGAAAACCTCGCTGAATGATTATGGCGTGAATACCAATAACATGCTGATGACGAAAGAGGCTAAAACCGCCTTGGCGTTTGTTAGCTTGGATAACACTGGCGAGCGTAGTTTTGAATTCTACCGCAGCCCGTCGGCTGATATTTTGTTTAAAGAGTCGGACTTTGATGTGACTTGGTTTGCAGATAGCAAAGGCGTTTTTCACACTTGCTCTAATACGCTGACCGATGCGGATATTACCAAGGCGACGTTGGCCGGTGTCAGCATGGCGCGTGCGGCGAATTGGATTGTCAGTATCGATGTGAATTTACGCATGAATCTTTGGCCGAATGAGCAAGTCGATACTCAACGAGTAATCGATTGGATGCAAAGTGGTGATGTTGTAAAAGCCAGTTTGGAAGAGCTTGTTGTGTTAGCAGAAGACCCATTTTTGTTGATTGAACAAACCCTTGCGGCTGGCGTGACCTTGTTTGTGTTGACGGACGGCGGTAACGCCATTCGATTTTATACGCTGGAGCACGGAGTCTGTGAGGTGGTTACGCCTAAAGTAGAAGTAAAAGATACCACCGCCGCAGGCGATGCATTCGTTGGTGGTTTACTGTATCAATTGGCAGAAAAAGGCGGTGACCGAGCCTCTTTAGCGGTATTTTCTCAGCAGCAACTCGTGGATATTATTCGTTTTGCCGCCGCTTGTGGTGCGGATTCAGTAACGAAATTAGGTGCTTATCCATCATTGCCGTCTTTAGAGCAAGCTCAGGCTCAGCTAGATCGTTTTTAATAATCAAAAAATAGGAAGGCGTTTTAGTTAAACGGTTAAGAACCCATTTAGTGCGTTAAGTTGAACGATAAAGCGTGGCCATGTCCACGCTTTTTTTATGCCTATCAATCTTTTTTTAATGTGTAAGAAAAAAGCAAAAAAAGGATGTTTTTGATAGGATTTTTTGTACTTAACTTGCTGAATTCATAATAAATTCTCTTATCTGCTGGTTTTTTGTACAAAACAGACTCGTAAAACGAGATTCGCACTTTCGTCATAATCTACTAAATTTTAAAAACAATTAAGTCGATATTAAGGGGATTGGGCGCTTGAAGCTCTGTGTTTGATTGTGAATAATCACATTCCTTCTTAATCCTTATAGAAGACATGTTTTACCTTGTTTCGTCCTATGATAATAAAAACAAAGGCGTGCTAGGGACTTCCCGAGCGAGCCTGTAAGGAGCAATGATGAAAAAATCTCTATTGTCCGCGGCAGTAGCCCTGACACTTTCCGTAAATGCTGTGCATGCAGCAGACCTATTATTTAAACCAGGTGAGGATTCTCGCTTTAGCTGGGGCGCTTATGAAGCGTTAAAATCCGTCGACCTTTCTGGCGAAACAATTTCTGTATTTGGTCCTTGGACTGGGGATGAAAAAAACAACTTTGAGCGCGTTACTGCTTACTTTGAAAAAGCCACTGGCGCTAAAGTGAAATACGCTGGTTCAGATTCTTTTGAACAGCAAGTCGTGATTGATACGCAAGCGGGCAGCGCGCCGAACATTTCGGTTTTTCCTCAGCCGGGTTTAGCCGCAGATTTGGCCGCAAAAGGTTTTCTCACGCCGCTTAGCGACACCGTAAAAAATGACGTTGTAAAAGACTACGCAGCGGGCCAATCTTGGGTTGATCTAGCAACCTTTAAGGACAAAAAAGGCGCAAAAGAATTTTACGGTGTATTTTACCGTGCTGATTTGAAATCCTTGGTTTGGTATTCGCCTGACAACTTCGAAGATGCAGGTTACGACGTACCAGAAACCATGGAAGATCTGAAGGCGCTAACGGAAGAGATCGTCGCAGATGGCGGCACTCCTTGGTGTATTGGTTTGGGCTCGGGTGCCGCAACAGGTTGGCCTGCAACAGATTGGGTAGAAGATTTATTGCTTCGCACACAACCTGCATCGGTTTATGACAAATGGGTAACCAACGAGATTAAATTTGACGACCCTCGTGTTGTCGGTGCTATCGAAGAGTTTGGCTGGTTTGCTCGTAATGATGCGTTTGTTGATGGCGGTGCCGGCGCGGTTGCGTCTACAGATTTCCGTGATAGCCCAAAAGGCATGTTCCAATCACCGCCTAAATGTTATCTACATCGTCAAGCCTCATTCATTCCTGCTTTCTTCCCCGAAGGAACCAAGTTGGGTCTAGACGCCGATTTCTTTTACTTCCCAGCGTACGCCTCTAAAGATTTGGGTAACCCAGTATTGGGCGCCGGAACCTTGATGAGCATCACCAATGATTCTAAAGGTGCACGTGCCTTTATTGATTTCATCCGCTCGCCAATCTCTCATGAATTGTGGATGGCGCAAACGGGCTTTATCTCTGCTCACTTGAAAGCGAACCCAGAGGTTTACTCAAGTGAAGCGGCGAAAAAACAAGGTGAAATTATACGTTATGCAACGACGTTCCGTTTTGATGGGTCGGATTTGATGCCAGGTAAGATTGGTGCCGGTTCCTTCTGGACAGGCATGGTCGATTACACGGGTGGTAAAGACGCCAAAGAAGTCGCTCACGACATCCAAAAAACATGGGATGCGTTGAAGTAATTTCGTCTGAAGCCCTAGCGCGAACTCTCGCTCTAGGGCTTTTTTATGTATTTTATATGTGAAGCAGATGACGGTTTTTAATTTGTCACTGCATTGATATTTTTTGGAGATTCTATGGGACAGCTTGCCACAGCGTTAGTGACCATGATCCTAGGTGTTATGGGATGTGCCGCTTATTTTTATGGCTCAAATTTCCTGCTAGATAAAATTTTCCCGACGAAAAACTGCCCCGCTAACGTGGTCACGAAAAATTTACGTGCGTCGAATGCGATTCGCCCTTGGTTGTTTTTAGGCCCAGCGGTCTTACTGCTAACGTTTTATCTGTTCTACCCTGTGATTGAGTCTATTCGCTTGTCCTTTTATGGTCGTAGCGGCGAAGAGTTTGTCGGACTTGCTAATTACAAATGGCTATTTGGCAGCGATGAGTTTTATGAATCTTTTCGTAACAACATGCTTTGGCTGATTGTTGTTCCAACGGCAGCGACTTTTTTTGGCCTTATCATTGCGACCATGACGGATCGTATTTGGTGGGGCAACATTGCCAAAAGCCTGATTTTCATGCCCATGGCTATTTCTTTTGTTGGCGCGTCGGTTATTTGGAAATTTATTTACGATTTTCGCACTGGTGGTGAAGACCAAATAGGGCTGTTGAATGCCTTGGTCGTGTTCTTCGGTGGAGAACCTCAGACTTGGCTTACTATTCCGATTTGGAATAATTTCTTTTTAATGATTATTTTAGTCTGGATTCAAACGGGTTTTGCCATGGTGATTTTATCCGCGGCATTACGGGGTATTCCGGATGAAACCATTGAAGCTGCCGTATTAGACGGCGCGAATGGTTTTCAAATTTTCACTAAAATCATGGTGCCACAAATCTGGGGAACCATTGCCGTTGTTTGGACCACCATTACTATTTTGGTTTTGAAGGTATTCGATATCGTCTTGGCGATGACGAATGCTCAATGGGGAACACAAGTATTGGCTAATCAAATGTTTAGTTGGATGTTTAATGGTGGTGGCGACTTTGGCCGTGGCGCGGTGATTGCGTTGGTTATTATGGTGTTGGTTATTCCTATCATGGTGTGGAACATTCGTCGCGCCAATGCAGAAATGGAGGGGCGTTAATATGATTACCTCCTCTAAACGCACGCCGTTAACCTATTTAGTTCATGCGACTGTGCTGTTCCTTGTCATTATTTGGACTATTCCTACAGCAGGTTTGTTTATCTCGTCGATTCGAGATAAAAACCAACTGTCTACGTCTGGCTGGTGGACCGCATTGTCGACGTCAGAACAGCGTCTTATTGCTCGAGCGCATGAACCAAAGGCTCAAGTGCAAGAGGGCGACCGCTTTGTTATTCGCGGTAATCTTTTCGAAGGATCGGCAGGCCAAATAACGCAATTTGGTTCTAGCTCATTAAGACCGGATGAATTTGATGTCGGCACGGTGGCGGAACTTAAAAAAGGTGAGACTTTACAGGTTTTGGAAAATGGCGATTATGCATTTTCTTCGCCGACGCAATGGAAGGGCTCCCGTGGTGACCGTATCTTCTACACCGCCGAGGTTCCACCTCGCTTTACCTTAGAAAACTATCGTGAAGTATTAAATGCTGAAGGTTTGGGTAAGTCTTTCATTAATTCGTTAACCGTCACAATACCAGCAACCATTATTCCTATTTTGGTGGCGGCATTTGCGGCCTATGCGCTTGCTTGGATGCGTTTTCCTGGTCGTGCGTTACTGGTGGCCGCTGTGGTGGGTTTGCTGGTTGTGCCGTTGCAAATGTCACTGATTCCATTGCTAAAAAGCTACAACATGATTGGTGAGTTTTTTGGCGTAGGCTCAAAAACCTATGTGGGGATCTGGCTTGCGCATACGGGCTTTGGTTTGCCTTTAGCGATTTATTTACTGCGCAATTATATTGTTGGTTTGCCGAGGGAAATTATTGAATCGGCGCGGGTTGATGGCGCTTCAGACTTTGATATTTTCCGTAAGATTGTGCTGCCTTTGTCTTTCCCTGCATTGGCGTCATTTGCCATCTTTCAATTCCTTTGGGTATGGAATGATTTGCTGATTGCCATGGTGTTTCTTGGTAACGATGCTGAGCACATGGTGTTAACCGGTCAGCTGCGTGAGTTGTTAGGTTCGCGTGGTGGTAACTGGGAAATTCTCACGGCGTCTGCGTTTATTACCATTATTATTCCTTTGTGTGTCTTCTTTAGCCTACAGCGTTATTTAGTGCGCGGTTTGCTGGCAGGCTCGGTGAAATAACACAACCTAAGCAGGTGGGTGGAGCTTTTGCTCCCCACCTAAGGTATGAATTTAGATTGAGGCAGTAGAATCATGGCTGATGTTAAGTTAACCCACGTTAAGAAAATTTATTCGAATAACGTTGAAGTATTAAGCGATATCAATTTGGACATCAAACAAGGCGAGTTTATCGTTTTTGTTGGTCCATCCGGCTGCGGTAAGTCAACTTTGTTGCGGATGATTTCTGGCCTAGAAGAGATTTCTGCAGGAACGTTAGAGATTGATGGAGAAGTCGTGAACGACACTCCTCCAGCATTGCGTGGTATCGCCATGGTGTTCCAAAGCTATGCTTTGTATCCGCACATGACGGTGTACGACAACATGGCGTTTAGCTTGCAAATTGCTAAGGTGAAAAAAGCCGATATCGATCAGCAAGTGCGTAAAGCCGCTGACATGCTGCAATTAACGCCGTATCTTAACCGTTTGCCAAAAGCGCTTTCGGGTGGTCAGCGTCAGCGTGTGGCGATTGGTCGTGCGATTGTTCGTCGTCCAAAAGTATTTTTGTTTGATGAACCCTTGTCGAACTTGGATGCGGCTTTGCGCGTGGCAACGCGTATGGAAATTGCTAATCTGAAAGACAGCATGCCTGACTCGACGATGATCTATGTAACCCACGATCAAGTGGAAGCCATGACCTTGGCGGATCGTATTGTGCTTTTGTCCGGCGGTAACATAGAACAAGTGGGTTCGCCTCTTGAACTTTATGAGCACCCAGCCAATGTGTTTGTTGCTAAGTTTATTGGCTCGCCTGCGATGAACATAGTGCCTTGTCATATTGAACAGGCGGGTTTACAAACCTTAGTTTCCTTATCTGCCTCCGCATCGATTCAGACGGCTATCGTGACTGAGCCAAGCGAACAAGCCAAACCTGCGTTCTTTGGTATTCGCCCAGAAGATCTGATGGTCGTGGCGGCAGAAGATAAGAGCCTTTTCTCTGGCGATGTTGCGTTTGTTGAATCTCTAGGGGAAGCGACCTTGCTGTACGTGAGCATACCAGGCGCTGAAGAGATGGTGATCGCAAAGCAAGCGGGCACATTGGCTATTAAGCGGGGCGATAAAGTGTATTTATCCGCATCGCCTGAAAAAATGCATTTGTTTGATGAGAACGAACAGTCTTACCTGCGTAAAAGTTAATGAACTAAGATGTTTTTGATTCGTTAACAATACTGTAATTTTGAATGAGGTAATGCGTTGGCATTGCCCCATGTTTTATCTTTTTTGGAGAGTCTTGATGACAACCAATCTGAATTGGTGGAAAGGTGGGATAATTTATCAAATTTACCCACGTAGCTTTATGGACGCGAATGGCGATGGTGTCGGCGATTTGGCAGGCATTACGAGTAAGCTGGATTATGTCGCGTCATTAGGTGTGGATGCGATCTGGTTATCGCCTATTTTTACGTCGCCAATGAAGGACTTTGGTTACGATGTATCCGATTATTGCAATATCGATCCAATGTTCGGCAGCTTAGCGGATTTTAAAACCTTAGTTGACCGTTCTCATGAACTGGGTCTCAAAGTCATGATTGACCAAGTAATCAGTCATTCAGCAGATGTTCATCCTTGGTTTGAGGAAAGTCGTCAGGATAAAACGAACCCTAAAGCCGATTGGTATGTTTGGGCCGACCCAAAGCCAGACGGTTCACCGCCAAACAATTGGCTGTCTATTTTTGGTGGCAGCGCGTGGAAATGGGACAGTCGTCGTTTGCAGTATTACCTGCATAACTTCTTAGAGTCTCAACCGGACTTTAATTTTCATAATCCAGACGTTCGTAAAGCGCATTTGGATAATATGCGTTTTTGGTTGGAATTAGGGGTTGAAGGCTTCCGTTTGGATACGGTGAATTTCTATTTCCACAGCGAAGGGTTGGAAGACAATCCTCCTGTGCCAGCAGGTGAGCCTAAAACCATGGGCGCGCCACACGATAATCCATACACCTACCAACGACATGTGTACGATTTGAGTCGCCCTGAAAACTTGGATTTCTTAAAAGACTTACGGGTCATGATGAACGAGTTTCCAGGCAGCACCATGGTGGGTGAAATTGGGGACGATTTCCCACTGAAACGCATGGCAGAATACACGTCAGGTGGCGATAAGTTACACATGGCGTATACCTTTGATTTCTTGAATACGCCGCATTCACCGCAGTATATTCGTAAAACTTTGGCGGATATGAATAACATTGTGGGTGATGGCTGGCCTTGTTGGGCATTGTCTAACCATGACGTAGTGCGTTCTCGCACTCGCTGGGGAGCGGATGAAGACGGCGAAGCGTATCCTCTTATTGCGTTAGCGTTGATTCTGTCGTTGCGTGGCAGTGTGTGTCTGTATCAGGGTGAAGAGTTAGGTTTGCCGGAAGCGGATGTGCCGTTTGAGCGGATTCAAGATCCTTATGGCATTCCATTGTGGCCTGTCTTTAAAGGTCGTGATGGCTGTCGTACGCCGATGGTATGGGAAAATACAGCACAAGGTGGATTCTCAACGATTGAACCTTGGCTGCCAGTTGATAACGCGCATTTGCCTTTGAGTGTGGCTGTGCAAGAAGCGAATCCAAATTCCTTGTTACACAAGGTTCGTCAGCTGATTCATTGGCGTCAAGCGCAACCCGCTTTGGTCAATGGTGAGTTGTCACAGGCTGATGTAGGTAATGACCAACTTGTTGCGTTAATACGTGAATACGAAGGTTCTCGCCTCTTGGTAGTGCTAAATATGACAAGTGACGCTCAACACGCGACATTAACCACAGATGTGATGGATGTCTTACAAGGTCATGGTTTTTCGTCGACACTAGAGGGTCAAAATTTGACATTACCGGCTTATCAAGCGTTTTACGCTACGTTGTCTTAAGCCGTATTACACCATTCCATGAGCTTTTAATGGATGTTCTGTAATTAATAAGCCGATTTTCGTTCTACGTAAATCGGCTTGTTTGTCAAAGTTCTTTATTGCTTACGAGTCGTTAGTATGACAAAAAATATAAAAAAACTGACTTTAAAAGACGTTGCAGATCGACTGAAGGTGTCCACGGCAACCATTTCGAATGCCTTCAATCGACCAGATCAGTTATCGGCTATCTTGCGTGAAAACATTCTTAGCGAATGCGAAAAAATGGGCTATTTTGGTCCTAATGCGGCCGCTCGGAGTTTGCGTACCGGTCGTACCGGCATTGTTGGTGTGGTTTTGTCTGATGATTTGAGTTACAGCCTGACAGACCCCGTTGCTAATCAATTTTTGAAAGGCATGGCGGAAGTGTTTGAGGCCAATGAGTACAATATGTTGCTGCTGTCTTCTGATCAAGTTGAGCAGGACGCACAAAGTCGTATGCAATCGTCTATGGTGGACGGTTTTATTGTTTATGGTCATAAACCTCAGCAATGTATCAATGCGCCTTGGTTGATGCCTCATAAAAACATCATCACCGTTGACAGTTTTCTCCCTGGAACGACCTCGGTAAACATAGAAAATCACAGTGGAGCCTATACGATTGCCTGTCACGCGTTGACTCATAAACCCAAAAATATCGTTATTTTAGGCTTATGTCTTTTGGACACTGATCGCGTATGTCGGGTTCGAGAGGATGAGATGTATGATCGAGCCGCATCGATTTCCATTCAACGGCTATATGGTTATTTTGACGCATTGAAGGAGCACGAAGCCTCGGTTTCTTCAGAGCATATTTGGAACATACCTGAAAACAATCACAAGTTAGCGTATCAGGCGGCACGTGAAGCGCTGACCATGGCACATCGTCCCCAATTGTTATTGTGTATGAGTGATTGTATTGCGATTGCGGCGGTCCAAGCCGCATTACACATGGGCTTACGTGTGCCAGAAGACTTACACGTTGTTGGTTTTGATGGCATTGCTGAAAGTGCCAATATTCACCCTTCAATCACCACGATTCACCAGCAAACGGTAGAAAAAGGTCGCGTTGCTGCTGAGGTGTTTTTAGGGCTTCGAGAAGCAAAAGATGTGGTGTTAGAAACAGAGCTGATTATTCGCGAAAGTTGCCCTTCGTTCATTGAACCAGCGTCTGTCTAATGTTTATAGAATCATCAAACCCAATAGTTTGAAATATTGGCAGTAGGGTCGAGATGATAAGCAATTTGCGCTTGTAATAATTCTGCCGAAGATAAGGCGTCTGTTAGGGCATGATGCGCCTTGTAGCGAGGTAATTTATAACGCTGGCGACAAGCATCTAAGCGCAGTGATGGCGGTCTTCCAAAACGTTTCCACCACGGTTTATAGACGACTTGACGCTCAATATCCATGGTATCAAGCACGGGGAAATAGAACGGGTAACCGTATATGTCCATGGCGGCTTTGAGTAAAAATTGGCGTTCAATGGCAACGCAATGAACGACAATGACTTGGTTGGCTAATGCCACCAATATTTCATCTAAAATGGCGTGCAGAGGAGGCGCTTCAGCTAATTCTGCATGAGTGATTTCATGAATAGTGACGGATTCTGCATTAAGCGAACGTTCTGGTTTCGCCATCCAATATTGTGCACCTTGACAACGAATAGTTTTATTATTAAGCGGAATTAAGCCAAGACTGATGATTTCATCTGTGCTGGGATCGAGGCCTGTGGTTTCTAAGTCCAATGCCAATAAGGGCGTGTCTTTCAAAGCCGTATTAGGTGGAACCATTCCCGCTTGATAATAGCGTTTTAAAGGGCCTTCTGGCGCTTCTTCGGCCCATTCTGCAAACATGGATTGCCAGTCTTGTACATCGACTTTAGGCTTGTTCTTCAATGCTACTCTCCCCATTTAACTACGCTTTCCAGCGTAGCGGAATTTAATAAATTCTTGTTGGCGAGAAACGATGTGAAAAGCGTCTCGTAAATGGCGTTTTTCGAATGACGACAAGTTTTCAGGATTGACGTTATTATTGGGTTCTTCCCCTGCTTCTATTTGATCTTTCTGATTTCGAATGCGAACCATGCCGATCATTTCTAACGCCAAAGCAAGGTCTTTGGCACGACCATCAGGTAATAACCCAGCGGCTTCAATATCTTCAATACGTTCTAGTGTGTTGAGTTTATCGCTGCCACAAGCAAGGGCATGCACGCGGACGATATCAATAATCGGCGCAATGCCTCTTTCCTTGAGGTTGAAAGTGCGTGACTGCTTGCCTTCACCATCTAAGACAAATTGTCTAAAAAATCCCAAGGGCGGTTTTCGTTGATTGGCGTTACGGGCCATAAAGGTTAAGAAACCAGAGTGTTGCTTGGCTTCTTTGCGTATATGTTGGTTTAGCTGTTTTGCTAAGGTTTTATCACCGTAGATACCGCGTAAATCAAAGAAGATAGACAGGCGCAGTAGCGCTTCTGCTTTGGGCTTTTGAATCCACTCGCTGAAGTTCTCTTTCCACACGTTAAGAGGCTGACGCCAGCGTAAGTTAGATGCCATGATGTCGCCAGTACAAAGCGTATAGCCGCAAAGGTCGAGGTTTTTACAAACCCAGTCGCTCAGATTTTTGAAGTATTCCCCATGCAATGACTCATCGTATTTATTGCTTAAAATTATGGCGTTATCTTGATCCGTTTTGATGGTTTGTTCTTCTCTTGCCTGTGAGCCAAGGGCAATAAAACAATAGGGGACAGGTGCTGGGCCAAATTTTTCCTCACCAAGCTGTAAGAGACGCTTCACAAAGGCCGTACCAATGTGCGTCATGGCATTACCTATCATTTGTGTATTGGCGTCTGCGACGACAAGCTGGTTAAAGGTATGAGTCATCTTATGGCTAATGGCTTGTAAGCCATCAATGCTGCTTTGCTTGAAAATATCACTGATTAAATAGACGCTGCCATGGCTCTCTTTTTGGATGATATCACCCGTACTCACGACGCCTATCGGGCGGCCATTTTTAATAATGGGTATATGATGGACGTTGCATGCCATCATTTTCAATACCGCTTCAGAGGCGTAGTCACCACTGTCCATGACAATGGGATCCCGTGTCATGATACTGGAAATGGGGGTGTCATAAGCAAGGCCTTTGGCAACGGCCCGGGTGCGTAAGTCTCGGTCTGTCACGATGCCGATGAGCTCGTCGTTATCGGTAATCAATAAGCTGGAGACTCTATGTTCTGACATGATTTGTGCTGCTAGACGAATATCAGAGTCAATATGTGTGCTAATAGGAGGTCGTCTCAATAAGCTGATTATCGGGCAGGTCATTAAGGACACATCTGAGCTTCTAGAGTCCATTGCTACTCGCAGGCGCACTTCGCGAGCGAGTTGAAAAAAATCAGAAAAAGTATCGTTTTCTTCGTACAACTTGAGAAACCAACGGGCTGGAATGCAGTACAGCAAACTGTCTTCTATGGTGCGCATGGATTGTGACGATTTCCCGCCACGTAAGAGAGAGGCATAGCCAAATAGCTCACCTTCATTCATACGTCGAATTAATTTTTCTTCTTTGCTGAGTACTTCAATGGCGCCGCTACGAATAAAGAAAAGTGTGTTGTTTAACGCGCTGGGAGCGATGACCCACTCTCCCGCTCTAACATACTGAATCTCTATTTCTTTTGTCATATCATTGAGTTGCGGGTCTTCGGCAATCTCATTGAAAGGCGAGTGCTGACAAAGTGCTTCGAGTATTTCTGTTAATTCGACGTCCATTTTACCATTCCTGTTCAGTGAACCAATTTATTGAAGCAGTGGTGACACTATGGTGACAACACCCATAATGAGAAAGAGGCAACAGGCAAGCTGTCGAGTTCGATCAGCATTGACCCTATCCATAATCCATCGACCAGCAAAAACAACGGGCACATTCGCTAGCATCATACCAAAGGTTGAGCCTAACAAGACCATCCAAACACTGCCATAGTGAGCGCCTAATAAAATCGTGGCGATTTGTGTCTTATCGCCTATTTCAGCAAGAAAAAACAGCACAAACGTCGCGCCAAATGCGCCAAATTTCAGCATGGTATTTTCTTCGCTGTCATCTTTATCTGGGATTAATAACCATAAACCCACAGCAATAAAACTTAAACCGATAATCCAACTGATTGCACTGTCGGGAATCCAGCGTGCAATTTCGACGCCGAGCCAAGCTGATAAAAGATGATTGAGTAGAGTTGCAAAAAGAATACCTAGAACAATCGGCATTTTGGAGGCAAATCGGGTGGCAAGAAATAAAGCTAAGAGTTGGGTTTTATCGCCCATTTCAGCCAGAGCGACGGTAGAGATAGACGTGAGTAGAGCTTCCATTTTTGATAGGTCCTAGGTGGGCTATAAAACAAAAGACAATCTACCTGTGCCCACCTGAGCCAAGTCATTGTCTTAAGTCTCACCAATCCCGTCGATTCACATCGTATCAGGACTTCTTTGCCACGAGCTTGAGGCCCAATTATGTTGACAAAGAATCTTTGCAGTACACAGATTCGCACGTACAAAGAAGATTACTCCCCTAAGAAGGCGCTGATAATAGAGTATTCGGTAAAAAAAAACAACGCGAGCGGTAAGGACCGCTCGCGTTGTTTTTAGTAACAATTGCTCTTTATAATTTTACACTTTTTTATAAAGATGTATGTCGCTATGTAAACCTTTCCACAAGCTCACACACATTATCAACATAAGCACGGTGAACGGTAAGCCAATGGTGATGGCTGCCGCTTGAATCGCGCCTAATGCTTCAGAACCGCCACCAACAAGTAGAGCAATCGCAATGATGCCTTCTAGAACGGCCCAGAATACACGCTGGATCATAGGTGCGTCTGTCTTACCGCCGGCTGTGATGCCATCGATAACCAAAGAACCTGAGTCAGAAGAGGTCACAAAGAAGACCAAAACTAGAATGATACCAACGAAGGACGTCAAAGATGTTAGCGGTAGGCTAGCAAACATTTGGAACATCGCAAGCGAAGAGTCCGTGATGCCATTTGCGAGAGAACCGACGCCATTTTCTACTTGCTCAATGGCAGAACCACCGAAAATAGACATCCATACTAAGGACACAGCGGTTGGTACTAACAACACAGCAACAATGAATTCACGTACCGTACGACCACGAGAAACACGCGCGATAAACATGCCGACAAATGGGGACCAGGAAATCCACCAAGCCCAATAGAACACAGTCCAACCATGGTAAAAGGTTTCGTCATCACGACCAATCCAGTTACTTAAAGGAATGATATTTTCAACGTAGCTTAAAAAGAAAGAACCCATTGCCGCGAAGATCGCGCCAGTATTACCAACGATGACAATAAACAACGCCAAGCCACCGGCAATGATCATGTTGACATTAGAAAGCAGTTTAACGCCGCCTTCTAGACCACGAGCCACCGAGATAATGGCCACCGCTGTTACCGCACAAATAACAATGATTTGTGTCATTAATGTATTTGGAATGCCGAATAAGAAATTGAGACCACTTGTTGCTTGCTGCGCACCAAAGCCAAGTGAGGTTGCCAAACCAAAGATAGTGGCAATAACCGCGATTACGTCGATTACGTGACCCACACCGCCCCATACTTTTTCACCTAATAGTGGGTAAAAAGCAGAACGAATGGTCAGTGGCAAACCTTTGTTGTAAGCGAAGAACGCCAAAGAAAGACCTACAACCGCATAGATAGCCCAAGGGTGCAGACCCCAATGGAACATAGTTGCGCCCATAGCAGCATCTTTTGCTTCTGGTGTGTTCGGAAGCACATCAAATGGCGTACCGTACCAGCCTGTATAGTAGGCAACAGGCTCTGCAACACTCCAGAACATCAAGCCAATACCCATACCAGCAGCGAACAGCATGGAGAACCAAGTGATGGTTGAGTGCTCTGCTTTTGCCTCGGTACCGCCAAGACGAATCTTACCCAAAGGAAGAACAATCAAAAGTAGGCAGAAGAGCACAAAGATATTGCCTGATACCATAAAGAACCAATCAAAGTTATTGATTGACCAATTTTTTCCTGCTGACAATAGTGCACTTGCATCCGTTGGGAATAAAATACTACCAAGTATGAAAGCAAAAATGATGATGGCACTTGTGCTAAAGACAGGGTTAAGTACATCTAGGCCAAGGAACTGAACGTTATCTTGCCCTACTTTGTACGACGTGTTGTATTCTGCCCGACCGCTGTCAGGTACCTTGTTACTCATAAATATTCTCCTGAATTAGTGAAATTTTTCAAATCTTCCAAACCTTCCAAACTAAAACCAGCGTGAGCGATTTTTATACAATCCCGCTACCTTACACTAAAAGTATTCCCATTATAGGACTGTTCTTAACACGACGTATTTTGTTCTATTCTAGCAATCAACCGACAATTTAGTGTTGTAAATTCGCAAGTTATGCTTTTTTTAAACAGCGTCCAACGAAGAGGTAGGCAGCATGCTTATAATGATTTTTTTGCTAAAATAGAACAAAACGGCAGTGTTGATTGTAGCGTTTGAAAAGATAATTTCTATTGGAAATTCACTAGATTTGCATTTCCAATGAAGCAAAAAAAGGCCATCAATGATGGCCTTTTTTTGTTCTTAACTGGGCAAGGATTACACCAATTTAGTTAGATGTCAAATTATAGTAAATAAAGTGACGTGTTATGGAAGAAACAGTTCAAGCAATTCATTGAGGAATAGTTTGCCTTTTTCGGTGGTTTTAACACAATTATTTTTCCATGCCTCGGTGTCTAATAAACCCTGTTTCAATGCAGTTTCACAGGCTTTTATCAAAGGCACTGGTAACGTTTGGTAGGTAAATCGCTCATAGTCCTTTAAATCGAATGTTTCGAATAAGCGTAATCGGTTCATCATGAATTCAAGAGGTAGGTCTTCTTGTTCTATGGCGTCTTTAATAACGAGCGCTTCTGGCAGATTGTTAAGGTAATGGTTTGGGTGTCTGGTCTTTCGTGTACGAAATATTTGACCATTACTCAATGTTATCTTGCCATGGGCTCCAGCGCCAATGCCGATGTAATCGCCAAAGCGCCAATAGTTAAGATTGTGTTCGGCACGGCGATTGATTTTTGAGTTGGCTGACACTTCATACTGAACATATCCATGTTGGGTAAGCAGAGCTTGACCTTCATCTTGAATACCCCATAAGGTGTTGTCTTCTGGCAATGTGGGAGGACGGCGATAAAATTCGGTGTTTGGCTCAATGGTCAATTGATACCAAGATAAGTGCTCAGGGTTAAGCTTTATCGCGAGAGATAAGTCTTCCATGGCCATTTCTAGGCTTTGATCGGGTAAGCCGTGCATCAAATCGAGGTTGATATTGTCGAAGCCAGCCGCTCTAGACTTATCCACAGCGTGTATGGCTTCGTCTCGGTTGTGGATTCTTCCTAGGGTTTTCAACAGGTTTGGCTGGAAACTTTGAATGCCAATGGAAAGCCTATTAATGCCTGCTTGGCGAAAATGGCTGAATTTTTCCTGCTCAAACGTGCCCGGGTTGGCTTCCATGGTGATTTCGGCGTTGTCCGCCCACGTGAGTTTTTCGCGCAGAGCGTCCATCAAACGGTAGTAAAAGCCTTCGCTCATTAAGCTGGGCGTGCCGCCGCCAATGAATGCCGTTTGAATCGGACGGCCAGCAACATAAGGCAAATCGGCGTCTAGGTCGGCGAGCAATTGTGCCAAATAAGCGTCTTCAGGCAGCTTGCCATTGGTTTCAAAACGATCAGCTTGATGAGAGTTGAAATCGCAATAAGGGCACTTGCGAACGCACCAAGGTAAATGAACATACAAACTCAATGGTGGCAACTGAATGCTCACAGTTGACTGCTTTGTTGCTGGAACGCTGCGAAAAGTTGCTTTAATGCTTTTGCCCGATGACTTATTTGGTTTTTAACTTCTTTTGGCAGGTTTGCTGCACTGCAACCACATTCAGGAACGTAAAACACGGGATCATAGCCAAAGCCTTCTTGACCTTCGTTTGATGTCATTATTCGACCTTCCCAAACGCCATGGAATACTTTTGGAGTGGGGTCATTTTCATGGCGCATATAGGCTAAAACACAATGAAAGCGGGCGGTGCGTTCGAGTTCAGCGACGCCGTCTAATTTTTCCAATAGCAGGGTGTTATTCGCTTCATTGTTACCGTGTTCTCCGGCAAAACGCGCAGAGTAAATACCAGGAGCACCCTTAAGGTAATCTACTTCAATACCGGAATCATCTGCCAGTGCTGGCAAGCCTGTTTGGGCGCAAGCGTTGCGCGCTTTTAGAATCGCATTTTCAATAAAGCTTAAGCCATTCTCTTCGGCTTCTTCGACATTAAATTCGCTTTGCGGTTTAACATCGATGCCCATATCGCTGAGTAATGCATTAAATTCTTTGATTTTACCGGCATTGTTGCTGGCTAAAACGATGGTTTTATTCACCGGAGTATCCTCTTAATATTTTGTCAAAAAGACGGCTTATTGGCCGCCTTGTTGTTTAATTTAGGGTTCAATGTACGGCTTAACGACTAATGTGGAAAATTGCCGTTTCACTGAAGAGGTTTGGCATAGAACGAATCCACCAGTGGTCTTTTAGGTGCCCATCAACCGCGGCCCAGCGCAGAATTTTGATGTCTTTCTCGCGGCATAAACGCTCAAAATCTTGAAAGGTAAAAAAGTGGATGTTGGGTGTGTCGTACCAGTTGTAGGGTAAAAAATCCGAAACCGGCATACGGCCTTTTAGTGCAAGATGAAGTCGGCTGCGCCAGTGACCAAAATTTGGAAAGGTGATAATGCATTCTTTGCCAATACGTAACATTTCATCGATCAAAAGATCAGGTCGACGAAATTGTTGTAGAGCGTGTGTCATCAGTACTAGATCAAAGCTTTGATCTTCAAAGTTCTGTAATCCTTCGTCTATGTTTTGCTCTAAAACAGAAATGCCTTTCTCTATACAGGTATTCAAATCTTCAGGACGAATTTCCAGTCCATAGCCGTTGACCTGCTTGTTTTCAATCAGGTGATGGAGCAATTCCCCCGGGCCACAAGCCAAGTCGAGTACGCGTATGCTGGGCTGGATCCATTCATCGATCATTTCTAAGTCAGAGCGCATTAATTGGCCTCCGTCGTTAAGCGATTAGCAACGCGAGTTAAAAAAGTACTTAACACCGCCATGTAGCGCGGAATAGGGAAAAGAAACGCATCATGACCTTCTTCAGCTTCTATTTTTGCGTACGAAACAGGTTTGCCTGCTTTGATGAGTGCATTGACAATTTCTTCGCTACGCTCCGGTGCAAAACGCCAGTCGGTGGTAAAAGAAACCAACAGAAATTCGCATTGCGCTTTGCTCAGTACCGCAGCTAAATCACCATCGGCTTGCGCAGCAGGATCAAAATAGTCGAGTGCTTTGGTCATCAACATATAAGTATTGGCATCGAAGCGTTTGGTAAAGGCTTCGCCTTGATAGCGTAGATAACTTTCCACTTCGAACTCAATGCCGTAATTGTATTGGTAACTGTCGTGACGCATTTGGCGACCAAACTTAGCGCCCATGGCATCGTCCGATAAATAGGTAATGTGACCTAGCATGCGAGCAAGACCAAGGCCGTTGGTTGGTACGGATTTGTTGTCTAAATAATTACCGTCAAAAAAATCTGGGTCACGGCGAATAGACTGGCGCGCGACTTCATTGAAAGCGATATTTTGAGTAGACAGTTTTGGTGCTGAAGCGACAATAACCGCGGCTTTCAAACGATCAGGAAAACGGATACTCCATTCTAAAACTTGCATGCCACCAAGACTGCCACCAACAATAGCCGCAAAGGTTTTAATGCCAAGTAAATCGGCCAACCGGACCTGACTTTGAACCCAGTCTTCTACGGTGACAATGGGAAAACTCGCTTCCCAGCGCTGTCCTGTTTCAGGGTTAATGGTGGTTGGGCCGGTAGAGCCACCACAACCCCCTAAATTATTAAGAGCGACCACAAAAAAACGAGTTGTATCGATGGCTTTGCCAGGACCAATGGCAGAATCCCACCAGCCTGGCTTAGTGTCCGTCACGGCATGATAGCCTGCCGCATGATGGTCGCCGCTTAGGGCATGGCAAATCAAAATGGCATTAGACGCATTTTGGTTCAGTGTGCCATAGGTTTCGTAAGTGAGTTGATAAGAAGACAAAGTTTGTCCGCAGCACAGCGCCAACGGTGTGTCGAATTGCGCAATCTGTGGCGTAACAATACCAACAGAGTCGGCTGGAATGACGTCCGGCATAGTTATCCTAAAATAAAGCCCTAAAAGAGGGTGCTCGAATTCCCGTGAAGAAGCGTGGGAGGGTTCATCGATGAATGATGTACACAGTCTAGCGTTTGCGCCTAGTGTCATCAAGAGATTGATAGTGCCATCAAGGGATTGAAGGGAAAAATAGCCATCAATTTAAAAACGCTTCTATCATTCGTCAATGACATGTTAGAAGCGTTTTGTGTGGGGTAATTGTGTTTTAAACGAGCGTAAATACTTGCGTCTTACCGGCAAGTTGCTCTGAAAGTTGCTGAATTTGTTTGGTTTTATCGGCCATAATATTAATGGAGCGAGTGTCCTCATTTAATTGCTGAGCGATTTGCTCCATCTCCGTACTCATTTGAATCGCCGTGCTGGCAACCTCTTGAATAGCGTTTGCCATTGAATCGGTTGATTGTGACCCTGTCATGGCGTTGTTTTCGATGTCTCGCATGGCTTCTTCTGCTTTGCTGCCATTTTCACTGATAATTTTCAGATTATCTTGGCCACTTTCCATGGTAGTGATAGCGGTTTGTGTTGAATGTTGAATCGTATTGACGATGTCGGTAATTTTAGAGGTAGCATCAACGGTTTTTTCTGCTAACGCTCTGACTTCATCGGCAACCACAGAGAAACCTCGACCTGCTTCACCTGCTCGTGCTGCTTCAATGGCGGCATTTAGTGCCAATAAGTTAGTTTGACTGGCAAGATCGTTGATCATTGCAATGACGTTATCGATGTTTTTAGATAAACGACCAAGTTCATCAAGTTGTTGGCTCGTTATATTGACGATATTTACCGTATCCGTGATGCTATTTAGTACCATCTTGATGGTGTCTGCCCCAGACTTGGCGGATTGATACGTTTCGTTTGAGTGAGATTTTAAGGTGTTGGTGGTACTTGATAACTCATTTAACCGACTTGATATGTCATCAGTTGCACTGGCTAATGAATGCGTGCGCTGGTTCACTAACTGATTGCTGTTAGTAATGCTGAGGATAGTGTTGTTTAGGTCAGTCGACATAGTACTAACATGACTTGTTGTGGAGACAACGTCTTTTAGTACGTTCCCAAGACCGTCAGTCATTTCATTTAGAGATTGGCTCAGCTGGTCGAATTCATCATTGCGTTTTTTGTTGACCAGCGCTTTGGAGGACATGTCGCCTTTTTTGACTTTATTTAAATCCGTAATGATATTGTGCAGTGTGCTGTTAACACTGCGCCCAATGGCGATCATTAGTAGTGCCGCAGCGATGCTCACAGCAATACTGACGCCGAGAAGAGTGGCAGTTGCCTTACTTGAGCTTACTTCTGAGTCAGCCTCTGCGCGTAATATTTTTTCTTCAATAAGGCGGTTTGCTTTTAGCTGGCCTTCGTCAAATTGGCTCTTTTTGTCAGTGAATGTCGCTTCTATCGTATCGAGTCCCTCGTACTCTTTACCATACTGAAGGAGTGCATCACGATAGGCGTAGGCTTTTACACCGTGAGTACCCTGAAAACCAAAGTTTTCGATTCGACTGTCAAAACGCATGAAGCTGGCGGTGAATTCTTCTAAATTACTTTCTGTTGGGTCAGACAGGTAACTGGCTTCGCCTTTGCGTACATTCGTGAACTCGCGTTTTAAAAGAGTGAGTTTTTTAATGTCTTCACTGATTTGCAGCCCCATTTGATCTATGTTGCCACGCAGTCCAGAAGACGAGTCAAAACCAATAATATAGCGCTTATTGATCAGTGCAATGAGCGCTTGGCTGTAGTCGTTTATTTTAATAAGGTTTTCTTCGAGGACTTGTTTTAGGGCTTGGCTGTTGGCTCTTTTAATATTGGTACTAATGAGGCTGCCATTTTCTTCTATTTGTTTATTCGCACTCGCTAGATATTCATCATAATTATCCACTGATATGGATCTTATGCTATCGGCTATTTCTAGCATGTGGATGCGAACTTGATCGTTTGATGCTTGAATTTTCGAAAGGTTACGCAATTCATTATTGGCTTTTTGCTGAGAGGACAGGCCTCCCATGGCCACAAACGTCACAATAATAAACCCCATCACGGCGGTGATTAGTAGGAATAATAGCTTTGCTTTAAAGGATAGGTTTGCCAACATAATGACCTTCCTGTGAGTCGAGTCGGTTAAATGGTGTGCGTGTCAATGGCACGTCGTTATATTAGCGTATGCAAGCATCGTGCTAAAAATACAGTCTTTAATATAGCTTGTTTTTAGCTAACGTTGGTAACAAAACGTATCGTATCGCTCTATTTTAGTGCGAGAGTCCAGATTAGGAGGTGAAGTAATACAAGCCCTGCTTTGTATCAGGGCTTTAATGGGGCTTATTTGACGACTTCAAATAAACGATAAACCAACTGCCCCGCTGTTTTTTCTTTCATCAAAGACCAGTGCACGGGCAAGATAGGAAGTTCGGCTTCTTTCTCCATTTCAATGTAAACAAGTGCTCGTTTCGCGAGCCAGCCTTTTTCAAGCAAAGGAACGATTTGGGCAAGCCAACCTTTACGAAACGGCGGATCTAAAAAAACGATATCCAGCGGCGTAGGCGTTGCGGTGTCTAGAAAAACGGCGGCATTTTGCGCTGTCACGTCTGCGTTTTCAGCCTTTAACGTCGCTAAGTTGTCAGTCATTTGCTGGACAACGACTCTTGAGTTATCAACAAAGATTGCGTGCTTAGCGCCTCGTGATAGAGCCTCTAATCCTAGCGCGCCAGAGCCACAAAAGAAATCGCCACAAACGGCTCCCGGAATAGAATAATTGATCCAGTTAAATAAAGTTTCTCGGACTTTATCTGGCGTTGGCCGTAACCCTTGAACATCGGGAATGGGTAACTGGCGCGAGCGCCATTCACCCGCGATGATGCGAAGCTTGGATGCTTTTGTCTTGGTTTGACTCGAGGCATTGTTTGGGGCGTTTTTTTTCATTGGTAAACCTGAATCTCTTGGTAGGATGATGGCTTTAATAGATGTTTTAGGGCCATTTGATAGTCTTCGATTGAGAAGTTATCAGTGGCTTCTTGATAGTTGTTAGCAAATTGTTCTAAGGTGAGTTGCCCATCTTCATGGGTGACCTGAGTCGCAATAGTACTCCACCATGTTGGTGACAGCGTTTGTTGTTCGAGTTGTTGTACGAACGTCTCGAGAAGCGCTTGAAAGGCTTTTTTGTCACTCACTGAGGGGACTTGTTCAGCGAAGATCAGACTTTTAGCATTAATTAAACGGTTTTCTTCTCCTGATAGTTGGTTTGGCGCGGCAGCTATCTTGTCGCCATATTGAATATTCCACCACACCCAAGGGCGTTGAGGTGACAGGGTTAGGGCGAGCTGTACAAAACTGATGTGTTGCTGTTTGTTGAGGGTGGAAACTAAATCTGTCCCCCAAAGCTGTAGGCTTATCCATTCTTTTACAGAGGACACCGGCATCAACGCCATAGCGCTTCGAGTTTGCCAGAGGTCTCCTGTATTTTTTTGAATAACAGTACTGAGCGGTTCGTAGATAATAGACTCTGTAGATGCTTTCGATAAACGATAATCTTCACTGATAAGGTTGATTGCGCTTTGGACGATTTGCTTTGCATCAGACGACATTTCACCAATAATAAAAATGGTGGCCGCAGACGTTTTTAGACTGTGGTAATAATGAGAGACTTGCTCCAATGACACTTTGACCGTTTTTGGATCATCTTGTTGTTTGCTTTTATCAAAAAATAAAACACGTTCAAGTTGATGTTGGGCGGGGAGATTGTTCTTGTGTTGACGTTGCCAGTTGTCAAAGGTACGGTGCTTGAAATCGGGGTTCTTCAGCCAGTTACTTATCAAAGTTAAAGTTGGCATTAAATACTTAGGCTCGTTGCTTAAGGTTAAGCCAATTGTTTGGCTTTCATGGTCATAATAGCTGCTTGCGCGGGCGGCTAAAGGCATTAGTCTTTGGTTAATTGACGCGGTGCTAAGTGGCAGTGAATCACTCATCAACATCGCCAGCGTGGTTTGAATAAGTGTGGTGTCGGTGGTAACGGAACGAAATGAAAACCGAATCTCTAGTTTGTTACTGTTTTTCCATTGTTCTTGTTTTAACCAGACAACCGGAATGCCAGATGTTGTGGTCCATGTTTCAATGTGAGGTGTTGGGAGCTTAGAGCTTGGTACTGCTAGATTTAATAGCCAAATAGCCAGTGTACAAAACAGCATAATGGCCGCTAAAACCGGTCGGCTAAAGAGAGGTTTATTACTATCGGACATAATGGACCTTGAGACGATGTCTGTTAAGCGTGTGTTTGCTAAAACTAAGCCTGTTTGCGAGCCGGAATGATGTTAAAATAATCGTTTTAAAGTGTCCATGTATGTGGCGCAATGTCTAATCATAGCATTATCGCTGGTGCTTACTGTATCAGTCAAAATAAAGAGACCAATTGAATGGAATTTGTTAACCAAATTATTGTTTTTTTTACACCATATCTTGGTGAATATGCTCGTTATGTTCCTATTGCAATAGGAACACTGTTAGCGATCATCGCGTTTGTGATTCGCCGTCGTTTTGTGAGTAAAATAAATGCAGATATTACGGCAGCCAAGAAAAAGGATATAGATACGTCCGATTCAGTAGAAACTTCGATTTCTAATGAACCGTTGGATAATGCCGAGGCTGATGAATCGCTGAGTATCAATAATCAAATAGTAGAAGAGACATCAAGCGAGTCGCAACCGCCTTCTTTATCTTGGTCCCAACGCATCAAATCTGGATTGTCTCGTACTCGCGGTGGTTTAGGGAATGGTTTGGCTTCTGTTATTGGTGGTCATAAAAAAGTCGATGATGATCTACTAGAAGAATTGGAAACGCAGTTGTTGATGGCAGATGTTGGGATTGATGCCACACAGACCTTGATAAGCGGCTTAACAGATAAATTGAACCGCAAAGAATTGAAAGATTCGAATACGTTGTTAGCCCATTTAAAAGGGGACATGGAAAATATTCTTAGCCAGTCTCAAAAAGAACTTGAACCAGTGAGCCAAGATGGTCCTTTTGTTATTTTGATGGTGGGTGTGAATGGTGTCGGAAAAACAACGACCATTGGCAAGCTGGCTAAAAAATATCAGGCTGAAGGTAAAAGTGTTATGTTGGCGGCCGGTGACACATTCCGTGCTGCTGCTGTTGAACAGCTCCAAGTATGGGGCGAGCGTAATAATGTGCCTGTTGTTGCACAACATACTGGTGCAGATTCAGCGTCGGTGATTTACGATGCCATCGAGTCTGCTAAAGCCAAAGGCATTGACATTGTGATTGCCGACACGGCCGGCCGTTTACAAAATAAAGCCAATTTGATGAACGAGTTATCAAAAGTCGTTCGCGTGATGAAAAAACTTGATGAAAATGCGCCTCATGAAGTCATGTTGGTTTTGGATGCGGGCACTGGTCAAAACGCCATCAGTCAGGCTAAGCTGTTTTCCGAAGCGGTTGGTGTGAGCGGTATAACGCTGACCAAGCTGGATGGAACCGCCAAAGGTGGTATTATTTTTGCGATTTCGAAGCAGTTTGGAATACCTATACGTTACATCGGTGTGGGTGAGCAAGTAGATGACTTGCGCCCTTTTGTTGCTCAAGAATTTGTAGATGCCTTGTTTGATAGTGAATAAGTGGCAATTAGATCTTTCTTCTTTCTAATCTAGGGATGCTGAATTAGCGTGGAAATCGAATTTCAACGAGTGGGTAAAAAGTACGAGAGCGGACAAGAAGCATTATCGCAAGTGAGTTTTCATTTGCGCCAAGGTGAAATGGCGTTTCTTACTGGGCATTCTGGTGCGGGTAAAAGTACTTTAATGAAACTCATGATGATGATTGAGCGCCAAACTTCTGGACAGATCTTGGTTGATGGTATCGATTTACGCACTTTGAGCCGCCGAGCTATCCCGCATCATCGACGCCGGGTTGGTGTTGTTTTTCAAAACCATCAATTGTTATTAGATCGAAGTGTTTTTCATAACGTGGCCTTGCCTCTACAGGTGAGCGGCGCGGACCCTCAACAGATAGCAAAGCGAGTTCGTGCCGCATTGGATAAAGTGGGCTTGCTGGATAAAGAAAAATACAATCCAATGGCGTTGTCCGGTGGTGAGCAGCAGCGTGTTGGTATTGCCAGAGCGGTGGTGAATAAACCGCAACTGTTGTTAGCCGATGAACCAACGGGTAATTTGGACCCTAAACTATCCGCAGAGATCATGAATCTCTTCCAAGAATTCAATCGAGTTGGTGTAACTGTCTTAGTCGCCAGTCATGATTTGGCGTTGGTGGCGCGTATGCGTCATCGCGTATTGACCTTGAACCAAGGCCGAATGGTGAACGATGGAGGGTTTGGCTAAATGGCACAAAAGCCGAATCAACGAGGCGCGACACGCGAGTCGATTAAAGCGACCAAACATCATTGGCCGACACGGACCCCCTTTCACCCCGGTAAGTATTTCCGTCAGCATCAAGCAACATTAATGGAAAGCTTTATGCGTCTGGTGGGTTACCCATTGGCCAGTATTATGACCGTTATGGTTATCGCCATTGCATTATCGTTGCCGGGCGGCTTGTATGTTTTATTGAAGAACGTGCAATCTGTTACCGATCAGTGGGAGCAGCAATCGGTTATTACGCTCTATCTTTTCCCTGGCTTAGAAGACACGCAAGCATTGGCTTTATCGCATCGTATTTCCGCGCAAGAAGATGTGGCATCGGTTGAGTACATTTCTAAAGAAGAAGGCCTTAGATATTTCGAACGATCAAGCGGATATGAGCAGATCATGTCTTCTTTACCAGAGAACCCGTTGCCGATTGTCTTACGAGTCATTCCCAAAGAAGCGGTAGACGTAACGACCTTGTCCAACTTACAAGCGTTACGTGACCAATTGGATGCGCAAAAAGAAGTGGAATACGCAGAGCTGGATGCACAATGGTTACAGCGCCTTGCCAATATACTGAGTTTTGGTCAGAGATTTGTGTATGCTTTATCTGTCTTGTTGGTGGTTGCGGTGTTTCTGATTGTGGGGAACACGATCAGAATGGCGGTCGAAAGTCGCCGTAATGAAGTCTTGGTGATGAAGTTGGTTGGTGCGACCGATGCGTATATTCGTCGACCATTTTTGTACATGGGTTTTTGGTTTGGTGTGCTTGGTGGTTTTTTTGCCAGTCTATGTATTCTCTTGCTTAGCTGGTGGGTAAGCGCACCAGCAGAAAGATTGATCGAGCTCTATCAAAGTGGTTTTCAGCTGCAGACTTTTAATGCAGATGAGATTGTTTTATGTTTAACTATTAGCGCATTTGTTGGTGTGGTCGGGGCATGGATTGCCGTTAATCGACACATAACAAATATTGAACTGCAGTGAACATAAAGGGCTAAAATCAGTATTAAGACAATAGCCATGATTTATTCACATTTATGTCACACACCCGCAGACTTTACTTGATAGTATTTTGTCATACACAGTATGAACAATTAGAAAGGTGGAAATAGAGATGGGTAAAACTCTCCAGCCTACGGATATTATGATTCCAGGCCAGAACCTAGAGTCCTACATACAAGCCGTTAGCCGAATTCCGATTTTAACCGCTGACGAAGAAAAAACCTTGGCAGAGCGTCTTTATTATCAAGAAGACCTTGAGGCTGCGCGTACCTTGGTTATGTCTCATTTAAGGTTTGTAGTACATATTGCAAAAAGTTACTCTGGCTACGGTTTAGCTCAGGGTGATTTGATTCAGGAAGGTAATGTTGGCTTGATGAAAGCGGTAAAGCGTTTTAATCCTGAGGTTGGTGTACGACTTGTTTCTTTCGCCGTACATTGGATTAAAGCCGAAATTCATGAATTTATTCTGAAAAACTGGCGTATTGTTAAAGTAGCGACTACGAAAGCACAGCGTAAAATGTTCTTTAATTTGCGCAGCGCGAAAAAAACGCTATCTTGGTTCAGTAATTCAGAAGTCGAGTCTGTCGCTAGCGATTTAGGCGTAACGCCTGAAGTGGTTCGTCAAATGGAAGGTCGTTTAAGCTCTTCTGATATGGCATTCGATGCTTCAGCGGACGATGACGATGAGAGTGCTTTCAAGGCGCCATCACAGTATTTAGAAGACCATCGAGCTGACCCTGCGACCTTGCTTGAAAATGGTAACTGGGAAGAAGACTCGAATCAGCGACTCGAAGTAGCGATGTCCGATCTTGATGAGCGTAGCCGCAATATTCTTGTTCAGCGCTGGTTGTCTGATGCGAAATCAACCTTACATGAGTTGGCCGATGAATACGGTGTGTCAGCAGAACGTATTCGACAGCTTGAGAAGAACGCAATGAAAAAAATACGTCTTGCGATGGGCGATGGTCAATTTGATTGATGGTTAACCGCTTGTTAGTAAAGACGATTAAGCCCTCTTCGGAGGGCTTTTTTGTGGCCGAGCTTTAAGATTATTGGCTTTGTAATTGGTCGCCAGGAACAAATCGCCATGTGCGAATTATCTCCAGTTTATCCACTTCTTTTTTTAACTCCGTTGGAAAAACTTGAAAAGGTTCGGCTAAGCGAACGATCCGCATGGCGGCGCCATCTAATACTCTGACGCCTGAGGAGTGAAGTACTTCAATATCATCCACATACCCATTAGGTAGCAAGATAACGGCCAAGCGCAGCTCGCCATAGAGGTGGTTACGTTTCGCTTCTTCTGGGTAGTGTATGTTGCCAATGCGTTCAATTCTTCGCCGCCAATCATCGAGGTATTGAGCGTCCACAGCCGCCTTGGCTGAAACAGAGGTGAGTCGTCGTATTCTTGGGCGTTTTGCATAGGATTGACGTTGTTGATCGAGCAAGGCCTCTAAAGTGGCTATGTCATTAGATAGATGACTCGGAATTTGCGTTTCACCACGAAATTGTTCTTCAAGGGTTTTGGGCTCTTTCTCTGATTCATTGGCTATTTCAAAGATGGCTTTTTGGTGTTTTGTGGCTAATAAGCTTGGCTCGTCAATGGGTTCTGCAGAAGCCAGTTGTGGTTGGACTGGAGGCGAAATTTCTTGAATCGTATCGGATAAAAAACGTGAATTTTCTGTGGTGGTAAGCTTTTGCTTGCGCAGCTCTGTTCCACTTGCTTGTTGATTTGCTTGGGCGATGAAGTCAGCATCCTTTGGCGCTTTCGTCGTATGTTGAACCAAGGTCACTTCAAGCGTTTTTGGCTTAGGTGCGGGCAGTTCAAAGTCGAAGCCAATCACCATCACCATTAGCACATGAACGCTAATGGCAATGAAGAGTGCGACAGAAAATTTATCTATTGTTCGCATGCAAATATTACTGAAGACGCTTTTCTATAGCTTCTATCAAGGTCATGGCAATATTCAAGTCGAATTGAGTGTCTAATTCACGGACACAGGTTGGGCTTGTGACATTGATTTCGGTGAGGTAATCACCGATAACGTCTAAGCCAACAAACATCAGCCCTTTCTCTTTTAACGAAGGGATAACTTGGTCGCAAATCCAACGGTCACGATCTGTTAATGGTCTGCCTTCTCCACGCCCGCCCGCGGCTAAGTTGCCTCGGGTCTCACCTGAGGCTGGAATACGCGCGAGTGCAAATGGCACCGGTTCGCCATCCACAACAAGAATACGTTTATCACCTTGTTTTATCTCAGGGATAAACTTTTGCGCCATAATCTGTTCAACACCCATGTTCGTTAGTGTTTCAATGATTACACTAACGTTGGAATCGTCAGGCTTAATGCGGAAGATAGACGTGCCACCCATGCCATCTAGCGGTTTGAAAATCACATCGCCATGTTCTTTATGAAAGTTTTTCAGTAAATCAGCACGTCGGGTAACTAATACCGGTGGGCAGCATTGTGGAAATTGGGTGGCAAAAAGCTTTTCATTGCAGTCGCGTAAGCTTTTGGGATTATTGACAACAAGAGCGCCGTCTCTTTCTGCTTGTTCCAAAATCATGGTGCTGTAGACGAATTCGCTATCAAATGGCGGATCTTTTCGCATTAAAATTACATCTAGCTCGCCTAATGGCATTTTGCTTTCTTCGCCTAGATCATAAAAATGAGCAGGATCTTTATGAACATTTAGAGGGCGAGTCATGGCGTACGCTTTGCCATTGTCTAAAAACAAGTCTTTCTGTTCCATGTAAATAAGTTGCCAGCCCTTTTCTGCTGCAGCCCATAGCATGGCGAGTGACGTGTCTTTTTTGTAGTTAATGGATGAAATTGGATCCATTACAATGCCGAGTTTGATAGTCATAGAGTGGTTCCTAAAGCGAAAGCAACGTCTGGATACGTTGATGAGTCTATTAATGGGTATTGATGCTATAGAAATATGGGGGCGCTGAGAAGAAAAAACACCCATGACGTGCAGATAGTTACCTTGGCGAACAAGCCCACCAGCGCAGGCATTTTTTAAATGACGACGCTGGTTTGTTTTTAAAAGCAAAATCCTTGGTTATTTGGCTATAAAATGGCGCCCAATAATGTATTTTTTCAAAGTATGCTGCGCTTTTTAATGATTACCAACTTCCTGTATTACCACCGGCATCAAGAAAAAGCTCACTTTCTTGTGTGCTCTGAGTGTTATTTGTTGGTGAAGATTGAGGTGATGTAGAGGAATCCTCTTGTATCGTATTTTCAGCCGCTTTTAGCTCATCAACGGCGTTTAGGCGAGCCGTCGGTGGCGCTTGTTTTTTATCAAACTCATCATTAAAACCAAGCAACTGAGGGCGATAAATACGAAAGGCACGCATCAGTTCACCCTTTGCATTAAAGAGACGAAATTCAGAGAAGAGTTCATCATAGTCTGCGTTCACGTAGTCTTGGCGAGCTTGGAACAGCTCATTTTCATTATCAAGTACGTCTAACAGTGTACGACGCCCTAGGCGAAATTGTTTTTCGTACGCTATTTGAGACTCTTTCGTGGCAATAACATATTGTCGGAGGTGTTCTTTTTGGCCATTAGTGGCTTCAAAAGCCGCCCATGATAGTCGAACGGTGAGTTCTGTGTCTCTAATGGTTTGACGTCGTATTTCTGTTGCTTGAACATTTTGCTGAACCGCGGCTTCTTTTTTTCGTTTGTGTGTTCCACCGCTGTACAGGTTATAGTTTAGGCGCACCATAGCAAGCAAGTCTTCGCTTGAGCCTTCTCTACCGTCTATATTATTATTCCATGTCCGCTCTACGACAAAGTTCACGCTAGGATAGTTGTCAGCATCGATGACTTTTTGGAGACTTTCTGTTGCGGCAACATCCCAATACGCCCCTTCGATTGCTGGGTTTTTCTTCAGTGCTTCATTGATGGCAGAATCCAGATCCTTTGGCAGCAAGTCGTTATCAGGTACGGGGTAAATAAGATTTTTAGGTGGAAACTCTCCAACGATATTGTGATAGTTACTTTCCGCATCTGTCAGGTTGTTGATTGCCGCGAAGTGATTCGCGTGTGCCTTAGCAAGACGAGCGGTTATTTGGCTCAGGTCTGATTGACGTCCAATGCCAGAATCACTTTTTAGTTTGATTTGCCCATAAATGCGTTCGTGTGTTTTTAAGTTCAGTTCGGCAAGAGTAACGAGTTCACGGTATCGTAAAATGTTGGCGTAAACTTGAGCGACTTCGAGTGCGGTATTTTCTACTGCAATCAGCGCAGCCCAGCGCTGGGCTTCTGCTTCACTGGACAGTCGTTCCACGTCGTTTTGTGTCGAAAAGCCATTGAAAAGAGGTTGATTAAGCGACAATGTTAACTCTCGGCGAGTCAGGTCGATATCATCCGAGGTGGCGTTATCCGCGTAAGTGGTTTCGTGCCCTATCCCAGCGGAGATGTCCGCGCTCGGGTAATAGCCGGAACGACGAGCTAACTCAGTGTTTTCTTTAAACTCGCGATATTGCGCAATAGATTGCTTAACAGTCGGGCTGTTTTCTATTGCGGTATACGTTGCCTCTTCGAGTGAAACGGCTTGTGCGGTGGCCGGTAAAAAAAGCGTCCCTGTATAAACCGTGCAAATCATAACTATTCGGTAAAACATGCAATCATTTATCCTTTAATATGTTCAGCTCAAATCTTAACGTTATTTATGCCGTGAATATGTAGCGATTCTGTTAGTGATCTCTACATTGGGCTTTTATATTAATACCGTTAAATATCGCCCCACAAAGTATTAATAACACTAAGAGCAACCACTGGGGCTGTTTCAGTTCTTAGTACTCTTGGGCCTAAAGAAATAGCATTAAAACCATTGTTTTCAGCGAGTTGGACTTCATCACTGCTTAAACCACCTTCAGGTCCTATGAGTAAACAAACTCTGTTGTTTGTTGGACGTTCAAAATGACGAATGGGTTTTGCACTGTGATGATGCAGTGTTAGCTTTAACATTTCATTACAATTCACGATCCAATCGCTCAATTCTAATGGCGAACAGACAATAGGGACAATACCTCGACCACATTGTTCCGTTGCGCTAATCGCTACTTGTTGCCAATGCTGTAGGCGTTTCTCGGCTCGGCTGTCTTGTAATTTAACTTCACAGCGTTCACTGAACAGTGGCTGAATGACGTAGACGCCAGCTTCGACTGCTTTTTGAATAGCATAGTCCATTCGCTCACCTCGGGACAATGTTTGCCCGATGGTAACTTGTATTGGTGATTCATTATTCAGTGCTTCAAAGTCGGCAATACGGATGTTTGCGCTACGTTTCTCTACATCACATAAGGTGGCATTAAACTGACCTCCTTTGCCGTTAAAGACTCTAATAGGATGATCTGATTTTAATCGTAGCACTTTGCATAAATGCTGAAATGACGAATCAGGTAGGGTAAGGGTCGTATTCTCATTGAGCTCTGTATCGATAAAAATTCTTGGAATACGCATACTTATCCTATGTTTCCTAATGTTTGAAAAAGAGGTAGAAATAAAAAAAGCCTTCTTCTGCAACGTCACTCTTATAAAGAGAGTTATACAGAAGAAGGCTTTTATAACGGAAAATCAGAAAATTATAAACCAGCGACTTTACGTAATACGTCGGCTTTGTCAGTTTTTTCCCAAGTGAAATTCTCGCCTTCGCGACCAAAGTGCCCGTAAGCCGCCGTTGGCAGATAAATTGGACGTTTTAGATCGAGCATTTTTATTAAACCCGCTGGGCGTAATTCAAAGTGCTCGCGAACCAATTGTGAAATAACGGTATCGCTTACTTTGCCAGTACCGAAAGTATTAATGCTAATCGATGTTGGCTCTGCTACACCAATGGCGTAGGAGATCTGGATTTCACATTTGTCTGCAAGGCCCGCCGCAACAATGTTTTTCGCCACATAGCGCCCAGCGTACGCCGCAGAACGGTCAACTTTGGATGGATCTTTACCTGAGAAAGCACCACCACCGTGACGCGCCATGCCGCCGTATGTATCAACAATGATTTTACGACCGGTTAAACCACAATCACCGACTGGCCCACCAATGATGAACTGCCCCGTTGGGTTGATGAAGTACTTGGTTTCTTTAGATAACCATTCTGCAGGAAGAACCGGCTTGATGATTTCTTCCATGACCGCTTCACGAAGATCGGCTTGTTTTATCGATTTGCTATGTTGCGTTGACAAAACAACCGCATCAATCGCGCAAGGCTTGCCGTTTTCGTCGTAGCGGAAGGTGACTTGGCTTTTTGCGTCTGGACGAAGAAAGTCTAATGTACCATTTTTGCGGACTTCGGCTTGGCGTTTAACTAGACGGTGCGCATAAGTAATCGGTGCAGGCATTAACACGTCGGTTTCATTGGTCGCAAAACCGAACATTAAGCCTTGGTCGCCTGCGCCTTGTTCGTGTTCATCTGCTTCATCAACGCCCATCGCGATTTCTGCCGACTGTTTACCAATGGCGTTCATCACGGCACAAGACTCCCAATCGAATCCCATGTCTGAACTGTTGTAGCCAATTTCGCGGATAACGCTGCGAGCAATCTCTTCAATATCGACCCAAGCGTTGGTGCGCACTTCACCCGCCACCAATACCATGCCTGTTTTTACTAGGGTTTCACACGCCACACGGGCTTCTGGGTCTTTTGCTAGGATGGCGTCTAGAATGGCGTCAGATACTTGGTCTGCAATTTTATCTGGATGACCTTCAGACACGGATTCTGAGGTGAATAAAGAATATTCGGACATGTTGAGTGTTCCTCTTTAGCTGAGTTAGTCGCTAAACAGGCATAAAAAAACCTGTTTTGCATAAAAATGCTAAACAGGTTCTTGCGTATCTGTTTAGCTGAGTTTATATAGCGCCCGCAAGCCGAGACAAATCGACGCTTTTATAGTGTGTCGAATGATGAACTAGAGCTGGTCGAATATCAACCCGACAGGGCTATTTTAATGAGGCAAAAGGCCGTTTTTTTGTTAGGATGGTACAGATTCTTGTGTGATTTCATTTTCTTTGCTCAATCTTTGGGTGTAAAGGGTGGGCCAGCATTGCATGCTGACTTCATCCTGTAGAGAATGTTCCTTCATTGTTCGTTAAGCTATCAGGAGTGGAATAACCATGCCGTCTCGGAAACAACTCGCTAACGCCATACGTGCATTAAGTATGGATGCCGTTCAAAAAGCTAATTCAGGTCACCCAGGCGCGCCAATGGGTATGGCCGATATCGCTGAAGTATTATGGAATGATTTTTTAAAGCATAACCCGAACAATTCTAAATGGGTTGATCGTGACCGCTTTGTATTGTCTAACGGTCATGGCTCCATGTTGATCTATTCTCTTTTACACCTTTCTGGCTATAAATTGCCAATTGAAGAGCTAAAACAATTTCGCCAGCTTCACTCTAAAACACCAGGTCACCCAGAATACGGCTACACCGATGGCGTAGAAACCACCACGGGCCCTTTAGGCGCGGGTGTTAGTAACGCGGTAGGTATGGCCATTGCTGAGAAGACCTTGGCCGCGCAGTTTAACCGTGAAGGTCATACTGTAGTTGACCACAATACTTATTGCTTCCTTGGCGATGGCTGTTTGATGGAAGGCATTTCCCACGAAGCCTGTTCATTAGCGGGTACCTTGGGATTAGGCAAGTTGGTTGCGTTTTGGGATGACAACGGTATTTCTATCGATGGTCATGTTGAAGGCTGGTTTACAGACAACACGCCGCAACGTTTTGAAGCCTATGGCTGGCATGTTATTGCAGACGTAGATGGTCACGATCCAGTGGCAATTAAAGCGGCGATTGAGGCGGCGAAAGCAGAAACTAGCAAGCCTACTTTGATTTGCTGCAAAACAGTGATTGGTTTTGGTTCTCCAAACAAATCTGGCAGCCATGATTGCCATGGTGCGCCATTGGGTGATGCTGAAATTGCAGCAGCGCGTGAATTTCTTGAATGGCCTTATGCTCCTTTCGAAATCCCTGCTGATGTATATTCTGGTTGGGATGCGAAAGAAGACGGCGCGGCTCGTGAAGTTGAATGGGACGCGAAATTTGCTGCGTATCAAGCGGCTTTCCCAGAGTTGGCGGAAGAATTTGAACGTCGTGTAATTAAAGGCGAATTGCCAGCGGATTTCGAAGCTAAAGCACAAGCTTTTGTTCAAGAAAGCCAAGACAAAGGCGAGAACATTGCTAGCCGTAAAGCATCACAAAATGCGATCGGTTTCTTTGGCGCTATGTTGCCTGAATTGCTAGGTGGTTCTGCGGATCTTGCTGGTTCTAACTTGACGCTATGGTCTGGTTCGAAAGGCATTCAAGATGATCCTGCTGGCAACTACATTTATTACGGTGTTCGTGAGTTTGGTATGAGCGGCATCATGAATGGTGCGTCTTTGCACGGTGGTTTTATCAACTACGGCGCGACCTTCATGATGTTCATGGAATACGCACGTAACGCGGTACGTATGTCTGCGTTGATGGGTATTCAAAACATCTTTGTGTATACCCATGACTCCATTGGTCAGGGTGAAGATGGCCCAACTCACCAGCCTGTTGAGCAGTTGGCTAACTTGCGTATGACACCAAACATGACGGTTTGGCGTCCATGTGATGCGGCTGAAACGGCGGTGGCTTGGAAATCCGCGGTTGAGCGTCGTGACGGTCCAACGTCACTGGTCTTCTCTCGCCAAGGATTGCCCGCACAAGCACGTAATGCTGAACAGTTAGCAAATGTTGCGAAAGGTGGTTACGTTCTTCAGGATTGCGCTGGTACACCAAACCTTATTTTGATTGCGACCGGTTCTGAAGTCGGTCTTGCAATGGACTCTGCTAAAGCATTAACCGCGAAAGGTAAAAAAGTGCGAGTTGTGTCTATGCCATCGACTAATGTGTTTGATGCTCAAGATGCCGCGTATAAAGCGTCTGTATTACCAACTAACGTAACTAAACGTGTTGCTATTGAAGCCGCGCATGCTGACTACTGGTACAAGTATGTTGGGTTTGACGGCGCTATGGTAGGTATGACCACATTTGGTGAGTCGGCTCCTGGCGGAGACCTTCTAAAATACTTCGGTTTTACCGTAGAAAATGTTGTCGAAACTGCCGAGAAGATCTTAGCAGTGTAAGGGCGTTGCTTGATAAGAAAAGAGGTGTGCAATGTGTACGCCTCTTTTTTCTTTTATTAAGGAAGCGGGTGGTGACATGTTTACCACTCTCTTTGCGATGAAGTAGTAGGAATATGTTGCGAGTCGCTATTAATGGTTATGGCCGTATAGGTCGTTCGGTATTACGAGCGCTCTATGAAAATGGCTACCGCGACCACATTCAAGTGGTTGCTATTAATGAGCTGTCTGATATTCAGACAATCAGTTACCTTACGCGCTATGACACCACTCATGGCCGCTTTCCTCAGTCTGTTTCGACTAAAGACAATGCATTACTGATTGGTGATGATGCTATCTTATGCTTTTCCTGTGTTACACCAGGTGAAATGGATTGGGCGTCTCTTGAGCTGGATATGGTGATTGAGTGCTCAGGGAGTTTTTCTGATCGCTATGGCGCGCAGGCGTATTTGGATGCGGGCGTGCCGAGAATGTTACTTTCCCAACCAGCGGCCGCTGATGTGGACGCAACGATTGTGTATGGTTTCAATCATCATGATATTCAGCCACATCACGATATTGTCTCGGCGGCGTCTTGTACCACGAATTGTTTGATTCCTGTATTGGATATTATTAAGCAATTTTCTGGTGTGGTGCATGGTATGACTCAGACGATTCATTCTGCAATGAATGATCAGCCTGTTATTGATGGATACCATAAGAAAGATTTGCGTTTGACGCGCGCCGCGTTGAGCTCAATTATTCCTGTGGATACAGGGCTAGCGAAAGGCATTACGCGGATGATGCCAGAACTAGAAGGTAAAATGGGTTGTAACGCGGTGCGTGTGCCGACCTTGAATGTCTCCGTTATTGATTTAGTGTTGCGCACAGAGCGGGATGTGACAGTAGAACAAATTAATCAGCAATTAGAGCAGGCGGCAAACTCAAAATACGCAGGCCTAATGGGATTTACTAAAGAAGCGCACGCTTCTGTGGATTTCAACCATGATCCGCGATCGGTGATTATTGACAGCACACAAACTCAGGTCATTGATCGGCGTATGGTGAAGTTACTGTGCTGGTTTGATAATGAATGGGGCTACGCTAACCGTATGTTGGATGTAGCGACGTATTGGGCGGGTGTGATTAAACAATCGAATTTAGATTAGTGCATTGGCACGTTAAACGACGAGGACATCGTACATGACTGTTATTAATATGAAAGACGTAGATCTGACGAATAAACGAGTGTTAATTCGTGAAGACCTAAACGTACCAGTAAAAAACGGCAAAGTAACCAGCGATGCGCGTATTCGTGCTGCATTGCCAACCATTAAATTGGCGTTGGCGGCGGGTGCGAAAGTCATGGTGATGTCTCACCTTGGTCGTCCAACAGAAGGGCAGTACGAAGACGTCTACTCGCTTCAACCTGTTGCTACACATTTAGCGAGTTTGTTAGGGCAAGATGTTCCTCTTGTTAAAGATTGGCTAGATGGTGTTGATGTTGAATCGGGTCAGTTGGTCTTGGTTGAAAATGTTCGTTTTAATTTAGGCGAAGCGGGCGATGACGATGCCTTGTCTAGAAAAATGGCGGCGTTGTGCGATGTGTTTGTGATGGATGCGTTTGGTACTGCGCATCGCGCACAAGCTTCAACTCATGGTGTGGCGAAGTTCGCTCCAATCGCTTGTGCAGGGCCATTGTTGTCAGCAGAGTTAGAAGCACTAGAAAAAGCGTTGGCAAAACCTGCACGTCCGATGGCGGCGATTGTTGGCGGGTCGAAGGTATCGACTAAACTGACCGTTCTTGAATCCTTATCAGACAAGGTTGACCAATTAATTGTGGGGGGTGGTATTGCGAATACCTTCTTGGCTGCTGCGGGCTTTCCTGTTGGAAAGTCGTTGTACGAAAAAGATTTAATACCGCAAGCTAAAGCCTTAATGGCGAAAACCAGTATTCCGCTACCTGAAGATGTTGTCGTTGCGACAGCGTTTTCTTCAGATGCAGTAGCAACCGTTAAAAATGCTACCGATGTTGCGCCTGATGACATGATTTTAGATATTGGGCCAAAAGCAGCGATTGCCTTTGCGGCTTTACTTGAAAAATCCCAGACGATTATCTGGAACGGTCCAGTGGGTGTGTTTGAGTTTGATCAGTTCGGCGGTGGTACCAAAGCGTTAGCGATGGCCATTGCAAAAAGTGACGGCTTTTCAATTGCGGGTGGTGGCGACACTTTAGCTGCGGTTGATAAGTATAATATTGCGGATCAAGTGTCCTATATTTCTACTGGCGGCGGGGCTTTTTTAGAGTTTGTTGAAGGAAAAGTGCTTCCAGCTGTTGCGATGTTGGAATCTCGCGCGCAGAATTAGTATCAAAGAATGACAAAGATCGTTCTACATAATAAGGCGTAAAGCCACGATCGTAGGCGTCATTGAGTGTTGAGTTGTTGCTCTTCAGAAGGTGAGGCCGCGGTCATAAAACTAGAGAGTGACCTGTTCGACGTGAGTCGAATATGACAATAACGATAAGGCGTAAGCCACATGACCTGCGATAAGCAACGTCATGATTTTTAAAGCAGAGTTGTTTAACACCACAACTCAGTCCGTTATAAATACAAGATAAGACAAATTGTCAGAGGAAACCTTTTATGCCATTAATTAGTATGCGTCAATTGCTGGATCATGCGGCGGAACACAGCTATGGTTTGCCAGCCTTCAATGTGAACAACATGGAGCAGGTGAAAGCCATTATGGAAGCCGCTAACGAGGTGAATTCACCTGTTATCATGCAGGCGTCAGCGGGTGCTCGACAATACGCAGGTTCGCATTTTTTGCGCCACTTAATCGCGGCCGCTATTGAAGATTATCCACACATCCCTGTGGTAATGCATCAAGACCATGGTACTTCTCCAGCTATTTGCCAACGCTCAATCCAGTTAGGCTTTTCATCCGTGATGATGGACGGCTCCTTAATGGCTGACGGCAAAACCCCTGCGACTTATGACTACAATGTGGATGTGACCCGTCGTACGGTTGAGTTCGCTCACGCTTGTGGTGTGTCTGTGGAAGGCGAGTTGGGCGTTTTAGGGTCGCTAGAAACGGGTGAAGCGGGCGAAGAAGACGGTGTTGGCGCGGAAGGCATTTTGACAATGGATCAAATGCTAACGGACCCACAAGAAGCCGTTGATTTTGTTAATGCGACAGGCATTGATGCTTTGGCTGTTGCGATTGGTACCAGCCACGGTGCGTACAAGTTTACGCGTCCACCAACGGGTGACATTCTTGATATCGAGCGTATCGCGAAGATCGTTGAATTGTTACCTAATACTCACATTGTATTGCACGGTTCTTCTTCTGTACCTCAAGACTGGTTAGAAATTATCAATCAATTCGGTGGCGAAATTCCAGAGACGTATGGTGTACCGATTGACGAGATCGTAAAAGCGATTCGTTATGGCGTTCGTAAGGTCAATATCGATACGGATTTACGTTTAGCGGCAACAGGCGCTATTCGTCGTAGTTTGGCTGAACACAAAGGCAATTTTGACCCACGTAAATACTTAACAGAAAGCATCAAAGCGATGAAGGCGGTTTGTATTGACCGTTATGAAGCGTTTGGTTCTGCCGGTCAAGCTTCTCGTATCCATACTATGGACCTTGAAGAGATGGCTGTACGTTATGAGCGTGGTGAATATTCAGGTGGCCGCACTTTTTAAGCGTAGTTTGAAAAGCATGACGCTTTAATGATGGCGAGCGAAAATAGGAAAAAGGATATGTTTTTAAGTTTTTTTAATAAAAAAGCGAAAAAACTATTGACCGAAAGATTCAATTACCTATAATGCTCGCCATTCCTTGCGGGAGTGGTGGAATTGGTAGACACGCTGGATTTAGGTTCCAGTGCTTCACGGCGTGAGAGTTCGAGTCTCTCCTTCCGCACCAAATTATAAAAAAAGCTGACTTTATGTCGGCTTTTTTTATGTCTGAAATTTACGTCAACCTCTTGTTGCTTCATTATTTATTCCATTCTAAGCATGTTTTCAGCGCTGGTTTGTATTTTCTTGTTCCTGTTATCACTAAAGTTCGTTAATTTGGTTAGAATTATTCTTTCTATGATGTTTCATCGGGCTTAGTAATGCGCAGACTTCGTTATTTTATCGTGTGGGTTGTTCTAGGGTGCTCCGCTTTCACTGTACAGGCATCGAGTATGTCGCTTGATCTGATGGACAGTTATGACTTTTATCAACTTAGCCCAAGACAAGGGCCTTTGGCAGAACAGTTTACAACCGTAGTAAACTCGCCTCCTAATCCGATTCGAATCTCTCAAAAAAGAGCGGTGCGTATTGCGTTGTTGTTATTTGGAGATATAAATACTGTAGACAATAGATCGTTGTTAATGTCATTTAAAAAGCGTATGCGAGAGTTAGGAATCGACTATCGACTGGATACTTACACTGACAGCTCTCAGAATAGCAGCGACATAACGCCTTATTTCAAAATAGCAGAAGCTCAGCCTGATTATATTGTGATGACTGAGTTGGGCTTTGTTCAGCGTCGCTTCTTAGAGCGCTTTTTACGCTCCAGTAAAGCGCCGAAGGTGATTCTTTATGATTTTGCCTCACCGTTGACTCATTGGATGAATCATCCTCCTTTAATGTATATTGGTTTTGATCAAAAAAAGGCAACCATTATGCTTGCCAGCTACCTTGATCGCCAGTTACCTCCCGAGGCAAGTATCTCAGCATTGGTTTTACCATCAGGCTATCTGGGTTATGTACGCTGTGATGTATTTCTAAATGAAATGATGAAATACAATCGTCGTATCAGTCATATTAGAGTGGTTTCAGACAATAAAGAAAGTGCTTTTGAGGCGGCTCAATCATTATTGAAAAAGGATCCGTCAGACTTTATTTTTAGCTGCTCTCAGAATATTTCTGATGGTGTCCTCGTTGCACTAAAAAGAAACAATCTCGCTCCAAACATTCAAACAAATTCGTGGGGGCTACCTTTACACGGAATTTCTGATCTGGTAAATCGACGGGTGAAAGCGAGCGTGCTCTTTATGAAGGATGATCTATCTATTGCATTAGCAGAAGCGATTAAAATGGATCTTGAAGGAAAGAATATGCCCAACCTTTATGTTGCACATTCTACGTTAATGCCTGCTGAACTAGACGCTGAAAGTATTCGTTTGATGGTGCAGCAGGCCTATCATTACTCGGTGGAACTATGGCAAGAGTAAGTATTAGTTTACGGCGCCGTCTACGGAAAAGGGTGCTGGCATCAATCGGACTGGTCTTTTTAGTCATTGCTTTGATTATTCTGTATTTTATTGAGGCCTTGAATCACTCGGCTGCAGAAAAAGGTTTGGCTTTAAAGCACCGAGTGGTTGAACAAGCTTTTAATGGCTATTTGGCTCGCGCTGAAGACGAAATGAAGTTTATTGGGCAGGATCTTTCTTTACGCGATTATACCTCTGGTCATGAGCTAGATTTGCTATTTAGTCACCATGAGGTGTTGCTATTCGGTGGGTTAGATTTCTTTTATATCGAATGGAAAAATGGTCTGCACTCGATGGATCCGAGGGCGCGCTTATTTACAAAAGTAAATTTTCAACCTCTGTTGCGAGAAGGGTTAATCAATAGGTGGGCGTCTATCATGACTGAAGACGGTACCATTTTACTTATGTACAAAAAAAAATTACTGGCGTCCGAGCAAGAGAGTATTGGTTTTCTGTATGGTTTTATTTCATTAAATGACAACTTAACGTTGGCGCATGAACTACTTGAAAGCGCTCAAGTCAGTGCAGTACAAATTTATGACAAGGTTAATGATCGTGTTTTGTTAGAAGAACATAAGACCGGTGTGGACTTATCTGGTTCGATATTACGCTCGCGTTTACCTTTAGTTTCGCCTGTTCAGTCAGAGCTACAACTCGATATTATTCAAAAGCACGCGTTTTCTTCTACTCTGTTAACAAATGCACTGCCCTTAATTGTTGCGGTTGGCTTTGTTTTATTGTGCTTTTATTTCTTTTTGACACGTTTAGTGAAAACGTTACTTTTTTATCCTCTTGAAGCCATAGCGTATCGCCCTGAAGAGGACTTGTTGCCGTTTAGTGAGTTGCAACCTTTTAAGTTGCAAAGTAATCAATATAAGGCCTTTATTAAAGCCAAAGAGCGTAGATTTACGCTTCTTGCAGAATCAATACACAGTGCCATCATTTTCTGTAACGAGGTAGCAGAAGTTGAGCTTATTAATACAGAAGCTAAGCGTATTTTTCCTGACTCAGATAGAGCACGAACGCTGTTTGATTTTATGCCTATTTCTTGTCATCAATCCATTCAAGAGGCCTTAAAAGGTGGTCTTGGTGTTCATTTTGACTTAACCATTAATAATCTAGGGCGGATATATCAATGGCAGGCCTATTCATTTCAAAATGAGAGCACTTATCGAGGCTTATTATTAGTAGGTCAAAATGTTACTCAAGAAACCAGTCTTATGTGGCAACTTGAGCAGTTGCAACCACTATCATCTGTTGTTCAGAAGAAGGTGGACACGGATGCCATATTAAATGAACTGACGTACCTTTCCATGCTACCTAGTCATACAAATACAACGCATTTACAGGGCTGGATTGCGTTGTTGGTATCAGTATTGGACGAAATTAGCACGGTAGAAAGTGATGTATCTTATCTCCCGATAGGAGATGTTTTTTGTCAGGAAAGTGCCCGAGTTATGATGGCGATGGGCGTAGAAGCAAATAGAGTGCAATTGGATTGCTCTGTAGATACTGGGGCAAGGGTTGTCGCAGTGGATGCGAGTTTTAGAGGTCTGATACGTGTTCTATTTATGATGGTCATGTCCAATGATATGGCTGAGCGGCGGCTCACGGTTCGTTTTGATGGCACTGGACTTGAAATGATAGCGATGAACGACATGGCTTTCAGACCTCTTTTTTGCTGGATGGTTAATATGTTACTGGTTCACCTTGGTGGCCAGCAAAAGACTTTACAAAATAATGCACTACAGCTTAATTTAATAATCGAAGAGCCTGAGTCTAAATACGAATTCAAGCCGTTAGCACCGAATCAAGTGGTGGCCTGGGTGTCGAATGACTACTCAAATGCAGGAGCGGTAAAGGTAGCCTTAGAGAGGTTAGGCTTACAAGTTGAAGAATATATTTCAACAGACAGTTTTTTTACTCAGTCTAGTGCCGTCAAAAAATTCGATGCTGTCTTGATTGGGTGTGATAAAGATATTGATGCGCAGTCGGATATGACCCAGGCGCTGAAATTAAAATACAATCGAGATCAACTTCCAATCGTTTGGTTAAATAGTACCTTACCGGTCAAAGCTGACCCGCATGTATTTACCCTAATGGGGTGTTCTTTTGATTATAACCTGCATCAAATATTGGTAAAAGCATGTGCTTTGGAGGGTGTTGCTCCGACATACTCTAATGGGCAATATGATTCTTGGGTAATGGTGGGTGGAAGTCGTGTCACCAAAGCAATCTGGTATACAGAGTTAGAAAACTATGGCATTACGACGCAATGGCTAGTGGACTTATCTAACTATTATGTCGTTTTGTCGTATCACCCTGATGCGATTGTTGTGTTGTTGACGCCTCAGCCAAAGACTCTTTTATTATCGATTCAGGCCGCTTTTCCAAAAGTACGGTTTTTTTCGGTACAAAGGTGGTCGGAAATGCCGGATAATGTGGCCCTTTTCGAGATGACCTTGCCTTATTCTGGCGATCAGATATGGTTATTTACACAAGACGTTATGCAGAAAAATGCAAATATTAGGAGCAATGAATGAGCGTAATCGGATTAATTGGCGCCATGGACGAAGAAGTGGCCGTCATCAAAGCGTGGATGACAGATGTCCGTGAACAGACCATTGCAGGTTGTGATTTTTTTATTGGGTCTTTTGAAGGCAAAGAAGTGGTTCTGCTTAAGTCCGGTATTGGTAAAGTAAACGCGGCCGTATCGACCACGTTACTACTTTCACAGTTTCAGCCTGAATATGTTATTAACATTGGCTCTGCTGGTGGTTTTGACCCTGATTTACACGTTGGAGATGTCGTGATTTCAGACCAAGTGGTTCATCATGATGTGGATGTTACGGCGTTCGGTTATGTAATGGGACAAGTTCCAAACATGCCTGCGACGTATGCAGCGAACACTGATTTAGTGAATCAGGCAAAAAAAGCCTTACAGACCGTGACTCAAGTTCAAGCAAAAGTCGGTTTGATCGGAACGGGAGACAGTTTTATGAACGATCCTGTTCGAGTGGAAGCAGTTCGAACGATTTTTCCTGAACTGGTGGCGGTTGAAATGGAAGCCGCTGCTGTCGCACAGGTGTGCTTTAAGTTTGGAACGCCTTTTGTTGTGGTGCGTTCATTGTCTGATATCGCGGGTAAGGAGTCTCCTCAGAGCTTTGAAGAATATCTTCAAGTAGCGGCGGAAAATTCGTCTCTGATGATTCAACAAATGCTCAAAGGCGACTAAGTTATGTCCGTAAGCAAGGGGTATGTTGCGATACTCTGTTTGGCTGTTTTTTGCTCCTTGCCCGTTTCTTCTGCTGAAGAGGAGGTTAGTCATACGGCTGCTCAATTTGAAAAAAATGAGCAGATAGAAAATGCTGAGCCTTCTTGGTGGTTGAGTTCACATGAGACGATTTCAAAAACAATTGGCAATTGGTCGACGAATATAGATTCCTTTTTATCCGGAACCGAAAGCAGCCAGCCTTCAGATAGTTATTTAGACGTGCGATTTGGCACTGTATTAAGTGGAAGTGACAGTTCTGGCTTTTTTGATTTTCGTACTCGGCTTAAATTGCCAGATACTCAGGATAGATTGCGCTTAGTCATTGAGTCTGAACCTGATTCTTTGGCTCCTGAAAGTTTGCGAGGCGAATCGTCTCAACAAAATAGCATTGTAAATTCTGCCTTGAAATTGAATATCTCTGCAGCTGTGCGTTATATACAAGAAGACATAGGGTTAGATCTTGATGCTGGTATAAAAGTAGACTTTCCTCTTGATCCATTTTTACGATTGCGTCTTAAGCAGAGTGACGTTACTGGATCGTGGAATTGGTGGCAAAATCAAGAAGCATTTGCCTATTATTCTAAAGGTTTTGGCGCGCGTTATGGTCTAGGCTTAGGTTATGCAATGAGCCCTACTTTGAATTTTGGTACAGACTTTGGCGTAACTTGGCTTGATACAGAAGGGCTATTTTATGTCCGTGAGAACTTTACTATTCAGCATGCATTAAATGAGAAAAACCGGATGGCGTATCAACTGAGCCTTCTTCAGTCAGGTGAACATTCTATTGAGCCAGACAGTTTTTTATATAACATTCAATATGAGCGCCTCCTTTACAAAGATTGGCTTATTGGTCAGGTGATACCTCAGTTTACCCATGAAGCAGAAGACGATTACGACGGTACGTTTTCGCTGACATTATCGCTCGCTATTCTACTGGGACCTCAATATCTTAATTAACTCGGTCTACTTCATTTATTTGAGTCATTAGATTTGTGAAGAGGGAACTCGTATAATGCCGCGCTTAAAGATAACTAGTGCCAATTGTTTTTAAGCTAGCTAGTTCCTATCGCTTTTAAGAGAATGAGTCATGAGACCGGATCAAATCCAACCAGAAATGTATGAAAAGCAGCTGCAAGATAAGCAAGCTGAATTAGCCAAATTAATGGTGAGTTTGTCATTGCCTGAGATGGAAGTGTATGCGAGTCAGCCTTCTCACTATCGTATGCGTGCTGAGTTTCGAATTTGGCATGAAGGCGATGACTTATATTATGCGATGTTTGATCCCGCGGATCCTAGAACCCCAATTCGTACCGATCAGTTTCTTGCTGCTTCCCATCTTATTAATGAGTTGATGCCAAAATTGATTGATGCAGTACGAGACACGCCGATATTGCGACATAAGCTCTTCCAAGTCGACTTTTTAACGACTACTACAGGAGAAGCTTTGATTAGCTTGCTTTATCATAAGCCAATTGATGATGAGTGGAATACCGCTGCTCAACAGCTCAATGATACGTTTCCGGCTTGTCATTTTATTGGTCGTAGTCGTAAGAAAAAGCAAATATTGACCCGTGATTTTGTCATGGAAACCTTGACCGTTCATGGTCAAAAGTTTCATTACCAGCAAGTAGAAAATAGCTTCACTCAGCCTAATGCGAACATTAGTGAGAAAATGTTGGAATGGGCTTTGGACGTGACGAAAGAGGCGTCCGGTGATTTGTTGGAAATGTATTGTGGTAATGGCAATTTTTCTATCCCGTTAGCTCGGCGTTTTGATCGCGTAGTGGCAACGGAAATTTCAAAAGTATCGGTTAACTCTGCGCAGTTAAATATTGCGATTAACGGTATGCATAATGTTCAAGTGGTTAAAATGGCCAGCGAAGATGTTTCTGCCGCGTTAAATGGTGATGTTGAATTGCCAAAGAGTCTTGTTCAAGCGGGTGTTAGTGAGCTTACTCCTTCAGTTGTGTTGGTTGACCCACCTCGTGCCGGTTTGGATGATGCGACGGTTGAGCTTATTCGCAAGATAGACTCCATTCTTTATATTTCATGTAACCCTGAAACGCTGAAGTCAAACCTAGAATCATTGTCGAGTACACATGAAGTAGTGCGTTTCGCCATGTTTGATCAGTTTCCCTATACTCATCATGTAGAAACAGGTGTGTATTTACAGAGAAAACACCCCGTCTAAAAGTACTCGCATAGAGAGGCTGTTATTTGCGGTTTCTCTATGAGCGTTCCTCTTGTCATAATGAAAGACATTCCCTTACCGACGTTAAGGTAAGCGTCTTATTTGTGTTAACATACGTCAACTTTTTCCCCCACCACCATAGAGAAGTCGAACGAGCCATGAGTAGTAACTCACTAGACAAAGACAAAATCAAAATTTTGTTATTAGAAGGCGTTCATCAATCTGCACTGGATGCATTGTATGACGCAGGATATAGCAACATTGAGTATCATAAAACCGCATTAGCAGAAGACGAATTGATCGAAAAAATTGCGGAAGCGCATTTTATTGGCATTCGATCTCGTACTCAATTAACCGAGAAGGTGTTAGAGCACGCCAATAAATTGGTTGCTATCGGTTGTTTCTGCATTGGTACTAACCAAGTCAATTTAGACGCGGCAAGCGCAAAAGGCATTGTTGTCTTCAATGCGCCATTCTCAAATACGCGTAGCGTAGCTGAGTTAGTGCTTGGCCAATTAATTTTATTGCTTCGCGGTATTCCTGCTAAAAATGCAGCGTGTCATCGTGGCGGCTGGATTAAGTCTGCCGTCGGTTCTTATGAGACTCGTGGTAAGCGTTTAGGCATTATTGGTTATGGCAGCATCGGCACACAGTTGAGCGTATTAGCAGAATCTCTCGGCATGGAAGTTTGCTTTTACGACATCGTTACCAAATTGCCTTTGGGTAATGCGCGCCAAATCAAAAGCCTGAAAGAATTGTTGTCTACCAGCGATATTATCAGCTTGCATGTACCTGAAACCAATTCGACTAAGATGATGATCGGCGCGAAAGAAGTATCTCAAATGAAGAAAGGTTCTATCTTCATTAACGCTTCTCGTGGCACGGTTGCGGATCTTGATGCGGTGGCTGACGCCATTAAGTCTGGAGATTTAGGCGGCGCAGCGGTTGATGTATTCCCTGTTGAGCCAAAAGGCAATGACGAAGAATTTGTTTCTTCATTGCGTGGTTTAGACAATGTGATTCTTACGCCCCATATTGGTGGTAGTACCATGGAAGCGCAAGAGAATATCGGTGTTGAAGTGGCTGATAAGCTGATTAAATATTCTGATGTGGGTACCACAACGGCTGCGGTTAACTTCCCTGAAGTGGCGTTGCCAGCTCAAGCAGATAATCACCGTATCTTGCACATTCATGAGAACCGTCCTGGCGTACTGTCTAAGATCAACGCTATTTTCTCTGAACATAACATTAACATTACAGGCCAGTACCTTCGTACCACGGAGAAGCTTGGCTATATGGTGATGGATGTTGATGCAGAGGAAGGCGAGTTGGCTCTTGAGAAAGTCAAAAAAGTTGAAGGAACGGTTAAAGCGCGTGTTTTGTTTTAAGTCCATACTGTGAGTTTATGATGTAAAAAATCCAGCAGAAGCTGGATTTTTTTATCTTTTACTTTTGAATCGCCCACCGTCTTGAATCGTTATTTGATACCCAACGTCGTAGTAATGTCTTGGATTTTTTGCTTGATACTACTAGTCACATTAGACATGAATTCTTCGGATTCGTTTGCTTGGCCTCTTACTTTACCAACCGCACTATTCAGACCACTCATTCCAAGCTTTTGCTCTGCGGCATAGCCGGTTGCTTTTTTGGCAAGCTGGGTCGATTGCTTAGACTTTCCAAGAACTTCTTGAGCAGATTGCCCTAATGCTTGAGTTAAGCTTATTTGTTCAGTCGAGGCGGTTTCAATAAGGTCTAGGTTATTTTTAAGTTTGCTGGTGGCGGAGGAGAGCAGGGTAAAAATGCCAGTAATTTCTTCTAACGATTGCTGTGTTCGACTCGACAGTGTTCGAACTTCCGATGCGACAACGGCAAAGCCTCGCCCGTGTTCACCTGCTCGTGCGGCTTCAATGGCGGCGTTTAAAGCCAGTAGGTTAGTTTGTTCTGAAATATCTCTGATGCCGCTAACAATTGAGGTGGCACTAGACACGGAAGACTCTAGGTTCAGTAAAGACTTCTTACTACTGTTTAATCTCTCAACAGTGGTTTGGTTGGCCACAGCCAGTGATGCGGCTTGACCGACGCTGTGTGTCATGGCGGTATTCGTTTCTATTGCGTAGGTCTCTACCTCACGAGCTCGGACTTCGGCCTTGTTGGCCAGTACCTCGATGTGGTTGGACATTTCTAAAGTGCTGTCTAATTCTCGGTTCGAGGCGGTACTTAGTTCATGGACTTGTCCAAAGGCGTTCAGCATGTCGTTGAGTGAAATTGAAATGTTGTTGAGCTCGGTGTCTCTTTGTTGACGCTGAACCGCTATTTGCTCTAAATAACGGTTTAGGTAATGTGCCACGTCAGAGAGTTCATTTTTATTTTTTCCTACTTTGAGTGTATTGATGTTTTGGTACTCGACTAGTTCTTTAACGGCAATGTATAAATCTTTGGCGCTTTTCACGACGACTTTATTTTGAAAAACATGTACCAAGATAGTGGTCAATATCATCAGAATAACAAATATAGAAAAAGCCAGTAGAGTCTGCTCTTGAGTAGTTTGAGCGCTTTTTTGAATGTCCTGAGTGCCAGTCTTCAAAATATTTTCAAGCTGGCTGATCAATGTACGTATCCGTTTTTGCGCTTCAATAGCTTGTTGAATACTTGCTAGGCTAGAGTCAACGTCTTTTAAATAGCGACCAGACCAAGTGTGGAGTTCACTTTTAGTTTCTTCTAGAGGGTCTATTTCCTCTTCATTGTTTACTGATTCATTCGCCCAGCCCATTAAGGAGGATAAGTCGTCGGCTGTGTCTGTGTTTTGTTCCTCTTCTAATAGAAGTATAGGCAGGTTGCTAAACTCTTTTATGTGAGATTGAAAGGTCAAAACAGACCGCTTTAGGCGTTGATAATTGTCTGGTGTGTTGTTGGCTAAATAGTCGTTTTTAGCACTGCTAACATGAGCAAGATCTGCATATAAGAAGGCTTGGCTTGCGATATAAGGCGCAGCGGTTTGTAAGTTGCTTTTGGCTTGAAGTAGCTGTACTTTGTCAGCTAAAGAATCTAAAGACAGCAGAGTTTGACGCTCGTTGTTCTCGATTAGAGCAAAAGGGCTGCCAGATAGCTTGCCGGCGGCCCTTACATCGGATTGAAGGCTTTTCTCTATTTCAACTAGTTGTTCATTTATGGGGTTTTTAATCGAGTCCGGCAAGGTGCTGAGTGCTGGACGAATTTTTTGTTGAATAAACCCTTCTGCGGTTTGTAAAGCGGAGGCCTCCCCTGAAGATAAATAGCCTTCAATTTGTTGTTTTAAGTCGATAGATGAGTACGCCCACACTTGCGTATAAGTGTCGCTTTGCTCAAAGGCGCTACGAAATTTCATTAAGCTCCAAAGCAGTAAGGCAATCAGCATAACGGCAATCACTAAATAACTTATTGTCGTCGTTCGTGTTACATGGGAAATTTTCAATTCAGAACCTACTTAATGTTACGATTTGAACTACTGTAATATGCAGATATGACAAAAATAAGACAAAGAAAGAAGTGACCACTTTTGCGTGAGAGAGGGTTAAGGATGATCAAAAAGCGTCATGAAATTGACTTTTAGCAACATCGCTAAAGATGATTATGCCCAATTTGAAAAAATATCTTCCATGGTCACTGTTTCGTCATTATTTTGTATTAAATTGAAAAAGATATTAAACAAGCGTTTAATAAAAGTGTGTTTGAAGCGTTGAGACGCTTCTCTAATGAAATAATAAAACAATGACTTAAAGCTTAAGGAGCTCAAAAATGACCCTTTCCCGTCGTCAATTCGTGAAAGGCGCCTCTATTGCAGGTGCTGTTGCCGCTACCCCATTTTCAATGAATCAAGCCATTGCTGCTAATAAAGAGCTGCGTATTTATGCGTGGGCTGGTTACATTACGGATGAAATGTTATCCGACTTTAAAGCAAAAACAGGTATTAATGCCACGTTCACTCCCTATGGAACAAATGATGAGTTGATGAACTCTCTGCGTGCTACGGATGGAACGGGTTTCGATATCATTATGCCAACCGTTGACCGTGTTCCTGGTTATGTTGACTTCGATTTGATTCAGCCACTTGACGTGAAACGAGTGAACTGGGGCGGTTGTTTAGAAAGTGCTCTTGCTGGTTCAGATGTTGGGGGAATTGTAAACGGTAAGCGTTATTTTGCACCATCTGATTGGGGGACGGAAGCCATAGCGTATAACACTCAAGACGCGAGTGTTAATCCTAAAAGTCTAAGCTACGGTGACTTATGGAAGCCTGAGAATGCCGGTGGCGTTACAGTGCGTGGACATTCGGCTTTGGTTGGAATTGGATTGTGGCTGGAGAAAGCCGGTAAACTTCCTTTCCCATTGCTTGATTCTTATAAAACTGAAAAGGCGATGCGAGCGAATTTTGATGTCATTCTAAAAGTAGCTGCGGAGCATAAGAGCTCTATTGCTCAGTTTTGGTCTACAGAGAATGAAGCGCAAGGTGCATTTCGTACCAATGGTGCCGTTATTGGCCAAACTTGGGACAGCACTGCATTCAAACTTAAAACAGAAGGTGAGCCTATTGCTTACGGTGCACCAAAAGAAGGTGCGTTGGCTTGGATGGAAGGTTTTGTTATTCCTAAAAATGCCAATAATACTGATTCAGTGTATGAGTTTATTAATTGGTATTACACGCCAGAAGCGGGTGCCATGTTTGTAAAAGCGACGGGCTACAACTCAACCGCTAAAGGTGCAGATGCATTATTGCCTGCAGCTACGAAACAATTCTTCCAAGATTCGTATAGTAAGCAAGATCTAGCTAATCTTTGGTGGTGGCCAATTCAGGAACCTTGGTATGTTGCGCTGCGTAACGAATACCAAGACCGTTACTTGTCAGCATAAATAGAATCTCAAAAGCCCCTTGTGAGTTTTTGTACAAGGGGCTTTTTGTATCAAGAAAAAATAATCAGAGAGAGAAATATGGATAGTAGTGTTCATCTAGATAATACCGTTATGCAGTTTGGTGATTTTACCGCCATACAGAAAACCGATTTGAAAATAGAATCCGGTGAGTTTTTTAGCTTCTTAGGCCCGTCCGGTTGTGGCAAAACAACTATCTTAAACATGATCAGTGGTTTTTTAGATCCTACGGAAGGTGATGTTAAAATTGGTGGCCAAAGTATGCGTGGTGTACCGGCCAATAAACGTCCAACCTCGATGATTTTTCAAAATCTCGCACTTTTTCCTCTTATGACTGTGGCTGAAAATATAGAATTTGGCTTAGAGGTTCGCGGCGTTTCGAAAAGTGAGCGCAAAAAAGCTTCTGACCGACTGCTTGAGTTAGTGGCATTGGAAGACAGTGGTGCGAAAAAAATATCAGAGTTATCTGGTGGTCAAAAACAACGAATTGCGATTGCTCGTGCGTTGGCCGTTGAACCACAAGTGCTATTACTTGATGAGCCGTTATCTGCACTTGATTTAAAGCTGCGTCAGCATATGCGTCTAGAGTTAAAAGAAATTCAGCGTAAAACAGGCATTACCTTCATTTATATTACTCATGACCAAGGTGAAGCGTTGACAATGTCGGATCGAGTTGCGGTTATGTCTGCTGGACAGATACAGCAAGTTGCTGATCCAATTACTCTTTACCGTGATCCTAAAACGGCTTTTGTTGCCTCCTTTGTGGGAGAAAATAATGGCATTCGAGGCAAGGTGATTGATAGTAACCCTAATTTTGTTGTCCTAGACTGCGGACCGTTAGGCAAATTAGCGGGACGCGCTCAAGGTAATTTAGCGATTGGCAGTGATGCGACTTTATTTGTTCGTCCTGAGCATTTCAGGCTACAAGCAGAAGATGGGATGCATACATTAAAAGCCAGTATCAATGAAGTGAACTTTGAAGGCGCGTATTTGACTCTGAACGCGAATACACCAGGGGATCAAGCATTGTCTATTCAGCTTGCAACACACCAATATTCTGAGTCTTTGAAAAAAGGGGCGCCGGTTAGCCTTTCTTATAGTGAGCAAGATGCCATTGTCATTGCAGGAGAGGATCATGTTTAGCCAACTCAAAGCTCGATTTGGCAGTGGGCTAGCTGTTGGTATTCTTGGCATAATTGCTATTTGGATTATAGCTTTAGTAATTTTACCGCAACTGCTTATGGTCGATTATTCATTTCGTCCAAATTTATTGCCTGCTGATATTGGTGGTCCAGAAGATACTTATTCTCTGGTCAATTACGAAACGTTGTTTAACAACAAAATACATTTAACCATCTTCTTCAAAACAATTTGGTCGAGTGTGTTGGTTGCTTCGTTAACTTTATTAGTCAGCTATCCCATTGCATTTTATCTTGCCAAGGTGGCAACGCCACAGAAGGCCGCTTTGTGCTTGCTGTTATTGATTATTCCTTTTTGGATTAATGAAATTCTACGGACGTTTTCTTGGTACATTATTTTGGCTTATAAAGGTCCGTTGAATGCGCTTTTATTGGGGTTAGGGTTTATTGATCGTCCGATTCGATTTTTATCGGGCGATGGTGCCGTTTTAATCGGTATGGTGTACGCCTATATCCTGTTTATGATTTTTCCTATTTATAATGCCATCGAAAGCTTAGACACAAATCAAATCAAAGCGGCGCGTAATTTAGGAGCAGGTTGGATCCGTACTCATTGGCGAGTGGTTATTCCTCACGCTAAGCCAGGTATTGCAACTGGCTGCATTATGACCTTCATGTTGGCGGCGGGCAGTTACGCGGTGCCAGCATTACTTGGCTCACCTGGGAGTCGTTGGTTCACTCAGATTATTTATAACTGGTTTTTTGAGGGGGGTAATTGGAACCAGGGGGCGGCATATGCGTTCTTACTTCTGGTGATTTGTATCGGTTTTATTGCCTTAGTTATGCGTATCTTTAAAGTCGGTTTGGGGGACATTGCAAAATGAAATCTGAAACCATTATGCGATTTGGAGTACGTTTTTATATTGGTATATTTTTTCTATACCTATTTACACCACTTATTATTATGGGACTGGCAACATTTAATGACAGTCGATTTCCTACTGTATCGCCTTGGAAGGGAGCGACACTAAAGTGGTTTGCCGCTTTAGCAGAAGACGGTGCTATGTGGCAGGCCTTATGGACGAGCGTGATAGTGGCCGCTGGAGTATTAGTCGTTGCTGTGCCAATTGGTATTTGCTGTGCTCTTTTTCTTTCTACTTTTCAAGGAAGAGGGAAGACCTTTTTGTATTCGTTGATGATGTCTCCATTATTAACGCCTGGTGTGATTGTCGGTATTTCAACGCTTATCTTTTGGAAGGGGCTGTCAGTTAGTGGTGGTGTATTTTTAACCGTCGTTGCGCAGACGACTTTTATAGCTGCGTATGTGATGCTGATGGTATTGGCACGATTACAGCGGTTTGATCGCACACTTGAAAATGCTGCATTGAGTCTGGGGGCGACACAGTGGCAAGCATTTCGACGTATTCTACTGCCTTACTTAAAGCCAGCGATTATTTCGGCAGCGGCCATTGCATTTCTTCAGTCGTTTGAAAACTACAATACGACTTTGTTTGTGAAAGGTTACGACACCACTCTAACTGTATACATTGCCTCCAAAGTTAGAACAGGTTTAACGCCAGCGGTAAATGCACTCGGGCTAGTGATGATCTCTATCACTATCTTGTTGGCTATTGTTTATGAAGTGAAGCGACGTCGTGAGGCAAGACTGAACCCCTAATAAATAACATCGCTCAAATAGATCAAAAGCCCATTTTTTGTACAAATAATGGGCTTTTTTGTGTTTGTTGATTAAGGATTAAACGTTTTTTGACGTTAAAACAAATTAATATGACAAAATGATAAAAAACCTTCAAAAAGGGTTGCACAATATCTGTAGATCCTTAATATACGCCCTCGCTGACACGGACAACGCTTCACAACAACGAAGACGATGTTCAGGTTAACTTCTTAATAGAAGGTGGCTTATTTTAAGTTGGCACGCTCTTTAAAATAGATAATCAGATAATTTGTGTGGGCGCTCGCTAGAGGCTTCAGAAGATCATCGCAGACCGGCTTTGCCGAGATGTAGTTGATCAAAAAAATTGAAGTCTTACGAGAGTCTGCACGGCAATCGCTTTATGTTGATTTGTTGTTCTTCGGGATGACGGATCGATTAAGTTATAGTTAGTGTAATAAGATTTGAGTGAGCAAACTTTTAACTGAAGAGTTTGATCATGGCTCAGATTGAACGCTGGCGGCAGGCTTAACACATGCAAGTCGAGCGGTAACAGGGGAGCTTGCTCCTGCTGACGAGCGGCGGACGGGTGAGTAACGCGTAGGAATCTGCCTAGTAGAGGGGGACAACATGTGGAAACGCATGCTAATACCGCATACGCCCTGAGGGGGAAAGGAGGGGACTCTTCGGAGCCTTCCGCTATTAGATGAGCCTGCGTGAGATTAGCTAGTTGGTAGGGTAAAGGCCTACCAAGGCGACGATCTCTAACTGGTCTGAGAGGATGACCAGTCACACTGGGACTGAGACACGGCCCAGACTCCTACGGGAGGCAGCAGTGGGGAATATTGGACAATGGGCGCAAGCCTGATCCAGCCATGCCGCGTGTGTGAAGAAGGCCTTAGGGTTGTAAAGCACTTTCAGGGGTGAGGAAGAGTAGTGGATTAATACTTCATTGCTTTGACGTTAGCCCCAGAAGAAGCACCGGCTAACTCTGTGCCAGCAGCCGCGGTAATACAGAGGGTGCAAGCGTTAATCGGAATTACTGGGCGTAAAGCGCGCGTAGGTGGTTTGTTAAGTCGGATGTGAAATCCCAGGGCTCAACCTTGGAATGGCACCCGATACTGGCTAGCTAGAGTATGGTAGAGGGGTGTGGAATTTCCTGTGTAGCGGTGAAATGCGTAGATATAGGAAGGAACATCAGTGGCGAAGGCGACACCCTGGACTAATACTGACACTGAGGTGCGAAAGCGTGGGGAGCAAACAGGATTAGATACCCTGGTAGTCCACGCCGTAAACGATGTCTACTAGCCGTTGGGTTGTAATGACTTAGTGGCGCAGCTAACGCAATAAGTAGACCGCCTGGGGAGTACGGCCGCAAGGTTAAAACTCAAATGAATTGACGGGGGCCCGCACAAGCGGTGGAGCATGTGGTTTAATTCGAAGCAACGCGAAGAACCTTACCTACTCTTGACATCCACAGAACATTTGAGAGATCAGATGGTGCCTTCGGGAACTGTGAGACAGGTGCTGCATGGCTGTCGTCAGCTCGTGTTGTGAAATGTTGGGTTAAGTCCCGTAACGAGCGCAACCCTTGTCCTTATTTGCCAGCACGTAATGGTGGGAACTTTAAGGAGACTGCCGGTGACAAACCGGAGGAAGGTGGGGACGACGTCAAGTCATCATGGCCCTTACGAGTAGGGCTACACACGTGCTACAATGGCGTATACAGAGGGCTGCAAGCTAGCGATAGTGAGCGAATCCCACAAAGTACGTCGTAGTCCGGATTGGAGTCTGCAACTCGACTCCATGAAGTCGGAATCGCTAGTAATCGTGAATCAGAATGTCACGGTGAATACGTTCCCGGCCTTGTACACACCGCCCGTCACACCATGGGAGTTGATTGCTCCAGAAGTAGCTAGCTTAACCCTTCGGGGATGGCGGTTACCACGGAGTGGTCAATGACTGGGGTGAAGTCGTAACAAGGTAGCCCTAGGGGAACCTGGGGCTGGATCACCTCCTTAAACGATAGAAACCTCTGGTGAGCGTTCACACAAATTATCTGATAGTACTCCTAATGAGTTGAATGATTCATTGGTTGGTACGATATCTACTTTAAGAGATTAGGATAGAGTCCTAAGCAAGATACTAAGCATCAACACTTCAAGTGCTTGATGATTTTTAGTCTCTGACTTAGTGCTTTGCACTAAACTTGCTCTTTAACAATTCGAATTTTGAAATAACGATAAATCAAGTGTTAAACCGGTGGAAGTTCACTTTAACCTAGTGACTTCTATTATCGTAAATCCAAAGAGATACAAAAGCTCTTTGGTTGTGATCTAACGTTAGTAAGTGCTTCGGCATGAAACTACTTTGGGTTATATGGTCAAGTGACCAAGCGTGCACGGTGGATGCCTTGGCAGTCAGAGGCGATGAAGGACGTGGTAATCTGCGAAAAGGTTCGGGGAGTCGATAAACAGACTTTGATCCGAACATGTCCGAATGGGGAAACCCACCCGCTTGCGGGTATCGTATGGTGAATACATAGCCATACGAGGCGAACGAGGGGAACTGAAACATCTAAGTACCCTTAGGAAAAGAAATCAACCGAGATTCCCTAAGTAGCGGCGAGCGAAAGGGGATTAGCCCTTAAGTTATTTTGGTGTTAGTAGAAGGCTCTGGAAAGAGCCGCCGTAGAGGGTGATAGCCCCGTATACGAAAATGCCATTATAGTGAAAACGAGTAGGACGGGACACGTGATATCCTGTCTGAATATGGGGGGACCATCCTCCAAGGCTAAATACTCCTGACTGACCGATAGTGAACCAGTACCGTGAGGGAAAGGCGAAAAGAACCCCTGTGAGGGGAGTGAAATAGATCCTGAAACCGTGTACGTACAAGCAGTGGGAGCGGACTTAGTTCCGTGACTGCGTACCTTTTGTATAATGGGTCAACGACTTATTTTCAGTAGCAAGGTTAAGCATGTAGTGGAGCCGTAGGGAAACCGAGTCTTAATAGGGCGTTTAGTTGCTGGGAATAGACCCGAAACCGGGCGATCTATCCATGAGCAGGTTGAAGGTTGAGTAACATCAACTGGAGGACCGAACCCACATCCGTTGAAAAGGCTGGGGATGACTTGTGGATAGGAGTGAAAGGCTAATCAAGCTCGGAGATAGCTGGTTCTCCTCGAAAGCTATTTAGGTAGCGCCTCGTATCTCACCATTGGGGGTAGAGCACTGTTTGGGCTAGGGGGTCATCCCGACTTACCAACCCCATGCAAACTCCGAATACCAATGAGTGCAATTACGGGAGACACACGGCGGGTGCTAACGTCCGTCGTGGAAAGGGAAACAACCCAGACCGTCAGCTAAGGTCCCAAAGTTACAGTTAAGTGGGAAACGATGTGGGAAGGCTTAGACAGCTAGGAGGTTGGCTTAGAAGCAGCCATCCTTTAAAGAAAGCGTAATAGCTCACTAGTCGAGTCGGCCTGCGCGGAAGATATAACGGGGCTCAAACTGTACACCGAAGCTACGGATGCTTAATTTATTAGGCATGGTAGAGGAGCGTTCTGTAAGCCGTTGAAGGTCAAGCTGTAAGGCAGGCTGGAGGTATCAGAAGTGCGAATGTTGACATGAGTAACGATAAGGGGAGTGAAAAACTCCCCCGCCGGAAGACCAAGGTTTCCTGTCCCATGTTAATCAGGGCAGGGTGAGTCGGCCCCTAAGGCGAGGCAGAAATGCGTAGTCGATGGAAAACAGGTTAATATTCCTGTACCGATGTATATTGCGATGGAGAGACGGAGAAGGCTAGGCCAGCACAGCGATGGTTGTCTGTGTTTAAGGCGGTAGGTTAGGTGCTTAGGCAAATCCGGGCACCTCCCTTTAGTGGGAAGATCGAGAACTGATGACGAGCCCTCTTTTGGGCGAAGTGGTTGATGCCATGCTTCCAGGAAAAACTTCTAAGCTTCAGATATACATTGACCGTACCCCAAACCGACACAGGTGGTCAGGTAGAGAATACCAAGGCGCTTGAGAGAACTCGGGTGAAGGAACTAGGCAAAATGGTACCGTAACTTCGGGAGAAGGTACGCCGGCCGGTGTGAAGGACTTGCTCCGTAAGCACTAGTCGGTCGAAGATACCAGGTGGCTGCGACTGTTTATTAAAAACACAGCACTCTGCAAACACGAAAGTGGACGTATAGGGTGTGACGCCTGCCCGGTGCTTGAAGGTTAATTGATGGGGTTAGCGCAAGCGAAGCTCTTGATCGAAGCCCAAGTAAACGGCGGCCGTAACTATAACGGTCCTAAGGTAGCGAAATTCCTTGTCGGGTAAGTTCCGACCTGCACGAATGGCGTAACGATGGCCACACTGTCTCCACCCGAGACTCAGTGAAATTGAAATCGCAGTGAAGATGCTGTGTATCCGCGGCTAGACGGAAAGACCCCGTGAACCTTTACTATAGCTTCACAGTGAACTTTGAACCTATTTGTGTAGGATAGGTGGGAGGCTTTGAAGATAGGACGCTAGTTCTATTGGAGCCAATCTTGAAATACCACCCTGGTATGTTTGAGGTTCTAACTCAGGTCCATTATCTGGATCGAGGACACTGTGTGGTGGGTAGTTTGACTGGGGCGGTCTCCTCCCAAAGAGTAACGGAGGAGCACGAAGGTGTGCTCAGCATGGTCGGAAATCATGCGTAGAGTGTAAAGGCAAAAGCACGCTTAACTGCGAGACAGACACGTCGAGCAGGTACGAAAGTAGGTCTTAGTGATCCGGTGGTTCTGTATGGAAGGGCCATCGCTCAACGGATAAAAGGTACTCCGGGGATAACAGGCTGATACCGCCCAAGAGTTCACATCGACGGCGGTGTTTGGCACCTCGATGTCGGCTCATCACATCCTGGGGCTGAAGCCGGTCCCAAGGGTATGGCTGTTCGCCATTTAAAGTGGTACGCGAGCTGGGTTTAGAACGTCGTGAGACAGTTCGGTCCCTATCTGCCGTGGACGTTTGAGATTTGAGAGGAGCTGCTCCTAGTACGAGAGGACCGGAGTGGACGAACCTCTGGTGTTCCGGTTGTCACGCCAGTGGCATTGCCGGGTAGCTACGTTCGGACGGGATAACCGCTGAAAGCATCTAAGCGGGAAGCCTCCCTCAAGATAAGATCTCACTGGGACATAAGTCCCCTAAAGAGCCGTTCGAGACTAGGACGTTGATAGGTTGGGTGTGTAAGTGCTGTGAGGCATTGAGCTAACCAATACTAATTGCTCGTGAGGCTTGACCATATAACACCAAAGTGGTTTTAAAGAATAATACTTTAAAAACACAGACACAGATTACGATACACATCAGCAATGATGAACATCGGTTTAACCTTGATTATTGTTATTTCAAAAAAGAATTGTTAAAGATCCAAGCATGTCTTCGCGTGTTTTGGTGGGAAGAAACAGAGGATAGACATTATCATCTAAAGACACCACCGGAACGAACGCAGCAGAATTGCTTGACGATCATAGAGGCGTTGAACCACCTGATCCCATCCCGAACTCAGAAGTGAAAAGCGCCATCGCCGATGGTAGTGTGGGAGATCCCATGTGAGAGTAGGTCGTCGTCAAGCTTAAATTAAGAGAGCCCTGATAGCTAACGCTGTCAGGGCTTTTTTTTGGCTGAAATAAATGGCTAAGAAAAGTGATCAGGGAAGTGTCTGAGTGAAAGCTTCCTCGTGGTTAAGCTATTTTTGATATCACTCACCGTATTGATTTTTTTTCGCTGTATTTAGCAGAGGTTCTTTTGGCTTTTTATCTACTTGGTCTATCTATTTTATTAGTCTTTACTCCTTTTAAACCCTTATTTATGAAGGTGCCGTTGTGGTGCCTAACTTGCTTAGCTGCTGTGATTAGTGGATATATAGAAGACATTCTTAGTATTCAAAGCATTATGTGATCGTTGTTTATTCTGGGTTACTGTTTGGTTCATTAACCTTGCGTTTGGTTTGGCTTCGCAGAGTTTCTGTTTGTCTGTTTGGCGCCGTTTCTTTGGCCTTGGCCATGCATTTATTACCCGGTTTTTATAATTATGCTGTGGTTTTAAAACAGACGATTAGTGTAGATACGATACCGTTTAGTTTGTATGCTAATTTCGATAAGGGTTTGGTGGGCTTGTTTGTACTAGTGTACTTTTTTAGAGGGCAAGCTAGTGCAGATTATTTTCAGGTTTTACAGAAACCTATAACGGTGTTGCTAATATTTTTCCTTACTCCGTGTTTGGCTTTGGGTTTAGCCATGCTTTTAGGGTTAATTCAGATTGATGTTAAGGTACCTGTTTTTTGGTTGTATTTTTTAGGTATTAATTTGTTTTTTACCTGTGTAGCTGAAGAAGCTTTTTTTTGCGGTTTTCTCCAGCAAGAGTTATCAAAAATTTTACATGGTGAGTCTTATCTATTTATTGTACCTCTTATTCCTGCCTTACTTTTTGGTATCGCTCATATCGGCGGAGGTCTCGAATATGCCTTTATTGCTAGTGCTGCTGGGCTTGGTTATGGAATTATATTCCATATAACCAAGCGAATCGAGTGGCCTATCTTATGTCACTTTGTATTGAATTCTTTACACTTTTTTTTATTCACCTATCCAATGCTGGGTTAACAGTTATTTAGTAGTTTTTTCTCTTAGCCATAAAAAACGGCCCATGTAAGGACCGTTTGTTGTCTTTTAAAGTGCTAGTCTTCTATTTGAGCATTGTCGACAATCTGATTATCACCGATATCTTGAGGTAATATCAGGTTCAGCATAATAGCCACGATGCCGCATAAGCTGATGCCTTGCAGGCTGAATTCGCCAATACCAAACGCCATACCACCAATACCAAAGACTAGCGTGACGCCGACGATGATTAGGTTGCGTGACTTGTGAAGGTCCACTTGATTTTTGATCAAAGTATTCAATCCAACCGCGGCAATCGAGCCAAATAATAGAATCATAATACCGCCCATGACGGGCAGTGGAATAGTTTGCAGAGCCGCTCCCAATTTACCTACCCATGCAAGAACGATAGCTGCAACGGCAGCCCATGTCATTATCACTGGATTAAAAGCTTTAGTTAGCATGACTGCGCCAGTCACTTCGCTATAGGTTGTGTTGGGTGGTGCGCCAACCATAGCGGCGGCCATAGTGGCGATACCGTCGCCAGCAATAGTACGATGCAGGCCGGGTTTCTTCAGATAATTCTTTCCTGTTACATTAGAAATAGAAAGAATGTCGCCTACATGTTCTACAGCAGGCGCAATGGCAACAGGCAACATAAACAAAATGGCATTGATGTTAAATTCTGGTGCTGTGAAGTTGGGGACGGCAAACCAAGCGGCATTGTGTATGGGGTCGAAACTGACGATGCCAAAAAACAAGCTCAAGAGGTAGCCAACAGCAATGCCTCCGAACACGGGCAACAGCTTAAACAGCCCTTTCGCGAATACGCTGATAAATACTGTGGTCAGTAAAGACGCAATGGCAATCCAAATTGACACGTTACCGTCAACAAGCTGTAATGATCCATCGCCACTTTTACCTAAAGCCATGTTGACGGCAACCGGCGCTAGGCCAAGTCCAATCACCATGATGATTGGTCCAATAACAACGGGCGGTAATAGCTTATGAATAAAGCCAGCGCCTCTTAAACGAATAACACCACCCAGCAATACGTATACCAGTCCTGCAGCCATTAAACCGCCCATGGTAGAGGGAATTCCCCATGTTTGAACGCCGTACATTATTGGCGCAATAAAAGCGAAAGATGACGCAAGAAAAATAGGTACGGTTCGACGGGTGGTTAACTGAAATAATAGCGTTCCGATACCGGCCCCAAAAAGTGCGACACTTGGGTCAAGTCCAGTGAGCAAAGGGACGAGTACTAAGGCGCCAAATGCGACAAAGAGCATTTGGACACCTAAGACGGCATTTTTCATGGTTAAATTCCTTACAGTGGTTTTTGGATGCAAGGATTTTATAGGCAAGTCGATAAGAGTACTAGAATGGTGTAGCGTTACTGACTTATTATTGTTTAAACTTCATGTTTGACTCTAAATCTTGATTATAAAAGTTTAAGTGTTAATAACTTGGGTGCTTATCCACTGATTAACATACTCTAAGTAAGGGTGGCATATGATGGGCATTTTGAGATTCAAAATGCGTATGATCCAGAGTCATGTTATACCAGACCGTAAGGTTTTCTGTTGAATTATCCACGTTAATGTATTTAATATTTACTCTATCTGAACACTTAGTCTCGTCGTAATTGGCTAGTATAGACATCAGTTTTTAATTGATAGAGCCAGATTATGTTTCCTCATTTTTTTTCAGAATCCACGACGGGGTCGAAGGTTTCACATAAAACCCTGAAAGCGAATGTGCCGAGTTGTTTGCGTTTAGCCAGTCGTTCACTCTTGACTGTCGGTGTCTTGTTTAGTGTTGCGGCCTGTGCGACATCCACACCTGTTCAACCAAAGGAAGGTGAAGCGTTTAGTTATGCGTGGTTAAAAGGGCATGCACGACAACTGGCGACCGAGCCTTATCAAAGTCATCAAGGTGAGTTGCCCGCTAGTCTAAAAAGTTTAGATTGGGACGATTATCAGCAGCTCCACTTTAATAAAGAAGCGGCATTATGGAGAGGTGAAAAATCAGAGTTTCGCGCTGAGCTTTTCCATCTCGGATTAGGCTTTGATACGCCCATTCACATGAATACGCTGGAGAACGGCAAGTCGACACCGATCCCATATTCCGCTGCTTCGTTTGATTACGGAAAGTCCAAAATAGATGGCAAGCAATTGCCGAAAGATCTTGTTTTTGCAGGGTTTAGAATGCAGTTTGCTACGGATTGGCAGCGCGATATTGTGGCTTTTTTAGGGGCAAGTTACTTTCGTGCAGTCGGCAGCGAAATGCAATATGGTCTTTCTGCTCGAGGCTTGGCCGTCGACACGGCGCTTCCGAAGCCGGAGGAATTTCCTACGTTCACTCACTTTTGGTTGGAAAAGCCGACACCAGGTTCTGATATTGTTACTGTGTATGCCTTGATGGATTCTCCCAGTGTGTCTGGAGCGTATCGTTTTGATATGCAGCCGGGTGAACCGTTTAAGATGAAAGTGGATTCTGCTATTTATCCTAGAAAAGCAATTGAGCGTTTGGGCGTCGCGCCGATGACCAGTATGTTTATGATCGGTGAAAATGACCGCAGAACGAATTACGACTGGCGTGCCGAGATTCATGACTCTGATGGTTTGGCTATGCATACTGGCAATGGTGAATGGATTTGGCGCCCATTAGGTAACCCGAAAAATCTACAATTTAATGCCTATAGTGATGAGAATCCAAAAGGGTTTGGTTTGTTGCAGCGTGATCGACATTTTGATCATTACCAAGACGATGGCGTCTTCTATGAGAAACGACCCAGCTTGTGGATTGAACCGATTGGAGATTGGGGGAAAGGCTCTGTTCAACTTGTCGAAATTCCGACGTTAGATGAAACCTTTGACAACATCGTTGCGTTCTGGAACCCAGCGAAGCCGATTGAAGCCGGCCAAGAGTTGCTCTACAGCTATAACATGTATTGGGGAAGTCAGCCTCCGGTTCAATCAAACCGTGCTCGTGTCGTGGATACCTTTACCGGCATTGGCGGAGTGATTGGTAAGAAGCGTCACTATTACAGCAAGCGGTTTGTGGTGGATTTCGCTGGCGGTTCGTTGGCGATGCTCGGCAAGGAGACGAAGGTTAAAGCCGTGATTACCTCTTCGGAAGGCAGAGTAGAAATCGAATCGGCTCGACCGCTGCATTCTATCAATGGTTATCGTGCCATGTTTGACTTAGTGCCACCGACAGACGAATCCAAGCCGATTAATTTGCGGGTGTATTTGGAAGCGAATGGGCAGCCTTTAACGGAAACGTGGCAGTACCAATGGACACCGCCAGATCCGCAAGATCGAGCGCTTCATAATGCGGGGCATTTGAAGTAGTCGCGGGTGTATTACGGTTGCTTTTATCGAGAAACGCCCGATGATTTCATCGGGCGTTTCTGTTTTGGCGTTATAATAGACGCTAAAGCCGTTTAAGCGTGACGACTGTTGAGCAGTGCTCGATAGGCGTGTCCGCTGTGCTTAATGGTTCTTTTTTGAGTCGCATAATCCACATAGGTTAAGCCAAAGCGTTTGCTGTAGCCTTCTGCCCATTCAAAGTTATCCATCAAGCTCCATGCAAAATACCCACGAATATCCACTCCAGATTCAATGGCCTGATTCACGGCATTCAAGTGTCCATTTAAGTATCGAATGCGTTGCTCGTCGTTAATCTCACTATCGATGATTTCGTCCGCGCACGCGGCACCATTCTCAGTAATATAAAGTGGTGGCAAGTCGTATTGTTTGTGAAGATTGACGAGTAGCTCGGTGAAAGCATGCGGGGCAATTTCCCAGCCTATGTCGGTGTATTCAACCGTATCGAAATTTTTTACATCCTTGAATAGAGCATCAGCATCGTAGGCATTGTGGTTGCAGGTGTAGAAATTCAAGCCTAAGAAATCGATCGGCTGAGCGATGATGTCCATGTCGCCAGGTAAAATCGTTGGTAAGTATTGTGGCGCAACGGTGTTGAGTAGTTGAGGATATTGCCCTTTCATTAATGGCTCAATAAAAAATTGGTTATCGAGCGTTTCTCGCATTAAGCAGGCGAATTGGTCTTCGGATTTTTCGCTGGCCGCGTACGAGCGGTTCATATTGAGTACGATGCCTACTTGAGACGCCGGCGCGTTTTTCCGAATAACCGGCAACGCCAAACCGTGCGCCAGTAAAATATGGTGTGCGGCTTGTCGGCCGTATTCTGGTTTACTTAAACCGGGCGCGTGTATGCCTAATTCATAGCCAAGAATTGCTGCACAAAAGGGCTCGTTAAAAGTGGCCCAGCTGTCGACCCATTCGGCCAATTCTTTGGTCACTAAATCCGCGTAGTGTTTAAATTGATAGGCGGTTTCTCTGTTCAGCCAGCCTCCTTTATCTTCTAAGTGTTGTGGTAAATCCCAATGATAGAGCGTGACAAATACGGTCAGTCCTTCTGCTTTCAGTTTCTTTAATAGATTTCGATAAAAATCCAGGCCAGCTTGATTTGCTTCGCCTTTCTCGTCCATGACTCGAGGCCAAGCAATGGACAAGCGATAGGCGTCTACACCGAGGTCTTTAATTAGCTGGATATCTTTTTCCCATCGATGATAATGATCGCAAGCAATGTCGCCATTGTCAGCGCCTTTTACCTTCCTCGGCGTGGCGCAGAATGTGTCCCAGATAGAAGGTAGGCGATTGTCCGTTGTTGTCGCGCCTTCTATTTGGAAAGAGGCGGTTGCCACACCGAAAATAAAATCGGACGTCAGCATTTTCGAATTTGATGGTAAGGTGATTGACATGATGACCTCAGTTTTTTTATGTATTATCAACGAAAAGGTAAGTAATACGATTAAAGGTACTGGAGGAGGTTGAAAAGGGTCAATAAAGACGCGACTGTTTTAGTGATTTAAGATTGCTTAAGTGCTTTTTAAGGACGATTAAGCGATTTTTTTAACGAAATCGTAGTACATGGGGGTAAGGTTTCGCCCTTGAGCCATATAAGCTCGAAAGCGACTTGCTAGTTCTTCTGGTAACATTTCAACACAGATGGTCGTAAAATGATTAGCAGAGTAAAAAGGTACAAGATGAGTAAAGGCGAAGCAATAACTCGGCATTGCGTTTAATGCAGGATGAATACTGTTTATTAAGTGGCTACCTAAACCTGTCTTTCTATGGGATGGCTCGGTCACCATAGCAGTGAGTAATTGAACACCAGAGTATTGTTTAAGCCTAACTGCACAAAGAATTTTACCATTGTGTCGCATAACCCAAATAGGGTCGGCTTTATTGGGTTTACCGCTGGGATAATGCTCTTGGTAAAACTTCTTTACCAAAGGGAACCAGAGAGAAGGAACCTGTTCGGCGTGAGGGTAAAATGTGTTCATCTTTGAATATAGGCAGCGATTTGATGTTCGATGGTAGCATAGTCTGCCATGAAGAGAGCGCTAGTGAGATTAAATCATTTTAACGAGAGGGGTTACTATGCGGCAAAAAATAGCGTTGTGGTGCTTGTGCTTTTTGGCATTGCCAGCGTTTTCAGCAGAAAAGTCAACGCAATTTGTTTTTGAGTCAGAAGAGCCTTTTTCTCATTATCTAGTACGAGCAAAAGAATACTTAACCGCCAATAAACGATGGATTAATGCTGACGATAAAGCGAGAGAGCTCGCCGCCGTCATGCCTTTCGAGTTATTGCCGGATCCTGCGTTGTGTGAAGGCAGCAATGACATCGGTATATTGTTATCTCATGGGCTATCTGACTCTCCCTTTTCTATGCGTGATCCAGCTTATGCTTTGCAGAAGGCTTGTTATCATGTCCGCGTTGTTTTATTGCCCGGCCACGGCACGAAAGCAGACGACCTATTAAGCGTATCTCGTGATGACTGGCGTATGACTTTTCGAAATGCCGCCGATCAGTTTCGCAAAGAAGTAGACGTATTGTATGTAGGTGGTTTTTCTACTGGCGGCGCGTTGGCGGCAGAGTATGCTTGGGAGCATGAGAGCAGTGTTGCAGGGACTGTACTGTTTTCTCCGGTTTTCAAAGTAAATAGCAGTATTGATTGGCTTTCTCCCTGGTTGGCTTTGGTTAAAGATTGGCTTGATCACTATCCAAGTGACGATTTTGCAAAGTACGCATCGATTCCTTTACCGGCGATTGCGGAAGTGTATAAGTTATCCAAAGAGGTTCGTCATTTAGTCTTAGAAAACCCGAAACGTTTACCTGTGTTTATTACCTTATCGGAAGATGATCAAACGGTCGATTCGTCTGTGACAGAAAAAGTGTTTAAAAAAGGAATGATTGGCTCAAAGAGTCAAATGGTGATGTACAGCAAAGGGCAAATGAGCGCCAACACTGATCGTATAAAAATTTTTAATGCGAATTGGCCTGAGTTGAACATTTTAGGGCTGTCGCATATGGCGGTTCATGGTAATCCAGAGAATACTTACTATGGTGCGATGGGAGAATACAGAATATGTGGTTGGTATTTATCCGATGAGCTTTTATATGACGAGTGTCGTACTGATAAAGTAAACTGGTTTGGCGAGAGCTCCGACGATTTATTCGTTAAGAGCCCTCATGCGGCTCGAGTGTCTTGGAATCCTAATTTCAATGTACTGATGGAAGAAGTTGCTTTTTTTATAAAAGCCAACGCAAATAATAGATAAGGAGGTCTACGTCATGACTAAAAAAGTGGTTCTCGACCTTTCACCTGTTGAGTTAGCACCATTACAAATAGAGCAATATCATCAGAATGGTTATTTGGTTTTAGAGTCTATTATTCCTGAATCTGTCTGCGATGCTTTAAAGGCTCGAATGTCGGAACTGACGGAGTCGTTCGAACCAGATTCAGTGCGTTCTATTTTTACCACCAATGAGCAGTCACGGCACACAGACCGTTATTTTATCGAGTCAGCAGATAAGGTGTCTTTCTTTTTTGAGGAAGAGGCGTTTGATGAAGCTGGTATATTGAAGCAACCGCTAGCGCGGTCTATCAACAAAGTTGGGCACGGTCTTCATTCTCAAGATACCGTGTTTAAAGCTTTTTCATTATCTCCTGTTTGGGGGGCATTGCTAAAGCAGCTGGGTTTGGTTGAGCCTCGCGCGGTACAATCGATGTATATTTTTAAGCAGCCAGGAATTGGAGGCGAGGTAAATTGCCATCAAGACAGCACTTTTCTTTATACAAAGCCAATGAGTGTGATAGGTCTTTGGTTCGCAATCGAAGACGCGACGCTGGAAAATGGATGTCTTTGGGGAATACCAAAAGGGCATAGGCACGGATTGTTAAAGCGTTTTGAGCGTGTTAAAGCCGATTCTATCGATACTAGGATGGTTGTATTAAAAGAGCATGTATGGAATCAAGATGAGCTGGTGGCGATACCTGTGCCTAAAGGTTCTTTGGTTATTCTTGATGGGGAGTTTCCTCATTTAAGTTATGCAAATCGCTCAGGAAAATCTCGTCACGCTTATGCAATGCACGCTATTGATAATATGTGTGAGTACCCTGAATCGAATTGGCTTCAAGCGCGGGCGGGTTGTTCATTTTTACCTTTTGAGCTGACTGAGCAAGAAAAAATTGAAATTGGAGAGCGTTGATGCAAGCTGTTTTAGCCCTGCTAAGTGATAATGAATTTCACTCAGGTGAAGCCTTGGGAGCCGCATTGGGAGTCACTCGTGCTGCCGTCTGGAAAAAGCTCAAAAAATTAGAGTCGATAGGCGTGACGGTTCATTCTGTAAAGGGACGTGGGTATCGCTTGCCGTCGCCGCTAGAGCTGCTGTCAGAGGATGCACTGCGCGAAAACGGTGTTCCGGATGACGTTGGTATAAGGCTGGCGTTTGAAACACAGTCAACGAACGGTGATGCCAAGCAATACATAGCGCAAGGGCAGTCGTTGCCTGTGTTATTTTCTGTTGAACGTCAAACGCATGGGAAAGGTCGACGTGGGCGACAATGGGAGTCTGGAGTCGCAAAAAATATCACCTTTTCGTTTGCATGGCGTTTTGATAACGGACCAAGTGTTATCGAAGGGCTAAGTCTTGCGGCAGGGGTTGCTGTGGCGCGAGTGTTGAAAAAAATCGGCATACCAAATCCGGGATTAAAGTGGCCAAATGATGTACAAGTTGATGGTCAAAAGATCTGTGGTATTTTATTGGAAATGGTCGCCGATCAAGATGTGTGTCATGTGATTATTGGTATCGGGCTTAATGTCGAAATGGATAGTGCCTTTATGACGCATATTGATCAGCCGTGGACGGATCTTGTTTCTAGGTTGAAATCGCGCCCTAGCCGAAACTTTATATTGGCTGAACTTACTAAAGAGCTGGTGGCGGTATGTAAGCTGTTTGAAGATGGTCATGGCATGAAGCATTTTCAGCACCAGTGGCAAGCCTATGATGTTCTATTTAATCAAGCCGTAACGGTAAGTTCTGTTTCTCAGCAGCGCCAAGGCGTGGCGAAAGGGATAGATCAAAAAGGGGCGTTGCTTTTAGAAGAGAGTGGTGAAGTGGTGGCGTTGCATGGAGGAGAAATTAGTGTCCGTCGTGGCTAGAGTTCTGGTCGTTGATGCCGGCAATACAAGCATTAAATTTACCGCATTTGAAAATGAGCAAATCTTATGGGTTCAGCGTGATGACAGTTGTCCTGTAGATACTGGTTTTACTCCCGATCGGATTTATTTTGCCAGTGTTCGGTCGAAAGAGCAGAGTGCATTGTTGCACGCTGATATCCAAGCTGAATTTCCAGACAGCGTCTGGTTTACATTAACCAGTCAGGGCGAGGCTTGTGGTGTTATTAATGCTTACGTTGAACCAAAGCGATTAGGTGTTGATCGTTGGCTTGGTGTTATCGCTGCCCATCATAGGGCCAAAGGTGATGTGGTGGTGGTGGATGCAGGAACCGCGATTAAAGTCGATGTTGTTGGGAAAGACGGCGTTCATCTAGGTGGTTACATTACGCCGGGGTTGAGCATGATGGAAAATGTTTTGCTCTCAAAGACTGCAAGGATTCGTTATGGTGCTTGTGAGGTCGTAGCTGGAAAAGGGTTACCGGACTCGACTGCAAGGGCGGTAACAGAAGGCTGCCACGAAATGGTGCTTGGTTTTTTAGAGCGAATTCATCGCCGTTACCCTGATTTCAAGTGGGTTGTGACAGGAGGCGATTCGCAAGTACTGTTGAATTTGTTGGGTATTTCAATGGAATATCAGCCCAACCTAGTGGCTTTGGGTGCAAAGCTGGTGGGCGATGAACAAGTAAGAGGTAATAAATGAAGTGGCTGTTTCTGTTTGTGGTGTTGCTTAATGCCGCGTTTTTGAGTTGGCATAGTTTTGTTCAGGATAAACCTGAGAAGATCAAAGAATCTATCTATGGTCCACCTGTGAGTGAAAAAATACACTTATTGACAGAATCCCTAGTAGTTACAGAGCAGGACTATAATACAGGGGTGGTGACTAGTGAGAGTATTGAGGATGCACTGAGTGAGGTAATTGATGAGGCGACAGTGGATCAGCCTGAGCTATTTTGCCCGCGCTTAGAAACAGAGCGCCAAGAAGACATAAAACAAATTTCCCAGGTGTTAAAGGACTTTGGTTGGTCTTATCAGGAGCGTGAAGTTACGGGTAAAAGAGCTAAGTTCTGGTTGTATATTGCGGCACCTGAAACGCCTGCAATAGCGGAGCGAATAGTTAAAGAGCTGGCGTCTAAGTCCATTGACAGTTTTGTTATTAACCGAGCTGAAATGAAAAACCGAATCTCACTGGGCTTGTATTCTTCAAAAGAGCGCGCCGAGCAAGCGAAACTACGTATCCAAAATTTGTCTGGGTATCGCGTTGATGTGTATGAACATATGCGAAATGTACCGCTTCGCCAGGTCGATATAGAGGAGCCCATTGACGAAAAAGACTGGGAGCAGTTCGTCTCTCGCTTCGACCTCACCAAGATGATGATAAAATTAGAAAAAAATCCCTGCTAGTGCTTGCAATTAAGAACTCGATAAATATAATGGCTCCCACCTTTTGGGGTGTTGCGTTGTGTGCTGAGTACGTGGAGGGGTTCCCGAGTGGCCAAAGGGAGCAGATTGTAAATCTGCCACGAAAGTTTCGGTGGTTCGAATCCACCTCCCTCCACCAATTGCGGGTATGGTATAGTGGTTATTACCTCAGCCTTCCAAGCTGAAGAGGTGGGTTCGATTCCCACTACCCGCTCCAAGATGCTCATGTAGCTCAGTTGGTAGAGCACACCCTTGGTAAGGGTGAGGTCGGCAGTTCAAATCTGCTCATGAGCTCCAGCTTATCAAAACAAAAGATAGGTGGTTTAACCGCCTTTTTTATTGTCTGTTTTTTGGGCAGGTACCCTTGCTAGCTTTTGCTTTTTTAGGTATCATCCTCCGCCCATACGAATGTAGGCCAATAGTTCAATTGGTAGAGCACCGGTTTCCAAAACCGGCTGTTGGGGGTTCGAGTCCCTCTTGGCCTGCCATCTTTCGTATCCTATTTTTAAGTTAGGGATCACCTGAAGTATGAGTTCTAATGCTGAAGCTCAAGCATCTCGTGGAGATGTGTTTAAGTGGGCAATTGTTGTTCTACTAGTTGCGGTAGGCGTGATTGGTAATAACTATTATTCTGCTGAGTCACTATTGTATCGCTTGATTGCTATCTTGGTGTTGGCTGGTGTTGCTGGTTTTATTGCGTTACAAACTGTGAAGGGTAAGTCTTTTTTTACTTTGGCAAAAGAAGCTAAAACCGAAATTCGCAGAGTTGTATGGCCGACCAGGCAAGAAACCACGCAAACAACGTTGATAGTGTTAGCGGTTGTTGTTTTTATGTCTCTCGTACTGTGGGGAGTGGATTCGTTCCTTGGTTGGGTCGTTTCCTCGGTAATTAGTTAGGAGTTGCTCGTGACCAAACGATGGTATGTAGTACAGGCGTACTCAGGGTACGAAAAGCACGTAATGCGTTCGCTTACTGAGCGAGTGCAGGTTATGGGGCAGGAAGAGAATTTTGGTGAGATCTTGGTTCCAACCGAAGAGGTTGTTGAAATTCGAGATGGTAAGAAACGCAAGAGCGAAAGAAAGTTCTATCCAGGTTATGTATTGGTTCAAATGGAGATGAATGACGCTTCTTGGCATTTAGTTAAGGCTACTTCTCGCGTGTTGGGTTTTATTGGTGGTACAAAAGATAAACCATCGCCAATTACGACTCGTGAAGCAGATGCCATTTTACAGCGTGTTAGTGATGGTGTTGACAAACCTCGTCCTAAGACATTGTTTGAAGTGGGTGAGGTTGTTCGCGTTAGTGAAGGTCCATTTGCTGATTTCAATGGTGTTGTTGAAGAAGTTGATTACGATAAGAGCCGAATCAAGGTGGCAGTGCTTATTTTTGGGCGCTCTACGCCAGTTGAATTGGAATTTAGTCAGGTCGAAAAGGCCTGATTTTGTTGAACGGGTAGCCTTAGGGCAGTGACCCATTTGGAGTTGAAAGATGGCTAAGAAAGTCCAAGCTTATATCAAGCTACAAGTTAAAGCGGGTCAAGCGAACCCAAGTCCACCAGTTGGTCCAGCACTTGGTCAACATGGTGTGAATATCATGGAATTCTGTAAAGCGTTTAATGCCAAAACACAAGGTGTTGAGCCAGGTCTTCCTACACCAGTTATTATCACTGTATACAGTGACCGTAGTTTCACTTTCGAAACTAAGTCTACACCTGCTTCTGTTCTTCTTAAGAAAGCAGCGGGTCTGAAAAGTGGTTCTCCACGTCCAAATACTCAGAAAGTTGGTACGGTTACTCGTGCGCAGCTAGAAGAGATTGTTGTTGCTAAGCAGGCTGATCTAACTGCTTCAGATATGGATGCGGCAGTTCGTACTATCGCTGGTAGCGCACGCGCTATGGGTCTAGACGTAGAAGGTGTTATCTAATGGCTAAATTAACGAAGCGCGCTCGCTTGATCGCGGAAAAAGTAGAAGCAACAAAATTGTACTCTGTTGAAGAGGCTGTTGCTCTTTTGTCTGAGCTTTCTACTGTTAAGTTCAAAGAGTCTGTCGATGTGTCTGTTAACCTAGGCGTCGATCCTCGTAAGTCTGATCAGGCTGTACGTGGTTCTACAGTTTTGCCTAATGGTGCTGGTAAAGATGTTCGTGTTGCTGTGTTTGCGCAAGGTGCAAATGCTGAAGCTGCGAAAGAGGCCGGTGCAGATGTTGTTGGTTTTGAAGATTTGGCTGAGCAAGTTAAAGCTGGCAATCTAGATTTTGACGTGGTTATTGCATCTCCGGATGCGATGCGTATCGTTGGTCAACTTGGTCAAATTTTAGGCCCACGTGGTCTAATGCCTAACCCTAAAGTTGGCACAGTAACGCCTGATGTTGCGACTGCAGTGAAAAATGCAAAAGCAGGTCAAGCTCGTTACCGTACAGATAAAAATGGTATCATTCATGCGGCGGTTGGTTCTATTGAATTCGCTGCTGATGCTATCAAAGGAAACCTTGAGGCACTTTTGGCTGACTTACGTCGTGCTAAACCTGCTTCTTCAAAAGGTGTCTACATGAAAAAAGTGACTATGTCCTCTACAATGGGACCTGGTCTACAAATTGATTTAGGTACACTTAGTTCGACTAAGTAAGTATTTAAATCATGCGCTTTGGGGTCTGTCTTCATTAGTTTGTTGAACAGGCCGTCAAAGACCGCAGGAGCCTTTTGAGGGTTTAATGAAACGTTGAAAAATGTTTGTCCTGCGCAGATGGTGTGGCCCGATTCAGATTTACTGGATCTAACTCACCAGCAAGTACTTCGAGTAATCGAAGAGTTGGTAAAAAATAGGGGAATTTATTCCCTGCTAATCCAGGAGAAAACCAGTGGCATTAGGTCTAGAAGACAAAAAAGCCATTGTCGCCGAAGTTAGCGAAGCTGCTAAAACTGCATTGTCTGCGGTAGTTGCTGATTCTCGCGGTGTTACCGTGAGTAATATGACAGCACTACGTAAAGAAGCGCGTGAAGCGGGTGTTTATGTGCGTGTAGTACGTAACACTTTGGCTCGCCGTGCAGTTGAAGGCACTGACTTCGAATGTCTAACTGAGAGCTTTGTTGGTCCTACGTTGATCGCTTTCTCTAACGAGCACCCAGGTGCGGCAGCTCGTTTATTGAAAGCGTTCGCGAAAGCGAACAGCAAGTTTGAAGTGAAGGCGTTGGCGTTCAACGGTGAGTTGATCCCAGCTGGCGACATTGATCGTTTGGCAACACTGCCTACATACAACGAAGCTATTGCGAAACTGATGAGTGTTATGCAGGGCGCAACAAGCAAGTTTGTACGTACTCTTGCGGCAGTTCGCGATCAAAAAGAGCAAGAAGCGGCGTAATTCAATTTACCCACTACTTTTTGAAACAAAATTTTATCACCTTCGGGTGATTTGAAAGAATGCTAGGAATCTGAGTCATGGCTCTAACTAAAGAAGATATCATCAATGCAGTAGCAGAAATGTCTGTAATGGACGTTGTTGAACTAATTTCAGCAATGGAAGAAAAATTCGGTGTAACTGCAGCTGTTGCTGCTGCCGGTCCTGCTGCTGACGCTGGTCCTGCTGCTGAAGAACAAACTGAATTTGACGTTATTCTTACTGCCGCTGGCGATAAGAAAGTTAACGCAATCAAAGCTGTTCGTGCAGCGACTGGTCTTGGCTTGAAAGAAGCTAAAGCTATTGTTGACGGCGCTCCAATGGCTGTTAAAGAAGGCGTTTCTAAAGAAGATGCTGCCGCTCTTAAAGCAGCTCTTGAAGAAGCTGGTGCATCTGTCGAAGTCAAGTAATGATACTTGTATTTCCAGATTTCGACCAATAGTCGAAATGGCTGGTGACTTTTTGTCACCGGCCTTTTTGGGTTTCTAAAACTCAGATAAAACTTAAAAGAATTTTTCAAGTGGGAGATAATGCTCCCATAAATGGTAAGGCCTGATTTGGGCCTTTTGCGTCAATGTGCACAAGCTGGGGAATGCTGATGGCTTACTCATACACTGAGAAAAAACGTATCCGTAAGGATTTCGGTAAACTGCCGCCCGTTTTGGATGTGCCATACTTGCTGGCAATTCAGCTTGAATCCTACCGTAATTTTCTGCAAGAAGGTAAAAGTCTTGCGGAGCGTGGGGAATTAGGTCTGCATGGGGCTTTTAAATCTGTCTTTCCAATGGTTAGCTTTTCTGGTAGCGCGGCGCTTGAATACGTCGATTATCGTTTAGGTAAACCTGTATTTGATGTTAAAGAGTGTCAGTTGCGCGGTGTTACTTATGCGGCTCCTCTTCGCGTTAAAGTTCGACTCATCATTTATGATAAAGAGTCCTCTAACAAAGCGATTAAAGACATTCGCGAGCAAGAAGTCTACATGGGTGAAATACCGCTCATGACAGATAATGGTACCTTTGTAATTAATGGGACTGAGCGTGTTATCGTTTCTCAATTACACCGCTCTCCTGGTGTGTTTTTTGATCACGATCGTGGTAAGACTCACTCTTCAGGTAAATTACTACATTCTGCTCGTATTATTCCTTACCGTGGTTCTTGGTTGGATTTCGAGTTTGATCCAAAGGATTGCGTATTTGTTCGTATTGACCGTCGCCGTAAGTTGCCGGCAACTATTTTGTTGCGCGCTTTGGGATACGGAACGGAACAGATACTAGATGCATTTTTTGAGTCCACTCGTTTCTATTTGAAGCGTGATGGCTTTGAGATGGATTTGGTTGCGAATCGTCTGCGTGGTGAAACAGCATTATTTAATATTGCTGATGCGAATGGCGAACTGATCGTAGAAGAAGGTCGTCGTATTACTGCTAAGCACATTCGTGTGATGGAAAAGGCAGGTCTTGAGCGTTTGTCTGTACCGCTTGAATATATGCTTGGCAAAGTAACGGCTAAAAACCTAGTTCATCCTGCGACAGGCGAGTTGATTGCAGAAGCAAATACTGAACTTTCTGTTGATTTACTAGAGGCCTTGGTTGCTTCTGGAATCACAGAAGTGGATACGCTTTACACGAACGATTTAGACAACGGTCCATTTATTTCTGACACGCTGCGTATTGACCCAACGAGTAATCAGTTGGAAGCGTTGGTAGAAATTTATCGCATGATGCGTCCTGGCGAGCCGCCAACCAAAGAGTCGGCTGAAGGTCTGTTTCAAGGTCTGTTTTTCACGGAAGACCGCTATGATCTATCGGGCGTTGGTCGAATGAAATTCAACCGCCGCTTAGGTCGTGATGAAGATACTGGCCCAGGCATTTTGGATAATGATGACATCGTTGCTGTGCTAAGAACCTTGCTGGATATCCGTAATGGTAACGGCATGGTTGATGACATCGATCACTTGGGTAACCGTCGAGTTCGTTCTGTTGGCGAAATGGCTGAGAACCAATTCCGAGTTGGCCTTGTGCGCGTCGAGCGTGCAGTGAAAGAGCGTCTGTCTATGGCAGAAGCTGATGGCCTAATGCCACAAGATCTTTTAAATGCGAAGCCTGTTGCTGCTGCAATTAAAGAGTTCTTTGGTTCTAGCCAATTGTCTCAGTTTATGGACCAAAATAACCCGCTTTCTGAAGTGACGCACAAGCGTCGTGTTTCAGCGTTAGGGCCTGGCGGTCTTACGCGTGAGCGTGCTGGGTTTGAAGTTCGTGACGTACACGCCACTCACTATGGTCGTGTTTGTCCAATCGAAACGCCGGAAGGTCCAAACATCGGTTTGATTAACTCGCTATCAACTTACGCGCGTACCAACAGCTACGGCTTCTTGGAAACGCCTTATCGTAAAATTGTTGATGGCAAGATGACAGATGATACCGTTTATATCTCTGCGATCGATGAAGCAAAATATGTTATTGCTCAAGCGTCAGCGAATGTTGATAGCGAAGGTCGTTTGGTTGATGAGTTGGTTCAGGTGCGTCATATGCACGAAACCACTTTGATTCCGAAAGAAAAAGTAAATCTAATGGACGTGTCTCCTCGTCAGGTTGTTTCAGTGGCGGCGTCTTTGATCCCGTTCCTTGAGCATGATGATGCTAACCGTGCCTTGATGGGATCGAACATGCAGCGTCAAGCTGTGCCGACGCTTAAGGCAGATAAGCCTGTTGTTGGTACTGGCATGGAGAAAAACGTTGCTAAAGACTCAGGTGTTTGTATCGTCGCTTCTCGTGGCGGTGTGATTGAGTCTGTTGATGCTAGTCGCATCGTTGTACGTGTGAACTCAGAAGAGACTATCGCTGGTGAAGCGGGTGTGGATATCTACAACCTGACGAAATACGTGCGCTCTAACCAGAATACATGTATTAACCAGCGCACTTTGGTTATGAAAGGTGAGAAGGTTGCTTCTGGCGACATTATGGCTGATGGGCCTTCTGTTGATATGGGTGATTTAGCGCTTGGTCAAAACATGCGTATCGCTTTCATGCCTTGGAATGGTTACAACTTCGAAGACTCGATTCTAGTCTCTGAGCGTGTTGTTGAAGAAGATCGCTTCACTTCCATTCATATTCAAGAGCTGACATGTGTGGCTCGTGATACGAAGCTTGGGCCAGAAGAAATTACTTCTGATATCCCGAACGTCGGTGAAGGTGCGCTTTCTAAACTGGATCAATCCGGTATCGTTTATATAGGTGCTGAAGTAGAGCCAGGTGATATTCTAGTTGGTAAAGTAACACCTAAAGGTGAAACTCAGCTGACGCCTGAAGAGAAGCTTTTGCGAGCTATCTTTGGTGAGAAAGCGTCTGACGTGAAAGACACGTCTCAGCGCGTTAAGACAGGTACACGCGGTACAGTTATCGATGTGCAGGTCTTTACTCGTGATGGCATTGAAAAAGATGATCGTGCTAAGTTTATTGAAAAGTCGCAACTTGATCAGGTTCGTAAGGACTTGAACGAAGAGTTTCGTATTGTTGAAAAAGCGACGTTCGAACGTTTGGCTGAAACACTCGTTGGTCAGCAAGCGGAAGGCGGTCCTGGTTTAGCTCGAAACGCGATTATTACGGAAGAATACTTGTCTAATTTAGATCACCCTGAGTGGTTTAAAATTCGTGTTGCTAATGAAGAAGCGAGTGATCAGCTTGAAAAAGCACAAATCGCTTTGATTGAGCGCCGTAAAGAACTTGATGCTAAATTCGAAGATAAAAAACGTAAAGTTCAAACTGGTGATGACCTAGCACCTGGCGTTCTTAAGATCGTTAAAGTGTACGTTGCTATCAAACGCCGTATTCAGCCTGGTGACAAGATGGCTGGTCGTCATGGTAACAAAGGTGTCATTTCTAAGATCATGCCAGTGGAAGATATGCCGTACGATGAAAACGGAGATCCAGTTGATATCGTATTGAACCCGTTGGGTGTTCCATCGCGTATGAACGTTGGTCAGGTTTTGGAAACTCACTTAGGTGCGGCGTCTAAAGGCTTGGGTCGTAAGATCAACGAAATGCTTATTGTAGAGCGTGAGAAAGCAGAAGCCGTTGCAGAGCTGCGAAGCTTCCTTGATGAAATTTACAACGGTTACGAAGGCGATTTGCGTTGTGCGCGTACGGAAGATTTAGACAGCTTTACAGACGAAGAAATTTTAACCTTGGCGTCAAACCTAACGGGTGGCGTGCCAATGGCGTCTGGTGCCTTTGATGGTGCAAAAGAGTCTGAAATCAAACGGATGTTGCGCTTAGCTGGAATCAACGAAAGCGGTCAAGTTAAATTGTTTAACGGCCGTACTGGTGATGCTTTCGAGCGACCTGTAACCGTCGGTTACATGTACATGTTGAAGTTGAACCACTTGGTTGACGACAAAATGCACGCACGTTCCACAGGTTCTTACAGCTTGGTTACTCAACAGCCGTTGGGTGGTAAAGCTCAGTTTGGTGGGCAGCGTTTTGGTGAGATGGAAGTATGGGCGCTAGAAGCATACGGTGCCGCTTACACTCTTCAAGAAATGCTGACTGTGAAATCTGATGATGTGAATGGCCGTACGAAGATGTATAAAAACATCGTCGATGGTGATCACAGAATGGAACCTGGAATGCCTGAGTCCTTCAACGTATTGGTGAAAGAGATTCGTTCTCTTGGTATCGATATCGAGCTGGAAACCGAATAAGCACGAATCACATTTGACCTGCTGGGGAGCAAGACTCCCTGGCCTTACGAGTGGGGCGAATAATACATGAAAGACTTATTAGGTCTTCTGAAATCACAAGGACAATCTGACGAGTTTGATACGATCCGTATCGGCTTGGCGTCACCAGATATGATTCGTTCATGGTCTTACGGCGAAGTTAAAAAGCCGGAAACCATTAACTATCGTACGTTCAAACCAGAACGTGACGGCTTGTTCTGTGCCAAAATCTTTGGTCCTATCAAGGACTATGAGTGCTTGTGTGGTAAATATAAGCGTTTAAAACACCGCGGTGTTATTTGTGAGAAGTGTGGCGTTGAAGTGGCTCTGTCTAAAGTGCGTCGTGAACGCATGGGTCATATTGAGCTTGCATCGCCTGTTGCTCACATTTGGTTTTTGAAATCTCTTCCGTCACGTATTGGTCTTATCATGGATATGACGTTGCGTGATATTGAGCGTGTTTTGTACTTTGAGTCTTTCATCGTGATTGACCCAGGTATGACGACGCTTGATAAAGGGCAGTTGATGAATGACGAGCAATACTTTGAAGCGCTAGAAGAGTTCGGTGACGAATTCGATGCCCGCATGGGCGCTGAAGCGGTTCAGATGTTACTTCGTGATTTAGACATGCCTGTCGAAATTAACAGCATGCGTGAAGAGCTGAACAGTACAAATTCCGAAACTCGTATTAAGAAGCTGTCTAAGCGTCTTAAGTTAATTGAGGCATTTTTTCATTCAGGCAACAGCCCTGAGTGGATGGTGTTGGATGTGTTGCCAGTGCTTCCGCCAGATCTTCGTCCGTTGGTGCCTCTTGAAGGTGGCCGTTTCGCGACGTCTGATTTGAACGACCTTTACCGTCGTGTAATTAACCGTAACAACCGTCTAAAACGACTACTAGAGCTGTCTGCTCCAGATATCATCGTACGTAACGAAAAGCGTATGTTGCAAGAATCTGTTGATGCCTTGCTTGATAATGGTCGTCGTGGTCGCGCTATTACGGGTTCTAACAAGCGTCCTTTGAAATCTTTGGCAGATATGATCAAAGGTAAGCAAGGTCGTTTCCGTCAGAACTTGCTAGGTAAGCGTGTTGACTATTCTGGTCGTTCTGTAATCACGGTTGGTCCATCACTGCGTTTACATCAGTGTGGCCTACCTAAGAAAATGGCACTTGAGTTATTCAAGCCATTCATTTTCTCTAAACTTGAGCTTCGTGGCATGGCGACGACGATCAAAGCGGCGAAGAAAATGGTTGAGCGCGAAACGCCTGAAGTGTGGGATATTCTTGAAGAGGTTATCCGCGAACATCCTGTCATGTTGAACCGTGCGCCAACACTTCACCGTTTGGGTATCCAGGCGTTTGAGCCTATGTTGATCGAAGGTAAAGCGATTCAGTTGCACCCACTTGTGTGTGCGGCCTACAACGCCGATTTCGATGGTGACCAAATGGCGGTCCACGTTCCATTGACAATTGAAGCTCAGCTAGAAGCCCGTGCTTTGATGATGTCTACGAACAACATCCTATCGCCAGCAAACGGCGAACCTATCATTGTGCCTTCTCAGGACGTTGTATTGGGTCTGTATTATATGACTCGTGAGAAAATCAATGCTAAAGGTGAAGGTATGGCGTTTGCTGACATCAAAGAAGTGCATCGTGCTTTTGGTGCGAAGCAAGTTGAATTGCACGCCAAAGTTAAAGTGCGTATTAGCCAGGTTGATACGACACTTGATGGCGACAAAGTGCCTTCTACTTTCATCGTAGACACCACTGTTGGTCGTGCGCTCTTGTTTGATATCGTGCCAGATGGCCTCCCTTTCTCTGTTGTAAACCAAAGCATGAAGAAAAAGGCGATCTCTAACCTGATTAACGAGTGTTATCGTAAAGTTGGCTTGAAAGAGAGCTGTATTTTTGCGGATCAGTTGATGTACACAGGTTTTGCTTATGCAACGTATTCAGGTTGTTCTGTTGGTGTGGATGATTTTGTTATTCCGCCAGAAAAAGCAGCAATCATTGCTAAAGCAGAAGCGGAAGTAAAAGAAATCGAATACCAATACGCGGATGGTCTTGTAACGCAAGGCGAGAAGTACAACAAGGTAATCGATTTATGGTCTCGTACTAACGAAACTGTTACTGAAGCGATGATGAAAAACTTGGCAAAAGAAACGACTGTCAATAAAGCGGGCGAAACGGTTGATCAACAATCTTTTAACTCGGTTTATATGATGGCTGATTCTGGCGCCCGTGGTAGTGTCGCTCAGATGCGTCAGTTGGGTGGTATGCGTGGTTTGATGGCGAAACCAGATGGTTCCATCATTGAAACGCCGATCACTGCGAACTTCCGTGAAGGTCTATCGGTACTTCAGTACTTTACCTCCACACACGGTGCTCGTAAGGGTCTTGCTGATACAGCATTGAAAACGGCTAACTCCGGTTATTTGACGCGTCGTCTTGTTGATGTTGCTCAGGATTTGGTTATCACTGAAGTAGATTGTGGTTCCACCAACGGTATTACCGTGGCAGCTATGATTGAAGGTGGTGATGTTGTTGTTCCGTTGGGTCATCGTGTACTGGGTCGTGTTATTGCCCAAGATGTGATTGATGCAAAAGGCAACGAAATTCTTCCTGCTGGCATTTTGATTGATGAACATAATGTTCGTACGATCGAAGCGGCGGGTATTGATGAAATGCTCATTCGCTCTGTAATCACATGTAATACACGTCATGGTGTATGTGCTAAGTGTTACGGTCGTGATTTGGCTCGTGGTCATCAAGTGAATATTGGTGAAGCAATTGGTGTTGTGGCAGCACAATCCATTGGTGAGCCAGGTACTCAGTTGACGATGCGTACCTTCCACATCGGTGGCGCAGCATCTCGAGCGTCTGCAGTAGACAGTGTTCAAGTTAAGAGCGCCGGTACTGTTCGCTTTAATAAGATGAAGAGTATTGAGCGTCACACTGGTCATTTGGTTGTTGCATCGCGTTCTTCTGAATTGGCCATTGCGGATGAAGCGGGTCGTGAGAAAGAGCGTTATAAGCTTCCTTATGGTGCCGTATTAAGTGTGCGTGAAGGTGATCAAGTAACTGCAGGTCAAATCGTAGCAAACTGGGATCCACATACACACCCAATCGTTTCTGAGATGGAAGGTCGTCTTGAGTTTAGCGGTATGGAAGAGAACGTGACGATTCGTCGCCAATCTGACGAAATGACTGGCTTGACTACAATTGAAATCTTGGAAGTGCGCGATCGTCCTTCAGCGGGTAAAGATCTACGCCCAATGATTGCGGTTGTTGATGCAGAGGGTAATCCTGTATTGATACCGGGTACGGACTCTCCTGTACAGTACATGTTGCCTGAGAAAGCTCTGTTGAGTTTGGATCATGGCGCAACAGTTAAGTCTGGTGAGGTTCTTGCTCGTATTCCTCAAGAATCGATTGGTAACAAAGACATTACCGGTGGTCTACCACGAGTGGCTGACCTATTTGAAGCCCGCCGTCCGAAAGATCCTGCTGTTATGGCAGAAACAACGGGTGTTGTGAGCTTCGGTAAAGAGACAAAAGGTAAGATCCGTTTGGTTATCACGCCACAAGATGGTAGTGATCCAATTGAGACATTGATTCCTAAGTGGCGTCAAATCAACATCTTTGATGGTGAAGAAGTGGCAAAAGGCGAAGTAATCGCCGATGGTCCTTTGAGTCCTCATGATATCTTGCGTCTTCAGGGTGTAGAGGCTTTGGCCGACTATATTACTAACGAAGTGCAAGAAGTTTACCGCTTACAAGGCGTTGTGATTAACGATAAGCACATTGAGGTTATTGTTAACCAAATGCTACGTAAAGTAGATGTTGGTGAGTCTGGTGATACAGATCTTATCCAAGGTGATCAGGTTGAATTTACCAAATTGTTGGATGCGAATGAAAAAGCAGAAAACGAAGGTAAATTCCCAGCGAAGTACGAACGTGTGCTTCTAGGTATCACGAAAGCTTCTTTGGCGACTGAGTCCTTTATATCGGCAGCATCTTTCCAAGAGACAACTCGAGTTCTTACGGAAGGTGCGGTAACTGGTAAGAAAGATCACTTACGTGGCTTGAAAGAAAACGTTGTTGTAGGTCGCTTGATACCAGCTGGTACAGGTTTGGCTTATCACAATGAGCGCAAGCGTAAAAAAGAGCTTGCGCAAGCAGCGAAGGAAGGAAGTGCAACAATTAGTGCCTCTGATGTAGAAGAAGCGCTAAGTGCAGCACTGAAAGACTAGTTATTTGCTGCTAAATCGCAAGGGAGGTGGTTTTTTAGTCGCCTCCCTATTGACTGTTTTATAGGCGCAAATTAAACTTGCGCCTCCTTAATTTTGGCGATTTCCGTCATAAGAATTGGAATTGTGGAGCTTGTCTAATGGCAACCGTTAACCAGTTGGTTCGTAAACCACGTAAACGTAAAGTGGCAAAGAGTGACGTTCCTGCGTTACAAGCTTGTCCGCAACGCCGCGGTGTCTGCACTCGCGTATATACTACTACACCTAAAAAGCCTAACTCGGCTTTACGTAAAGTATGTCGTGTTCGCTTGACTAACGGCTTCGAAGTTACTTCATACATCGGTGGTGAAGGTCACAACCTACAAGAACACAGCGTAGTGCTGATTCGTGGCGGTCGTGTAAAAGATCTACCGGGTGTTCGTTATCACACAGTTCGTGGTAGCTTGGATACTTCAGGCGTACAAAATCGTAAGCAAGGCCGTTCTAAGTACGGTACTAAGCGTCCTAAGTAAGCTAACGCTGCTTAATTCATCGTTTAGAAATAATTTTTTAATACAGTAAGGCCGAGCAATAATTACATTGTCTCGGGCGAACCTGAAGAGGATATAGCTATGCCTAGAAGACGCGTCGTCGCTAAGCGTGAAATCCTTCCGGATCCTAAACACGGAAGCCAACTTCTCGCTAAATTTATTAACCATGTAATGGTTAGTGGTAAGAAATCTGTTGCAGAGAGCATTGTTTATAATGCGCTAAATACTGTTGCAGCGCGTGCTAAAACAGATGAGCCAATGGCTATCTTTGAAAAAGCGCTAGAGTCTATCCAGCCAATGGTCGAGGTTAAATCTCGCCGTGTTGGTGGTGCGACTTATCAGGTTCCTGTTGAGGTACGCCCAGTTCGCCGCGCAGCATTGTCTATGCGTTGGTTGGTTGATGCTTCTCGTAAGCGTGGTGAAAAATCCATGGCTCTACGTCTTGCAGGCGAGATTCTAGATGCTGCTGAAAATAAAGGTTCTGCAGTTAAGAAACGTGAAGACGTTCATCGCATGGCAGAAGCTAACAAAGCATTCTCTCACTACCGTTTCTAATTATCCGGAGAAGGATACACAGTGGCACGTAAAACACCTATCAACCGCTACCGTAATATCGGTATTGTTGCGCATGTTGATGCAGGTAAAACGACGACGACTGAACGCATTCTTTTCTATACTGGTTTGTCTCATAAAATTGGTGAGGTGCACGATGGTGCGGCAACAATGGACTGGATGGAGCAAGAGCAAGAGCGCGGTATTACGATAACTTCAGCGGCAACAACTTGTTTCTGGAGTGGGATGAATAAACAGTTTGAGCAGCACCGTATTAATATTATTGATACGCCTGGGCACGTAGATTTTACTATTGAAGTAGAGCGTTCTTTACGTGTTCTGGATGGTGCTGTTGTTGTGCTTTGTGGTTCTTCGGGTGTGCAGCCTCAAACTGAGACGGTTTGGCGTCAAGCAAACAAGTATGAGGTTCCTCGTATGGTGTTCGTCAATAAGATGGACCGTACGGGGGCTGATTATTTGTCTGTTGTGCGTCAGCTAAAAACTCGCCTTGGTGCGAACGCTATTCCAATTCAAATGAATATCGGTGCTGAAGAAGACTTCAGTGGTGTGATTGATTTGATATTGATGAAAGCTGTAATGTGGAATGAAGAAGATCAGGGGATGACGTTCTCTTTAGAGGGAATTCCTGCTGAGCTACTTGATGATGCATTAGAGTTGCGTGAGCAAATGATTGAGGCTGCAGCGGAAGCGAATGATGAGTTGATGGAGAAGTACCTTGAAGAAGGTGAGCTGACTGTCGATGAAATCAAAAGCGGTTTGAGGGCTCGCACGTTAGCCAATGAGATAGTCTTGGTGATGTGTGGTTCGGCCTTTAAAAATAAAGGCGTGCAGGCTGTTTTGGATGCTGTTGTTGAATATTTACCTTCTCCGCTTGAAGTTAAGGCGATAGAGGGTACGCTTGAAGATGGTGAAACGGTTGTTAATCGTGTTGCGAGTGATGAGGCTCCGTTCTCAGCGCTGGCTTTCAAGATTGCAACAGATCCATTTGTAGGCACATTGACATTTATTCGTGTGTATTCTGGGATGTTGCGTTCTGGTGATGCGGTTTATAATTCTGTAAAGCAGAAGCGTGAGCGCATTGGTCGGATGGTTCAGATGCACGCTAATAATCGCGAAGAAATCAAAGAAGTTTTTGCGGGAGATATTGCCGCTGCTGTAGGTATGAAGTATGTAACTACGGGTGATACGCTTTGTGATATGAGTGATGTCGTTGTGCTGGAGCGTATGGAGTTTCCAGAGCCTGTTATATCCGTTGCGGTTGAGCCTAAGTCTCAAGCGGATCAGGATAAAATGGGTGTTGCGCTGGGTAAGCTGGCGCAAGAAGACCCTTCGTTTCGTGTAGAAACACATGAAGAGACGGGTCAAACAATTATTTCCGGTATGGGGGAGCTGCACCTTGATATACTTGTTGACCGTATGCGTCGCGAGTTTAAGGTGGAGGCAAACATTGGTAAGCCTCAGGTTTCCTATCGGGAGAAAATTCGCAAAGAGGTGGTGGTTAATCACAAATTTGTGCGTCAATCCGGTGGTCGTGGTCAATACGGTCACGTCGTAATGAAGTTGATCCCAACTGATAAAGATGGGCTTGAGTTTGTTAACGAGATTGTTGGTGGTGCTATTCCTAAAGAATACATCCCTGCAATAGAGAAGGGTGTTTCGGAGCAGATGAAGAACGGCGTAATTGCTGGATACCCTTTGTTGGGTATTAAGGTTGTGTTGTTCGATGGTTCATTCCATGATGTTGACTCTAATGAAATGGCCTTTAAAATTGCAGCTTCTCAGGGGCTAAGAAAGGGGGCGGCTGATGCTGATCCCTGTGTTCTTGAACCTGTAATGAAAGTGGAAGTTGTAACTCCTGAAGAATACATGGGTGATGTGATGGGAGACCTGAATCGTCGTCGAGGTATTGTTCAGGGGATGGACGATTCCCCGTCAGGGAAGATTATTCGAGCTGAAGTTCCTCTTGGGGAAATGTTTGGATATGCAACTGACGTGCGCAGCTTGTCGCAAGGGCGTGCAAGTTATGCAATGGAGTTTGAGAAATACGCTGAAGCACCGGCTAGTGTGGCAGACGCGATCATCAAAAATGAAGATTAATCATCATACTTACTAATTCTTAAGGTGTATGTATCATGGCAAAGAGTAAATTTGAACGTAATAAACCACATGTTAACGTTGGCACTATCGGTCACGTTGACCATGGTAAAACAACTCTAACTGCAGCATTGACTCGTGTATGTGCAGAAGTATATGGCGGTACAGCTGTTGCTTTTGACGGTATCGATAATGCTCCTGAAGAGCGTGAGCGTGGTATCACTATCTCGACTTCTCATGTTGAGTATGATTCACCTGCACGTCACTATGCACACGTAGATTGTCCTGGACACGCCGATTATGTTAAAAACATGATCACTGGTGCTGCTCAAATGGACGGTGCGATTCTAGTATGTGGCGCGACTGACGGTCCTATGCCTCAGACTCGTGAACACATCCTTCTTTCTCGTCAAGTAGGTGTTCCTTACATCGTTGTTTTCTTAAATAAAGCTGATTTGTTGGCTGAAGACTGTGGTGGTGCGGATTCTGAAGAATACGCTGAAATGCTAGAGTTGGTTGAGATGGAATTGCGTGACCTTCTTTCTGAATACGACTTCCCAGGTGATGACACTCCAATTATTCCTGGTTCTGCTTTGATGGCGTTGAATGGTCAAGATGATAATGGCATGGGTACGACAGCAGTGACGAAACTAGTTGAAACGCTAGATTCTTACATTCCTGAGCCAGAGCGTGCTATTGATGGTGCATTCTTGATGCCTATCGAAGATGTGTTCTCTATCCAAGGTCGTGGTACGGTTGTTACTGGTCGTGTTGAACGTGGCATCGTCAAAATCCAAGAAGAAGTTGAAATTGTTGGTATCGTTGATACTACTAAAACAACTTGTACTGGCGTAGAAATGTTCCGTAAGCTTCTTGATGAAGGTCGTGCTGGTGAGAACTGTGGTATCTTGTTACGCGGTACTAAGCGTGAAGATGTTCAGCGTGGCCAAGTGTTGGCTAAGCCTGGTTCTATTACTCCTCACACTGAGTTTGAAGCAGAAGTTTATGTGTTGGGTAAAGATGAAGGTGGTCGTCATACGCCATTCTTTAAAGGTTACCGTCCACAGTTTTACTTCCGTACAACTGATGTAACTGGTGCTTGTTCTCTTCCTGAAGGCGTAGAAATGGTTATGCCTGGTGATAACATTCAAATGACTGTTGCTCTAATTCACCCAATCGCAATGGACGAAGGTCTACGTTTTGCGATTCGTGAAGGTGGCCGTACAGTTGGTGCTGGTGTTGTAGCTAAAATCCTTAAGTAATTAGATATCTGTATCTTGTTGCTTTGATTTGAAAAAAGGCTGCCCGTGCTGGGTGGCCTTTTTATTTTGTGGTTTATTTTGTTTGTTCAGAAATTGGTTACTTGACAACCACTTTTTGAATGGCTAATATTCGCCGTCCTTAAAAAAGGATTGTGGCTTAATAAATGTACAGTTAAGTCATACAAAACATAGTATTTGGAGTTGGAAATGCAAAGCCAAAAAATTCGTATTCGTCTGAAAGCATTCGATCACCGTCTGATTGATGCTTCAACACAAGAAATTGTGGACACAGCGAAACGTACAGGTGCGCAAGTACGTGGACCGATTCCACTTCCTACTCGTAAGGAACGTTATACAGTATTGATTTCTCCACACGTTAACAAAGATGCGCGTGATCAGTATGAAATCCGTACACATAAACGTGTTCTAGACATCGTTGAGCCAACTGAAAAAACAGTTGATGCTTTGATGAAGTTAGATCTTGCGGCAGGCGTGGAAGTACAAATCTCTTTGGGTTAATAGCTCAAAGTTTGGGGTGCGACAACCGACTGGTTATCAGTCGGCTTATGCACATTAGTGGAATGATCTGGAATGATCAGCCGTAGCGGGTGATAGCCCCTTACACAACTGGCAAATGAGGTAAAAAATGACTATTCAATTAGTCGGACGCAAAGCCGGAATGACACGTATCTTCACTGAAGATGGTGTATCCGTGCCAGTAACCGTCATCGAGGTTGAACCGAACCGCGTTACTCAGGTGAAAACAACAGACACTGACGGCTATCAAGCTGTTCAAGTAACTGTAGGTTCTCGCCGTTCGAGCCGCGTTAACAAAGCTGCTGCGGGTCATTATGCAAAAGCGAATGTTGAAGCAGGTCGTGGTTTGTGGGAGTTCCGCCTGGCAGGTGACGAAAAAGAAATCAATGTTGGTGATGAGCTAACAGTTGCTGATTTCGAATCTATCCAAATGGTTGATGTAACTGGTCAATCAAAGGGTAAAGGGTTTCAAGGTGCCATTAAGCGTCATAATTTTAGTATGCAAGACGCTACTCATGGTAACTCGTTGTCTCACCGTGCTCCTGGCTCTATCGGTCAATGTCAAACACCTGGTCGTGTTTGGAAAGGCAAGAAGATGGCTGGCCATATGGGCGCTGCACAAGTTACTACTCAATCACTAGAAGTGGTTCGTGTAGACACAGAACGTAACCTTATCCTAGTGAAAGGTGCCGTACCTGGTGCAGTGAATGGTGATGTTATTCTTCAATCAGCTGTTAAAGCTCGCTAAGAGGGGTAGACAATGAACTTGAATCTAACAGGCTCTGAAGGAACTGTTGAAGTTTCCGATTTAGCCTTTGCTCGTGAATACAACGAGGCGTTGGTCCACCAAGTAGTTACGTCTTACTTGGCTGGCGCTCGTCAAGGCTCACGTGCTCAAAAAACTCGCTCTGAAGTAGCTGGCGGTGGACGCAAACCTTGGAATCAAAAAGGTTCTGGTCGCGCTCGTGCAGGTACTATCCGTAGCCCTTTATGGCGCTCTGGTGGTGTGACTTTTGCTGCGAAACCGCAAGATCACTCTCAGAAAGTGAACAAGAAGATGTACCGTGCAGCAATGCGCACTATCTGGTCTGAACTTGTACGTCAAGACCGTCTTGTTGTAGTTGAAGAGCTGGCATTAGAAGCTCCGAAAACTAAGCTATTCATAGCAAAAATGGCAGAGTTGAATATTGTAAACGCTTTGATTATTTCCAATGAATTGGATGATAATTTATTTTTGGCGGCTCGCAACATTCCTAACGTAGATGTGCGTGATGCAGCATCTATCGATCCTGTTAGCTTGATTGCTTACGACAAAGTGTTGGTGACAGTTGGTGCTCTGAAACAAGTTGAGGAGGCACTAGCATGATCGGCGAACGCATTTATAAAGTTCTGTTGGGTCCACATATTTCCGAAAAAGCAACGATCGTAGCCGAAGGCAATGGTCAGTATGTTTTTCGTGTAACTGGTGATGCAACGAAACCTGAAATCAAACAAGCTATCGAAGCGCTTTTTGAAGTCAAAGTTGAGTCTGTGCATACGTTGAACCATAAAGGTAAAACTAAGCGTACAGTTCGTGGTCTAGGTAAGCGTAAAGACGTGAAAAAAGCGTATGTACGTTTGGCCGAAGGTCAAGACATTGATTTCATGGTCGCTGAATAAGGGGAGATAGGTCAATGGCTGTTGTAAAAAGTAAGCCAACGTCTGCAGGCCGTCGTCACGTTGTTAAGGTTACTAACAACGATTTGCACAAAGGCGCACCATATGCACCTTTGCTTGAAAAGAAAAGCAGATCGGGTGGACGTAACAATAACGGGCGCATCACTACGCGTCACGTAGGTGGTGGTCATAAGCAGCATTATCGTATGGTTGATTTTCGTCGTAACAAAGACGGTATTCCTGCGGTAATTGAGCGTTTGGAGTATGATCCAAACCGTTCTGCAAATATTGCATTGATTAAATATGCTGATGGTGAGCGTCGTTACATTATCGCTTCCAAAGGTATGGTGGCTGGCGCTGTTGTTTTTAGTGGTGCAGATGCCCCTATAAAAGCAGGTAATACTTTGCCTCTGCAAAATATTCCTGTTGGTAGTACGGTGCACTGTATTGAGCTTAAGCCAGGTAAAGGTGCACAAGTTGCGCGCTCTGCCGGTACTTCTGCTCAGCTGGTTGCTCGTGAAGGTCGCTACGTTACACTTCGCCTACGTTCAGGTGAAATGCGCAAAGTATTGACTGAATGTCGCGCTACATTGGGTGAAGTATCAAACTCTGAGCATAGCTTACGAGTTCTTGGTAAAGCTGGTGCTACGCGTTGGCGTGGTGTTCGTCCTACCGTTCGCGGTTCGGCGATGAACCCAGTTGATCACCCACATGGTGGTGGTGAAGGTCGTAGCAAAGGTGGTCGTCACCCAGTTACACCATGGGGTGTGCCTACTAAAGGGTACAAAACACGCAGCAACAAGCGTACTGATAAACTTATTGTACGTCGCCGTACTAAGTAATAAGAGGAAACGACTGTGCCACGTTCACTAAAAAAAGGTCCTTTTATCGACCTTCATTTGTTGAAAAAGGTAGAGGCTGCGGTAGAGAAAAAAGATCGTCGTCCAATTAAGACTTGGTCGCGCCGTTCTACTATCTTCCCTGATTTTGTAGGGTTGACTATCGCTGTCCATAATGGTCGCCAGCATGTTCCAGTTATTGTAACTGAAGACATGGTCGGTCATAAATTGGGTGAGTTCGCTCCGACCCGTACATATCGTGGTCATACTGCGGACAAGAAAGCCAAACGGTAATAAGGGGTATTAAATGAGTGAAGTAAAAGCTTCATTGAAGGGTGCTCGCCTCTCAGCGCAGAAGGCCCGTTTGGTTGTAGATCAAATCCGCGGTAAATCTGTTAGCGAAGCGCTGAACATTTTAACGTTCAGTCCTAAGAAGGCGGCAGTAATTGTCAAAAAAGTACTAGAGTCTGCTATAGCTAACGCTGAGCATAACGAAGGTGCTGATGTAGATGACTTGCGCGTTTCTACGGCTTACGTTGATGAGGCAATGACTCTGAAGCGTATCATGCCACGTGCCAAAGGCCGTGCTGACCGTATTTTAAAACGCGGTTGTCATATAACAGTTAAAGTCGCTGACTAATTAGGAGAAACCCAATGGGTCAGAAGGTTCATCCAACTGGTATACGCCTAGGGATAGTTAAAGATCATACTTCTACTTGGTATGCGAATAATCAAAACTACTCTAAGCTACTATTAAATGATCTTCAGGTTCGTGAGTACTTGGAGAAAAAATTGGTCCAGGCTTCTGTATCTCGTATTGAGATTCAGCGTCCTGCTCAGACCGCTCGTATTACTATTCATACTGCCCGTCCGGGTATTGTGATTGGTAAGAAGGGCGAAGATGTTGAGAAACTGCGTAATGCTGTTTCTGAGATGATGGGCGTTCCTGTTCACATCAACATCGAAGAGATTCGTAAGCCTGAAATGGACGCTAAATTGGTTGCGGCAAATATCGCAAGCCAACTAGAGCGTCGCGTTATGTTCCGTCGTGCTATGAAGCGCGCCGTACAGAACGCCATGCGTGCAGGCGCGAAGGGTATCAAGGTTCAGGTAAGTGGTCGTTTAGGCGGTGCAGAAATTGCACGTGCTGAGTGGTACCGTGAAGGCCGTGTGCCTCTACATACACTACGTGCTGACATCGACTACTCCCCTTATGAAGCTCTTACAACTTACGGCATTATTGGCGTAAAAGTGTGGATCTTTAAAGGCGAAATCTTGGGCGGTATTGAACAAGTGCGAGCTGACAAAGGCGCACAAAAGAAGAAGTCTAAGTAGGGGGTAAGTCATGTTACAACCGAAACGTACTAAATTCCGCAAAATGCAGAAAGGTCGTAATCGCGGTCTTGCTCTTCGCGGAAATCAGGTTAGCTTTGGTGAATTCGGATTAAAGTCCACAGAGCGTGGGCGTCTTACTGCTCGTCAAATTGAAGCGGCGCGTCGTGCAATGACTCGTCACATCAAGCGTGGTGGTAAAATCTGGATTCGTGTATTCCCTGATAAGCCGATTACTCAAAAACCTCTAGAGGTTCGTCAGGGTAAAGGTAAGGGTAATGTAGAATACTGGGTTGCACAGATTCAGCCTGGCAAGATGCTTTATGAAGTTGAGGGCGTTTCAGAGCAACTAGCACGCGAAGCTTTCGCACTAGCTGCTGCTAAACTACCTTTGTCCACAACTTTCGTAACGCGTACGGTGATGTAGATGATAGCAAAAGAACTGCAAGAAAATTCTGTAGCAGAGCTACAGGCGACCTTAATTGAGCTTTTGCGTGAGCAATTTACATTGCGCATGCAGAAGGCCACTGGTCAGCTGACGCAAACTCATTTGCTTTTGCAAGTCCGCCGCAATATCGCACGCGTTAAAACCGTGCTAAATGATAAGGCAGGTAACTAAAATGGCAGAAACAAAAGCGCGTACAGCTACTGGTAAGGTAGTCAGCGACAAAATGGATAAAACCATTACAGTACTAGTTGAGCGTACAGAAAAACATCCTCTTTACGGTAAGTTTGTACGTCGTTCAACTAAATTACACGCTCACGATGAAAACAATGAGTGCCAGATTGGTGATACTGTTAAGGTCGTAGAAACACGTCCTTACTCTAAGTCTAAGACTTGGAACCTGGTTCAAGTTGTTGAGAAAACAGCGGCTGTATAAGCTGCTTTTTCCTTCGTGAGACTTGTTATCTAACTTGATTGGAGAGCAGAAATGATTCAAACAGAATCGATGCTTGATGTTGCAGATAACAGCGGCGCAAAGCGTGTTCAGTGTATTAAAGTACTGGGTGGCTCACATCGTCGTTATGCTGCTATCGGTGACATTATTAAAGTCACAGTGAAAGAAGCGATCCCTCGTGGTCGTGTTAAAAAAGGGCAGGTTCTTAACGCAGTTGTCGTTAGAACTAGGAAAGGTGTTCGTCGCTCTGATGGTTCCGTAATCCGTTTTGATGTAAACTCAGCGGTTTTATTGAATGCTTCAGGACAGCCACTTGGTACTCGTATCTTTGGCCCTGTAACACGTGAATTGCGTACAGAGCAATTCATGAAAATAGTTTCTCTTGCACCTGAAGTGCTGTAAGAGGGAGAGGGGACATTTATGCGTAAGATCAAACGTAACGACGAAATTATTGTGATTGCTGGGAAAGACAAAGGCAAGCGCGGTAAAGTTGTTAAGGTAGTAGACGACAGCCGAGTTCTAGTTTCTGGTATTAATACCGTTAAGAAACATGAAAAACCAAACCCTATGAAGGGTTCAACTGGCGGCATCGTTGAGCAAGAAGCACCTATTCAGGTTTCAAATGTAGCCATTTTTAATAGTGCTACTGGTAAAGCGGATCGCGTCGGCTTTAAGTTGAATGAAGATGGTACGAAAGTACGTATCTTTAAATCAAATAGTGAAGCGATCGACGCCTAAGAGCGAGAATTACAGCCATGGCGAGACTTAAGAAATTATATAAAGATCAAGTTGTAGGAACTCTAATTGAAGAGTTTAGTTACAAAAATGTGATGGAAGTGCCTAAAATCACTAAAATCACATTAAATATGGGTGTTGGTGAAGCTATCGCAGACAAGAAACTTCTTGAGCATGCGGTAAACGATCTTGAAGCACTTAGCGGCCAGAAAGTTGTAGTGACTAAGGCTCGTAAATCTGTAGCAGGCTTTAAAATCCGTGACGGTTATCCGATCGGTTGTAAAGTTACGCTACGTGGTGAGCGTATGTGGGATTTCTTTGACCGTTTGGTTGATGTTGCTATTCCGCGTATCCGTGACTTCCGTGGACTTAATCCAAAGTCTTTTGATGGTCGTGGTAACTACAGCATGGGTGTTAAAGAGCAGATCATCTTCCCAGAAATCGAGTATGATAAAGTGGATCGTGTGCGTGGTATGGATATTACCATTACAACGACTGCTCGTACCGACGAAGAAGGTCGTGCTTTGCTAGCCGCCTTTAGTTTCCCTTTCAAGAAATAAGAGGTAGGAATCATGGCTAAGACATCAATGATTCAGCGCGAAGCAAAACGCACTAAATTAGTAGCTAAGTACGCTGAAAAGCGTGCGGCTCTAAAAGCGATCATTAGCGACGTTAATGCATCGGACGATGAAAAGTGGGACGCATCGCTTAAATTACAAGCGCTGCCACGTGATTCATCTTCTTCTCGCCAACGTAACCGTTGTCAAATAACGGGCCGTCCTCATGGCGTTTATCGTAAGTTTGGTTTGTCAAGAATCAAATTGCGTGAAGCGGCTATGCGCGGTGACGTACCAGGTTTGAAGAAAGCAAGTTGGTAAGCAAGTAGAGCGCGATCATAATACATTGCAGAAAGAGGGGTGTTCATCAAATGCTGGACATCCCACTCTCTGCTGTGTACTATGCGCGAGCTCTATTTGCTGCACAATGTTTTTAAATTAGGAGCTCTTAAATGAGTATGCAAGATACCCTTGCGGATATGTTCACACGTATTCGTAATGCACAGATGGCTGCAAAGACCTCTGTGAGTATGCCTTCATCAAAAATGAAAGCATCGGTTGCTGTTGTTCTGCGCGAAGAAGGTTACGTAGGTGACTTTTCAGTAGACGACGCAATAAAACCGACACTAACCATCGAGTTGAAATACTACGAAGGAAAGCCGGTTATTGAACAAATCAAACGCGCATCTCGTCCAAGTTTGCGTCAATACAAAGGCACCGCAGCGCTACCTAAAGTAGAAGCGGGTCTTGGTGTTGCAATCATCTCTACCTCTAAAGGTGTGATGACAGACCGTGCAGCTCGCGCTGCTGGTATCGGTGGCGAAGTAATCTGCACAGTATTCTAGGAGTTAGTATGTCTCGAGTTGCTAATAGTCCCGTGACGCTTCCTAGTGGTGTAGATTTAACCCTAAATGGCCAAACTGTCGTTGTTAAAGGCGGTAAAGGTTCTTTAGAGTTTAATATTCACACAAGCGTACAGGTGTCTAAAGAAGAAAATGTTATTACCTTCGCTGCGCGCGATGGTGCAAAACAAAGCCGTGCCTTAGCTGGTACAACTCGTGCTTTGGTTAACAACATGGTTGTTGGTGTTAGTCAGGGTTTCGAAAAAAGATTGCTTCTTCAAGGTGTTGGTTACCGTGCTGCCCTTAAAGGCAATGTACTTAACCTATCTCTGGGTTTTTCTCATCCAGTAGATTATGAATTACCTGAAGGCATAACAGCTGAATGTGCTTCTCAAACAGAAATCGTGATCAGAGGTGCTGATAAACAAGCCGTTGGTCAGGTTGCTGCAGAAGTTCGCGGTTTCCGTCCGCCAGAGCCGTATAAAGGCAAAGGTGTTCGTTATGCTGACGAGATTATTCGTCGTAAAGAAGCTAAGAAGAAGTAGGTAGACATTCATGAACACTAAAAAACAATCTCGGATTCGTCGTGCACGCCGTGCGCGTTTGCATATTCGTGAGTTAGGTGCGAATCGTCTTACTGTACATCGCACACCACGCCATATGTATGCTCAAGTGATTTCTCCATGTGGTAGTAAAGTGCTTGCTAGCGCCTCTACTCTTGAAGAAGCTCTACGTGGTACAGCGACAGGTAACAAAGTTGCGGCGAAAGAAGTCGGTACTTTGATTGCTACTCGCGCTAAAGAAGCAGGTGTCACTTCGGTCGCTTTTGACCGTTCTGGCTTCAAATATCATGGTCGTGTTCAGGTTCTTGCTGACGCTGCACGTGAAGCCGGTCTAGAGTTCTAAGGGGTAGCAAATGGCGTTTAATGATCAACAAACTAGCGACCTCCAAGAGAAGCTAGTTCAAGTAAACCGCGTTGCGAAAGTTGTAAAGGGCGGACGTATCTTCTCTTTCACAGCTTTAACAGTTGTCGGTGATGGAAAGGGTAAGGTTGGCTTTGGTCGTGGTAAAGCGCGTGAAGTTCCTCAAGCTATTCAAAAAGCAATGGAACAAGCTCGCCGCAACATGATTTCTGTGAAGCTTAATGGTGATACGCTTCAGTATCCTGTCAAAGCCAATCACGGAGCATCTAAGGTTTATATGCAGCCTGCGTCTCAAGGTACTGGCATCATCGCCGGTGGTGCAATGCGTGCGGTTCTAGAAATCGCTGGCGTTCACAACGTATTGGCTAAATGTTACGGTTCTACAAACCCAGTAAACGTGGTTCGCGCTACGATTAAAGGTTTGCAGGATATGAAAGCACCTGAACAAATCGCGGCAAAACGCGGTAAGTCAGTCGATCAAATTTTGGGGTAATGTGTTATGGCGAATAATACCATCACAGTTCAACTAACCCGCAGCCCGATCGGTCGTCTTCCAAAGCACCGTGAAACTGTTAAAGGCTTGGGTTTGCGTAAAGTTGGCCAGACACGTGAGTTGGAAGATACTCCATCAGTACGTGGCATGGTTAATAAAGTTTATTACATGGTAAAAGTGGTAGGGGAATAATATGTTTTTAAATACACTTAGTCCTGCCGAAGGTAGCAAACATGCTCCTAAACGTGTTGGTCGCGGCATTGGTAGCGGCTTGGGCAAAACCGGCGGACGAGGCCATAAAGGTCTTAAATCTCGCTCTGGTGGCTCAGTAAAACCAGGTTTTGAAGGTGGTCAAATGCCTTTGCAGCGTCGTCTGCCAAAATTCGGTTTTACTTCACGTCAAGCGAAGTATGTTGCTGAAGTTCGTTTAAACGAACTTGCTGCTGTAAATGCTGAAGTTGTAGATTTAGCTGCTCTTAAAGGCGCTGACATTCTTGGTCATCAAATTAAGACCGCACGTGTAATTTTGTCTGGTTCAATCGACAAGGCCATTACAGTGCGTGGGCTTAAAGTGACTAAAGGTGCTCGTGCCGCTATTGAAGCAGCTGGCGGAAAAGTCGAGGAATAAATGGCAAAGCGTGGCTCACTACCTGCTGGGATGCAAAACGGATTAGGCGAGCTTTGGGCTCGTATTCGTTTTGTGTTTATAGCGATTATTGTATACCGAATCGGTGCGCACATTCCTGTCCCAGGTATTAACCCTGACAGATTGTCTGCATTGTTTGACCAAAATGAAGGCACTATTCTGAGTTTATTTAACGTATTCTCAGGGGGCGCGCTTGAACGCATGAGTATTTTTGCGCTCGGGATTTTGCCCTATATTTCTGCCTCTATTATTATGCAGTTATTGACGGTTGTGAGTCCGCAGCTAGAGCAGTTAAAGAAAGAAGGTGAGGCGGGTCGTCGCAAGATTACTCAATACACTCGTTATGGTACTGTGCTTCTTGCTCTTGTTCAGTCGGCCAGTATGGCTGTTGGCTTGGCAAGTCAAGGGATCTCATTTAGTAGCGGTATGGAATTCTATGCTGTTGCAGTTGTAACTCTTGTTGCTGGTACTGTTTTCTTGATGTGGTTAGGTGAGCAAGTTACTGAGAAGGGTATTGGTAATGGTATTTCCATTCTAATCTTCGCTGGTATTGTTGCTGGTCTTCCATCTGCTTTAGGTCGTTCGTTTGAGTCGGCTCGTCAAGGCGATATTAATATTCTTGCTTTGTTGTTGATTGGTATAATGGCTATTGCGACTATTGCGTTCGTTGTTTTCATCGAGCGTGGTCAGCGTCGTATTACGGTTAATTACGCTAAGCGTCAACAGGGTAAAAAAGTGTTTGCTGCACAGAAGAGTCATTTGCCTCTTAAAGTGAATATGGCTGGTGTTATACCTCCTATCTTTGCTTCAAGTATCCTTTTGTTTCCCGCTTCGATCGGCCAGTGGTTTGGTCAGGGTGATGGAATGGAATGGTTGCAAAATGTCTCTTTGGCACTGGCTCCTGGGCAACCGCTCTATGTGCTGTTGTTTGCGATAGCAATTGTTTTCTTTTGCTTTTTCTATACGGCGCTAGTGTTCAATCCTAAAGATGTGGCAGATAACTTGAAAAAATCCGGTGCTTTCTTGCCGGGTATTCGTCCAGGCGATCATACAGCTCGATATATTGATGGTGTAATGACTCGTTTGACACTCTTTGGTGCTTTATACATCACACTAGTGTCACTGATGCCTCAATTCTTTGTTGTTGCGTGGAATGTTCCATTCTACTTTGGCGGTACTTCTATGTTGATCGTAGTTGTTGTTGTCATGGACTTTATGTCGCAAGTACAAAGTCACTTGATGAGTCAGCAATATGAGTCGTTAATGAAGAAATCTAATCTGACTGGTTATGGTCCCAATGGCCTAATGCGCTAAGCGTTGGTTGGAGTTGAACATGAAAGTACGTGCATCTGTAAAGAAAATCTGTCGTAACTGTAAAATCGTGCGTCGTCACGGTTCAGTTCGAGTAATTTGCGTTGAGCCTCGTCACAAACAGCGTCAAGGTTAATAGCGAGTTAGCTCGATGATAGGAAAGGGTGGTTGATTTATGTCCTAAAGATAGGCATAATCAGCCGCCCTCATGAAAGTAAAGTGATGAATTATCATTTAATCATCAATAACAACGGAGTAAAATGAATGGCTCGTATAGCCGGTGTCAATATTCCTGACAATAAACATGCGGTCATTTCTCTGACTTACATCTTCGGAATTGGTCGCACCCGTTCGCGCGCTATTTGCGCTGCTACAGGTGTTACGGAAACTGCGAAAATAGGTTCTTTAAGTGATGATATCCTTGATGAACTTCGTGGCGAAGTTGCTAAGTACATTGTAGAGGGTGACTTACGTCGTGAAGTCAGTATGTCTATCAAACGTTTGATGGACTTAGGTTGTAACCGCGGGATTCGTCATCGCCGCAGCCTACCAGTTCGTGGTCAACGCACCAAAACGAACGCACGTACACGAAAAGGCCCTCGTAAGCCTATTCGTAAGTAATTTGAACGCGTTTCGCTCTAGTTACTAAGTTAATTAGAGCTGAGCATTAAATAGGAAAGTGCAATATGGCTAAGCCAGCTACGCGCAATACCAAGAAAAAAGTCAAAAAGACAGTTGTTGATGGCGTTGCTCATGTACACGCATCATTTAATAATACAATTGTGACTATCACCGATCGCCAAGGCAATGCTTTGTCTTGGGCTACTGCCGGTGGTTCTGGTTTTCGCGGTTCTCGAAAAAGTACACCTTTCGCAGCTCAAGTAGCAGCGGAACGTGCCGGTACTGTCGCACAAGAGTTCGGCCTTAAAAACGTTGACGTAATGATTAAGGGTCCTGGCCCTGGTCGTGAGTCCGCAGTTCGTGCATTGAATGCATTGGGCTTGCGTATCAATAACATCACAGATGTGACGCCAATTCCGCACAATGGTTGTCGTCCACCTAAGAAACGTCGCGTTTAACTGAGGAGACAGATACATGGCTCGTTATATAGGTCCAACTTGTAAGTTGTCTCGTCGTGAAGGTACCGACTTGCAATTGAAGAGCGGTTCACGCGCTCTTGAGTCAAAATGTAAAGCAGATACGGTTCCTGGTGTGCATGGTGCACGTCGTAGCCGCCTTTCTGATTACGGCTTGCAATTACGTGAGAAACAAAAAGTCCGTCGTATGTATGGCGTTCTTGAGAAACAATTTAGTAATTACTACAAATCTGCCGCTCGTCTAAAAGGCGCAACTGGTGAAAACCTTTTGCAATTTTTGGAATCACGTTTAGATAACGTTGTTTATCGTGCAGGTTTTGGCTCTACACGTGCGGAAGCTCGTCAACTAGTTGGTCATAAAGGCATTCTAGTTAACGGCGCTACGGTTAATATTGCGTCTTACCAAGTTAAAGCTGGTGATGTAGTGTCAATTCGTGAAAAAGCTAAGAAGCAATTGCGCGTACAAAGCGCACTAGAGCTATCTAAAGGTCGTGCACCGATCCATTGGATCGAAGTTGATTCAACTAAACTGGAAGCTACTTATAAAGCAGTTCCAGAGCGTGCCGATTTATCAGCTGAAATTAATGAGAACCTAATTGTCGAACTTTACTCTAAGTAAGTTGATAATTGGGATTAAGATATAGGTGGATCTATGCAGCGTTCAGTGAGCGAATTGTTAACCCCACGCAACATTGAAATTCAGGAAATAAGCAATACTCGCGCTAAAGTAACACTGCAACCGTTAGAACGTGGTTTTGGTCATACTTTGGGTAACGCGCTACGCCGTATTCTTCTGTCTTCAATGCCAGGTTGTGCGATTGTTGAAATTGAAATCGACGGTGTATTACACGAATACAGCGCAATCGAAGGGGTTAAAGAAGATGTAATTGAGATTCTTCTTAACCTGAAAGGAGTTGCGATCGCTCTACACGGGCAGGATGAAGCAACTCTTACTCTAAGTAAAAAGGGTCCTGGTATCGTAACAGCTGGAGATATTCAGTTGGTTGCTGATGCAGAGATTGCTAACCCTGACCATGTAATTGCGCACTTGGATGATACTGCTGAATTAACTATGCAGATCAAAGTCGCTCGTGGTCGTGGTTATGAGCCTGCTGATGCTCGTATTGCTGGCGACGATGAGACTCGTCCAATTGGTCGCTTGCAACTGGATGCCTCGTTTAGCCCTGTTCGACGTGTTGCTTACAGTGTTGATAATGCTCGTGTAGAGCAGCGTACAGATTTAGATAAGTTAGTCTTAGACATCGAATCTAATGGTACTATTGACCCTGAAGAAGCTATTCGTCGTGCAGCGACTATTCTACAACAACAGATTGCTGTGTTCGTCGCCCTTGAAAGCGAGAGTGAAGCGCCTGTTGTAGAAGAAGAGGATGAGATTGATCCAATTTTGCTACGCCCGGTTGATGATCTTGAATTGACCGTTCGCAGTGCTAACTGTTTAAAAGCAGAGAACATTTATTACATCGGTGATTTGATTCAACGTACTGAGGTTGAGCTTCTTAAGACGCCTAACCTAGGTAAGAAGTCGTTAACTGAAATCAAAGATGTTTTAGCACAGCGTGGTTTGTCTTTGGGAATGCGTTTAGAGAATTGGCCACCGGCTAGTTTGAAAGACGATAGCAAAGTTCTAGCTCGCTAGGTCATTGTTCCCTGACCACCGTAGTTTGGTAAGGAATGTAAAATGCGTCATCGTAAGAGTGGTCGTCACTTAAACCGTACTAGCTCACATCGTAAAGCGATGTTTAAAAACATGGCTGCTTCTTTGTTTGAGCACGAAGTTATTAAGACTACGTTGCCTAAAGCAAAAGAATTGCGTCGTGTTGCTGAGCCTTTGATTACATTGGCGAAAATTGATTCGGTTGCGAATCGTCGTCTAGCCTTTGCTCGTACTCGTAGTAAAGATGCAGTAGGTAAATTGTTTACTGAACTTGGTCCTCGTTACCAAGCTCGTCCTGGCGGTTACATTCGCATTTTAAAATGTGGATTCCGTACAGGTGACAATGCTCCTATGGCTTACGTTGAATTGGTCGATAGACCAGTAGCGGAAGCAGCTGAGTAATATCAGTTAGTAATAAAAAAGCCGAACTTCTTAGTTCGGCTTTTTTTTGCGTTTAAAAATATTATTCGTAGCCAATAAAAACACCCTATGAAATTTACGTCATAGGGTGTTTTTTGTTTTTTTATGGTTAAGGTTTTAGTTGAACATTAATTTTAAGAATCTGCCTGTGTGTGAATTATCTGCTTGAGCAATGTCCTCAGGTGTTCCTTCGGCAACTATATAGCCACCACCGCTACCACCTTCAGGTCCTAAATCGATCACCCAATCAGCTGTTTTTATAACATCTAAATTGTGCTCAATAACAACAACGGTATTACCGTGATCTCTAAGTCTATGAAGGACCTTTAGAAGTTGCTCAATATCGGCAAAATGCAATCCGGTAGTTGGTTCATCTAATATATACAAAGTTGCCCCAGTGTCCCTTTTAGATAATTCTTTTGCTAGTTTTACTCGTTGAGCTTCCCCACCTGAAAGCGTTGTTGCGGCCTGTCCTAAGCGAATATAACCTAGACCAACATCAACGAGTGTTTGTAATTTTCTGGCGATAGATGGAACGGGATCAAAGAACTCGCGCGCATCTTCAATCGTCATTTCTAGACATTGACGGATGTTTTTACCTTTGTAATGAATTTCTAAGGTTTCACGATTGTAACGTTTGCCTTTACACGTGTCGCAAGGTACATACACATCTGGAAGGAAGTGCATTTCTACCTTTATTACGCCATCTCCTTGACAGGCTTCACAGCGTCCACCTTTTACGTTGAAGCTAAAACGACCCGGTTTATAACCACGTGAACGAGCTTCTTGTGTTGCTGAGAAGAGTTCCCGCATGGGTGTGAAAATACCCGTGTAAGTGGCAGGATTAGAGCGAGGCGTCCGACCGATGGGGCTTTGGTCAATATCGACGCACTTATCAAATAGTTCTAGGCCGTCAATACGCTCATGGGGAGCGGCTTTTAATGTGGTTGCGCCATTAAGTGCAGTTGCTGCCAGCGGGTATAAAGTACCGTTTATAAGTGTTGACTTACCTGAGCCTGATACGCCTGTGACGCACGTCATTACGCCCACTGGGATTGTTAAGTCCACAGTGTTTAGGTTGTTGCCTGTTGCTCCTATTAGCTTAAGGAACTGTTTGTCTTTGGCTTGGTGTCGAATTGCTGGGATTTCAATTCTTCGTTTACCCGTCAGAAATTGCCCTGTAATGGATTCTGGGCAATCCATAATGTCTTGTGGTGTTCCGCTGGCGATGATTTGGCCGCCATGAACGCCGGCTCCTGGGCCAATATCGACAACAAAATCTGCAACACGAATGGCATCCTCGTCGTGTTCTACCACGATGACGGTATTGCCTAAATCTCTTAGTCTTGTGAGCGTCGCAATCAGACGTTCGTTATCCCTTTGGTGTAAGCCAATTGATGGCTCGTCAAGAATGTACATAACGCCGACCAGCCCTGCACCGATTTGGCTGGCAAGTCGAATGCGCTGAGCTTCGCCGCCTGATAGTGAATCGGCTTTACGGTCAAGAGTTAGGTATTCAAGACCTACGTTAACTAAGAATGTCAGCCTATCACGTATCTCTTTTAGTATTTTTGAGGCGATTTCACCACGAGAGCCTGGTAGTTCCAGTTTTTCGAAGTATTTTAAGCATTCTGCTATTGGATAGGTCACCACTTCAGGCAAGGTTTGTTCGGCAATGAAGACATTGCGTGCGGAACGATTTAGTCGAGATCCGTGGCACTCAGGACAAGATTGAACGCTTATGTATTGTGATAAGTCATCACGAACGCTGTCGGATTCTGTTTCATGATAACGTCGTTGTAAATTTGGAATGACACCTTCAAAAGAGTGTGAGCGAGTCATTTTATCGCCCCGCTCATTAATATAGACAAAGTCTATTTTGTCCTTTCCTGAGCCTTGTAATATACGTTTTTTAAAATCCTCTGGTATGTCCTGATATTTTGACTCGATATCGAAACTATAGTGCTTTGCTAAGGCGGTGAGTTGCTGGTAGTAGAAAATACTACGTCGTCCCCAGCCACGAATTGCTCCTTCTGCTAAAGTCAGCGTTTCATCATGAATGATTCTATCTGGATCAAACATTTGATGAGTACCAAGTCCATCACAAGTTTGGCAAGCACCGTTTGGGTTGTTAAAAGAAAAAAGGCGGGGCTCTAGTTCCGTTAAGCTGTACCCACAAACTGGACAGGCGAATTTACTGGAAAAAATATACTCTTCTTTGTCATCATCCATGTTGATGACTTTGGCAATGCCATCGGATAAACCAAGACAGGTTTCAAAGGACTCGGCTAGACGTAATTGTAGATCCGACCGTACCTTAAAGCGGTCAATGACAACTTCAATAGTGTGTTTTTTATTTTTTTCTAAAGTCGGTGCGTCGTCTAAATCCACGACGATGCCATCAATGCGTGCTCGAATAAAGCCTTTTGAAAGCAGGTCGCTAATAGTATGTAAGTGCTCACCTTTTCGATCCTTAACGATAGGAGCAAGCAGCATCATTTTAGTTTCTTCTGGTAGCGATATAACTTTATCGACCATTTGTGATATGGTTTGCGCCTCTAAAGGTTCACCATGATCTGGACAGCGAGGTTGTCCTGCTCGGGCAAATAACAGTCGCAGATAATCGTAAATTTCTGTTATTGTACCGACGGTTGATCTAGGGTTATGCGAGGTTGATTTTTGCTCAATAGAGATCGCTGGAGACAGACCTTCAATGTGGTCAATGTCAGGCTTTTCCATCATAGATAAAAACTGACGAGCGTATGTTGAGAGGGATTCTACATAACGGCGTTGCCCTTCGGCGTATAAAGTATCGAAGGCGAGCGAGGATTTACCTGAGCCTGATAGGCCAGTTATCACCACAAGTTTGTCTCTTGGGATGTCTAGGTCCACATTTTTAAGATTGTGAGTGCGGGCCCCGCGTATGGTAATGGTATCCATGAGTCTCCAATGTGACGTCGATCAACAGAAAAATCTGCTAGTAAATTAAATAACTGTCTATTTTTACAGTAGTTGAAATGGAGCTTCAACGGTATTTTCTATAAAATGAATATCTTTTTTCTTAATCCCTTAAGTTAAGTGGTTGTAACTTCCTTATGGATCTACTTGAACGTCGTTCTGTCCTTGCTTTAGCGCTGATCTATTTATTTAGAATGTTAGGTTTATTTCTCATCTTGCCTGTTATCGGTGTAGCGGCTGACGGATTAACGGGAGCAGATGCGGCTTTGATTGGCACTGCTATTGGTATATATGGACTTACGCAAGCGAGTCTGCAAATTCCGATGGGAATGTGGTCCGATAAAATAGGCCGTAAACGCGTGATCATCATCGGTCTTTTATTGTTTGCAATTGGCAGCCTAATTTGTGCGAATGCTAATGATATTATGGTATTGATACTGGGTCGAGCTGTTCAGGGCGCGGGTGCAATTGCCAGTACCTTGATGGCACTGCTAAGCGATGTGACGAGGGAACAAAACCGTACAAAAGCAATGGCAATCGTGGGTATTAGCATCGGGGCTTCCTTCATGTTGTCTTTGGTATTAGGGCCTTGGATTTTTGCTTTGGTTGGCCTTTCTGGTCTCTTCTACCTTTCTTTTGCTTTATCTTTACTGGGCATAATCTTGATTGTTTTCGCGGTGCCTAATATTGTTCAGCATACCTTTCGACGGGACACGACACCGAGTCTTGTGGCGCTAGGAATTGTCCTAAAAGACTCGAAATTACGTTTTTTAAACGTCAGTGTGCTGCTGTTACACGCGAGTTTAACCGCTCTGTTTGTGACCGTTCCTGGGTTGTTGATAGATCAATTTGGTTTGCCACTGTCGCAACACAGCTGGTTATACCTTGCCATCATGGGTTTTGCTTTTGCAGGTATGTTACCATTAGTGGTTATTGCTGAATCAAAAGGCAAAATGAAAGGTGTGCTCGTCGCGGTGCTTATTTTGTTGGGTGTAAGTTCAATATTGTTACAATGGGCTCCTTATCTTTGGGTCTTTGGCGTTTTGTTGTGGGCCTATTTTGTCGGCTTTAATTCATTAGAAGCGACATTGCCTTCACTGATTAGTAAATTGGCCCCTGTTGGTTACCGAGGCACGGCAATGGGCGTGTTTTCTACTCACCAATTTATGGGGTCCTTTTTGGGTGGTATTGGTGGCGGTTGGTTGCTACAAACCCATTCAAGCAGTGGCGTCTTTTGGGTTGTTGGTGTGATGTTTTTGGTTTGGTCGATGGTCGGTGTCGCTCAACCAGCTCCTCGTCAATTAAGCAGTCTAGCGTTTAGCTTACCCAACATGACGGATGAAGAAGTATCGAAATTGGCGGATCAACTTTCTGAAATCCAAGGAGTGGAAGGCATGCAAATTTTCAAAGATGAGCAAACTGCTTATCTTAAAGTCGATAAAAAATTATTAGATAAAGACACTTTGATGCGATTGGCACCACAAGTGACTCTTTAAAAACCTTATTCTATCTTTTAGTGGAGAACAACGTCATGGCGCGTGGAATAAACAAAGTAATTTTGATTGGTAACGCAGGCAATGATGCCGAAGTGCGTTTTATGCCATCGGGTGCAGCGGTTGCAAATGTAAACATCGCGACATCGGAAAGCTGGCGTGATAAGCAAACCGGTCAAATGCAAGAACGTACTGAATGGCACCGAGTGGCCTTTATGGATCGCGGCAATTTCCGATTGGGTCAGATTGCGGGTGATTTCATCAAAAAAGGTTCGAAAGTTTACGTTGAAGGTTCGTTGCGTACTCGTGAATGGGAAAAAGACGGCATTAAACGCTACACTACAGAAATCGTCGCTAACGAAATGCAATTATTAGATGGTCGTGGAGATGGCGGCAACGCAGGTCAGCAAGGCGGGTATGATGCCGCCGGTGGACAAGGCGGTTATGGCAATGCGCCACAACAAGCAGCACCTCAGCAAGGTGGTTACGGGCAAGCGCCAGCTGCGGCACCACAACAAGCGCCACAAGGTTTTAACCAGCCTCAAGCTGGCGGTTACGGTCAGGCTCCACAGCAAGCGCCAGCACCACAACAAGCTGCGCCGCAGTCTTTTGGTAGCTGGGGTAATGCCCCTCAACAAGCGCCTGCTCAAGCACCACAACAACGCGCTCCTCAACAGGCCGCTCCGCAACGTGCGCCAGCGCCAAAAGCACCTGAGCCGAAACCTCAGCAAGCACCAAACTTTGATGACTTTGACGACGATATTCCGTTTTAGGATATACAAGATTCATAATTGTTAATCTTAAGCTGAAGGCCTCTATTTTAGAGGCCTTTTTTTGCGTAGATTGATGCTTGTCAGTGCCTTTATAGCATCAGTCGTGACATGGATGGAGCAAATTGCGTGTTGAGAGCTAACGCGGCAGCGCCTACTGCGATTGACCACTCGCTTGTGTTTCCACGGAGTACAATAATTTCTTTATTTGACCCAATTCTGATGGGGTAAGGTCGTGCTGCTTCCATTAATAGCTGCAGTAACTCATCAGGTGCTGTCCCCGTAATAATAATCTCAGCAGGCGACAAAAGGGCGTCCAGAATTTGTAAGGATTGTCGAAGCCGTAGGGCCGCAGGTGCAACCCAACGCATCAATTCAGCAGAACGAGAGTCGATTAATGTTCGGATAATGTCATAACTCTTTGGCTCGTCTGATGATAAAGTCAGCTCACGACATAGTGCATCATAAGACAAATATTGCTCTAGGCACCCGTTTCGACCGCAATGACATTTAGATCCCGTTGGGTCGACTTGAATATGTCCAATTTCGCCTATATTGCCATAAGCACCTTGGTAAATAGTACCGTCTATGATTAATGCAGAGCCCAAGCCTGCACCAAAGTGTAATGTAGCAAAATCTGTTTGACCGCCATGATTTCCATGTAATTCTTCACCCATTGCAGCAGCGTTTGCATCATTACTTAAGGCAATAGGTAACGCTAGAACCTCCTTCAAATACGCCAATGAATCAGGTGTGCCCAGCTCGCTAAAGCTTGTTGGGCTATATTGATTATTATCAACATCGAAAGGCCCTGCCGCTGCGATGCCGCAGCCTAATATGTTGAGTGCCAAACTTTTCGTTGTTTGTTTTCCTATGGATATACCTTGAACAATAGTACGATGAATGCTCTCTATATTTTGCTCGTGCAAGGGTAAATTTAGGCTCCAGTCAATTTGCCCAAATACATCCGTCAGTACAAAATTCACCCAAGTGCGATCCACTTGAACGCCAAAGAAATGGGCTGCGTTTCGTTTCATCGATACACGAACTCCTGGATGGCCTCGCCCAACAGCGATCCCCGAACGCATATCAACCATTCCTAATTCATCTAATTTAGCGACGATATTTTGTACAGTTTGTCGCGATAGCGATGTCGATCTTGCAATATCAGCACGGGATAAAGGGCCTTGAGTACGAATAAGATCCAAAACCACGGCGCTGTTGTGGTCTTTGGCCTTGATTAGGTTTGTCCCCGACATTCGTGGTGTAACTTCTTTGGCTATAGTATCCATTTCTCTCTCTATTTCTACCTAATTGGTGATGCCTATATTAGTTGGTTTATTTATTAAATCAATTTGACAAAATAAAAAAAATGCGCGATCTTGTTTGCTTCTAACACGAAAATGGGGACGTAAAATGATAAAAAATAAAAAACTACTACTACCTGTGTCGGCATTAGCTTTGGCGTTGATGACTTCTGCCGCGGCAGCAGACACCAAGCTTAATGCGCTATTTATGAGCCAAGCGGCTTATAGTGAAGAAGATGTAAAGGCAATGGTTACAACGTTTGAGGAAAATAACTCTGGCATTACAGTCGAGCTAGAGTTTGTTCCTTATGAAGCGTTACACGATAAAATTATTACGTCTGCTGCCGCTGGCGACAGTGGATATGACGTTGTTTTGTACGATGTTGTTTGGCCTGCTGAATTTGCTGAGGGTGGATTCCTAACCGATTTAACCAGTCGTGTCCCCAAAAATGTAGGCAACAAAATTTTTGATGGTGCATGGACCACGGTTACTTATAACGACCGTATTTATGGTATGCCGTGGATTCTAGACACAAAGTACTTATTTTTTAACCGTGAGTTACTCGCGCAAGCAGGGATAGAAACACCTCCTACGACTTGGGCAGAGGTAATGGAACAGTCGCGTATTCTTAAAGATAAAGGGGTTGTTGAGTACCCTTTGGTTTGGAGCTGGTCTCAATCTGAAGCAATGATTTGTGATTACACGACATTGGTTGCGGCGAATGGCGGACATTTTTTCAAAGACGGCAAGCCAGCCTTTGATCAAGGTGGTGCACGAGCGGCGATTGACTACATGGTCACATCATTAAATGACGGGCTTACAAATCCAGCTTCAACTGAGTATTTCGAGGAAGATGTGCGTCGCGTATTTTCGAACGGAGAAGCGGCGTTTGCGATGAATTGGACTTATATGAATGCTCTGGTTAATGACCCTACCGAAAGTAAGGTAGCAGGTAAAGTGGGTGTGATGCCGGCTCCAGGTGTGGAGGGTATTTCTACGGCTTCTGCTGTCAACGGGTCAATGGGCCTAGGCATCCCTTCAAACAGTCCACATCAGGATGAAGCTTGGGCTCTTATTTCGTATTTAACCTCGAAAAACGTTCAGGAAAATTATGCCAAGCTTAGTCTGCCAGTATGGAAGGATTCATATAGTGTGGCGTCAGTAACAAATGGTCAGGAGGAGTTGGTTGCAGCAGCAAGTAAAGCCATTGCTGTTATGTCACCGCGTCCAGTTGTACCTGCCTACACTGAAGTGTCAAACATACTGCAAAAGCATTTACACAGTATCTTATTAGGTCAGGAGTCGACAGACGATGCATTGGCTGATGCGGCCAAGCGTGTATCGCGCATTCGCTAAAGTTAAAAATCGTGTATCGGGAACCTGAATTATTATGATAATAAAAAAATCGTTAGAAAAGTGGGTGCTGCTAAGCCCTGCTCTAGTGGTACTTGGGTTGGTTACCCTCGTGCCGTTTGTCCAGACTTTGTGGCTCAGTTTTACCGATACGCGTATTACAGCTATCACCAAACCGATCAGTTGGATCGGTCTGGAGAACTATATTTATGCGCTGACTGATCCTGATTTTATTGAAGCGCTGGGGCGAACAATGTATTTCACACTTACGTCTGTAGGTGCTGAAGGTATTTTGGGTGTTGGGGTTGCTTTATTGCTTAACCAAAAATTTCCAGGACGAAACATTTTACGTGTATTGATCATTTTGCCATGGGCGGTGCCAACGATTGTCAATGCTGTGATGTGGCGATTAATTTATCACCCTGAATATGGGGCATTAAATTCTATGCTTTGGCAAATGGGCATTATTACTGAATATCAGAGCTGGTTGGGTGACCCAGACCGCGCTTTAAATATGATAATTTTTGCCGATGTTTGGAAGAACTTTCCATTGGTAGCCTACATCGCACTTGCTGCATTGCAAACCGTACCGGCGGACTTGCTTCAAGCGTCACGAATTGAAGGGGCAGGTCCATGGCGTCGTTTTCGAACGATTACGTTACCTTGGATCTTCGGACCGCTTCTGGTGGTGCTGATCCTTAGGACAATTGAAGCCTTCCGGGTGTTTGATATTGTCTACGTCATGACCCGTGGTGGTCCATCAGATAGCACTAAAACAGCCAGTTTCTTTGTTTATCAGGAATACTTTAGCTATCTCAGATCGGGAAGTGGTGCCTCCTACGCGGTACTTTTGGCCGCTATTAGTGCGGTACTAATTACAATCTACTATATAGGCGCACGTCGTCAGGTGCAGGGGTAATATGTAAATGAAAAATACCACCCTTCAGACATTTGGATTGATTGCTTTATCTGTTCTTTTGGCGGCCTTTACATTGGCTCCTTTAGTCTGGTTAGTGATTATGAGTGTATCAAGCGCGTCAGAACTAACGGCCAAACCTCTTATTTGGTGGCCCAGCGAAATAGATCTTTCGCGCTATGGCGATCTTTTGAATATTCAGTCAGGGAGCGGCGAGCGTTTTTTAATGGCCCTTCGAAACAGCCTCATGACAGCTCTTACGGCGACGTTACTGGCGCTTATAGTGGCCGTGCCCGCCGCGTTTGCATTCTCTCGTCGTGGCGCATCTTTGCTTTTGTTGTTTGGTTTTTTGGCAACAATTATGATGCCACCGATTACGTATGTGTTGCCGCTTTATGACATTTTTGGCTCGGTTGGCCTACTAAACAGTTCGACCGCGTTAGCCATCGTTTATTGTGCGATGTTGTTGCCATTCGCAACGTGGCTGATGAAAAGTAATTTCGACGCTATACCTGCTGAATTGGATCAAGCGTCCATGGTAGAGGGCGCCAGCACCTTTTATACGTTGCGTCGTGTGGTGTTACCATTGGCGTTACCTGCTATTGCAGCAACCTTTATGCTGTCATTTCTAGCTGCGTGGGATGAGTTCTTTTATGCCCTGATTTTTACCAGTGATCTAACCGCTAAAACCCTGCCTGTCGCCATTGCCGACTTTACCGCTGGTCGAGTGACTGACTATGGCGTTATTGCGGCTGTGGGTGTTCTTGCATCACTGCCTCCTGCGATTGTCGCAATGTGCTTTCAACGTTTCATCGTGTCCGGCCTTGCGGCGGGCAGTGTCAAAGGATAATTAGAATGTCTCAAATAACCAAAACTTATGATTCTAGTAAAAAGGATGCACCTATTCTGACGGTGAGTCATCTTACTAAAAGTTACGATCAGACTCAGATTTTGAAAGACATTAATCTGACCATGCCAAAAGGTGAGTTTCTTGTTTTAGTTGGCCCTTCCGGCTGTGGTAAATCTACTTTGCTTAGTTGTATTGGTGGGCTGACGGAAATAACGTCGGGTACTTTGGAGATTGCAGATCGAGATGTATCCAATATGGCGCCAGCGAAACGCGACATTGCTATGGTGTTTCAATCCTATGCGTTGTTTCCAAACTTAACCGTCGCTGACAATATTGCCTATGGATTAGATGTAAGAGGTATTGACCGCGAAACCCGTGAAGCGGCTGTTTTGCGGGTTGCTGATATGTTGAATATGGCTCATTTATTGGATCGTAAGCCCGTTCAACTGTCTGGTGGACAGCGTCAGCGTGTTGCCATGGGTCGAGCGTTGGTGCGGGAGCCTCAATTATTCCTGTTTGATGAACCTCTCTCCAACCTGGACGCGAAACTGCGCTTTACTATGCGTACTGAAATCAAGCGGCTGCATCAGAAATTAGGCGCTTCTATCATTTATGTTACTCATGACCAGATCGAAGCGATGACGTTGGCGACGAGTATCGTGGTTATGCGCGGTGGCGTAATACAGCAAATAGGAACCCCTCGAGAGGTGTACGATTACCCCGCTAATGCCTTTGTTGCAGATTTTATGGGTGCTCCGGCAATGAATCTAATACATGCACAGGTAACATATCACTCAGGCGGTTTGGATATTTGTATCGCCCGACCCGATGGGCAGCCTGATCTAATCTTGCACGATGCTTTACCACCCGCGACTTTACTAAAGTCGGTTAACCGCCATGTGTTATTTGGGATTCGCCCTGAGGCAATTACCGACCGTGTACCTGACGGCGATAGGAAGGAACTTCGAACCTGTCTGCTTAATGTAGTCGAGCCTACGGGATCTGATACTTATGCAGTGATCAAAGTTAGTCAAGGTGAAGTCATTGCTCGTCTGCATGGTCAGTCTGAAGTCGTTGCTGGTCAGTCAGTTGATTTGGCGTTTGACATGTCCCGAGTTTCTTATTTTGACCCTGAATCTGAGGTGCGCCTGTGAGTTTTACTTTACTTGCTGATATCGGTGGAACGAATACTCGTTTTGTTTTGGCTAAAGAAGGCCATGGCATTTTATCTGACAGCTATGAAGCCTTTCCAAATAGCGGTGCGAGTAGTCCTGAAGTTCTCATTCAACGCTATTTTCAGAATCAAGGAATTGAGTCCTGTAAACAGGTTGTTCTGGCTTTGGCAGCCCCGACTTATGGGGAAGAAATTGTCCTGACTAACCATGATTGGCGCTTTACTATCAAAAGCATATCCGCGGTGTCTGGTGCGCAAGATGTTCGCTTTATTAATGACTTAGAAGCGTTAGGGTACGGGTTGTCGGCATTAAAATCTGAGCAATTGCAGCATCTCGCCGGGCCGTCAATTTCAGGAAAAAATGGCCCTCGAGTGGTTGTTGGTGCAGGCACAGGGTTCAATGCGGCTATTGTAACTCAAGCCGCCAATGGTGATCATCATGTTAAGGCGATGGAAGTTGGACATATGACGCTAACGGTAGAGACTCAGGATGAATTTGATTTGTGGCAATATTTGGCCCAAGGACGTGAAAGGGCATCCGTTGAACGTGCGCTTTCGGGTCTTGGTATCGAACAGATTTATCAATGGCATTGCCAAAAAAATGCGTATAAACCCTTACATATTAATGCTCAGAGTATTTCTTCCGCCGCGTTGAATAAGACAGACCCTATGGCTGAAAAAGCAATGCAAACGTTTGTCCACATTTATGCTCGTACCGTTGGCGATCTTGCGTTGGCGTTTTTACCTAAGGGTGGAATATTTTTGTCTGGTAGCGTTACTCGTGCCATGGCGCCTTGGTTGCAAGGTTCAGGCTTTTTCGATTGTTTTTTAGCTAAAGGCCGTCAGCGCGACTTAATGCGTCAGTTTCCCATTTATATACTACAAGATGATCAGGCAGCCCTGCTAGGGTGTGAAATTGCAGCGAACTACGATAGAAATTAGCAAGAAAAAAGGGAACCTATCAATACCGAAAAAATGAATACAATTAACATATTGACCTCTTTTTGTTATTGATTATGGTTCGTCTGAGTCTTGTTGGAACGTATCTGGCGTATAACGTTGGAATGAATTTATAGAGAGTTATTATGCGCATAGTCGTTTTGAAAAATGCTCAAGCCGTCGCTGAATTCGCCGCGAATCATATTATTGCATTACTCAATAAAAAGTCGCATAGCGTATTGGGTTTGGCGACTGGCTCGACGCCTATCAGATTATACAAGCAGCTTATTCAGGCCAATGAGCAAAAAAAAGTAAGTTATAAAAATGTGACGACGTTTAATTTAGATGAATATTTAGGACTTTCTGGTACCCACTTGCAAAGCTATCGCCACTTTATGAATCATTACTTTTTTGATCATATAGACATTAATAAAGAAGATACCTTTTTGCCAAAAGGTATCACTTCCGATCCAATGTTAGCCTGTGCTGAATACGAAAAGAAAATCAAAGAGAAAGGCGGTATTGATATACAGCTGTTAGGGGTAGGGAGTAACGGTCATATTGGATTTAATGAGCCTAGTTCAAGTCTCGCCAGTAGAACTCGTATTAAGGCATTGTCAGAAGATACGATTGCTGCGAACAAGCGCTTTTTCGCTGTTGATGAATTTCAGCCTAGCTTGTCAATTACCATGGGTATTGGAACGATATTGGAATCACGTGAAATAATTTTACTGGCAACAGGTTCCAATAAAGCTGAAGCAATCAGAAACACCATTGAAGGGCCTGTCGCTGCCAGTTGTCCTGCCTCGATATTACAAATGCATCAACACGTTATGATTGTTATAGATGAAGAGGCCGCACAAAATTTAAAAGATCTGACATTTTATAAGCACATTGAGCGCGAAAATCAACGGCTTGCCTCATCGTCATACTGTGACCTTGAAGCCTAACGGTCGTTAGTTTTTTAGAGCTGCTACTAGCCATCCAATTCTGCACATTCAAGATGTTGTAACTAAGCGGATGTATTGTTTGGCTTTGATCAATGTTGCTGCCCTGCTATGTTGGATGTCGGCTTGAAACAAAAAAGGTTCCTATTTAGGAGCCTTTTTTTGTTTGTACTCATATAATCAAGGCGTTGATTAATCAAAGAGGTATTAGGTTGTGAACGACGAAGATGAAACGTCTTTGTTTGCTCAAGAAGTAGCGGGTATTAAGCCACTTAAAAAAAGCGAAGTGTACCTTGCTAAGAAAGGTCCGCGAGTGGACTTTGAGGTTCGTCAAAAGTCGGCATTAATCGCGAAAGAAGCGGATAAAAATCATTTATCGCAAGACTACATTGAAAAAGTAGAGCCAAATGATGTTCTGGAATACAAGCGTTCTGGTGTTCAAGATGGCGTGTTCAAGCGCCTTCGGCAAGGTAAGTACGGTATTGAATCACGCTTAGACTTACATCGACATACCGTGGCCCAAGCGCGTGAACAGGTGTATCAATTTGTGGATGACTGTATGCGCCATGATATTCGTGTGGCGATTATAGTGCATGGAAAGGGCGATCGAACGCCAGAACCAGAAAATCAGGCTATGATTAAAAGCTATATAAATAAATGGCTTAGAGATCTAGACGTGGTGATGGCTTTTCACAGTGCGCAGCGACACCATGGTGGTCTAGGCGCCGTTTATGTTTTGTTCAAAAAAACAGAAAAAGCCCGTTTGGAAGATTGGGAAAAGCACCAAAAACGCTAGTGTTATGTTGTGCCTAAAAAGGAAGCGTTCACGTTAGTTCGTGCAGTAAATAGCATATTTTTGCTATAATTTCGCCACTTTGCTGTCTTGAATGTATCCAAGCAGCCCCAAAACATTGTAATTATCGTATTCACAATCCTATCGAGGTAGAGAATGGCAAACCGCACCGCGCACCATCCTGCATTTACATTTCTTCGCAGTGAGTTTATCGACGCTCTTAACGTTACCGTTCAAGAGTTTGAGCACACTATAACGGGTGCTAAGCATTTTCATATCGCATCAGAGAATGATGAAAACGTTTTTTTGGTCGGTTTAAAAACCGTTCCAACCGACTCTTGTGGTGTGGCACATATTCTTGAGCACACCGTATTGTGTGGCTCTGAACGTTTTCCAGTGCGTGATCCTTTCTTTATGATGATTCGACGTTCGTTGAATACCTTTATGAATGCTTTTACGTCTTCAGATTGGACGGCTTATCCGTTTGCGAGTAAGAATAAGAAAGATTTCCATAACCTACTGGGCGTGTATTTGGATGCGGTGTTCTTTTCTCGTTTAGATGAACTGGATTTTTCTCAAGAAGGACATCGCTTAGAGTTTGCTGAACCTGACAATGCTGAGTCGGATTTGACTTTCAAAGGGGTTGTTTTTAATGAAATGAAAGGCGCAATGAGTTCGACGACGTCTGTCTTGTGGCAAACTTTGACCAAATACTTGTTCCCGAATAATACGTATCATTTTAATTCCGGTGGCGAGCCAACGGATATTCCAGATTTATCTTATCAGGATTTGTTGACATTTTACCGTACGCATTATCATCCTTCTAATGCGGTGTTTATGACGTTTGGTGATATTCCAGCGGAGATCTTGCAAGCCGAATTTGAAGATAAAGTTTTAAGCCGATTTGAACGCTTAGAGACGCAAGTGAGTGTGCCGAATGCCAAGCGTTATTTCTCTCCGGTTCGTGTCGAAGAAGGTTATGCTGCAGATGAGGTGAAAGAAGATGGCAGTCATGTGGTGGTTGGTTGGTTGCTGGGTGAAAGTACCGACTTAAACCAGCAATTCGAAGCGCAACTACTTTCGAGTGTATTGTTGGATAACAGTGCTTCGCCTTTGCTTCGGGTATTAGAAAATAGTGATCTTGGTCGTGCGCCGTCACCATTATGTGGCCTTGAAGACAGCAATAAAGAAATGAGCTTTATGTGTGGCTTAGAAGGTGTGAAACGTGATGATGCGGAAAAAGTCGAGGCATTGATCTTAACTACGCTGGAAGACATCGCAAAAAATGGTGTGCCGCAAGAATCGGTAGACGCCATGTTACATCAATTGGAATTGAGTCAACGTGAAGTGGGTGGTGGTAGCTATCCATATGGGTTGCAGCTGATCTTGGCTGGGTTGTCGACCGCTGTGCACGATGGTGATGTTATTGCTCAACTGGATTTAGATCCGGTTATCGATGCCATGCGCGAAAAAGTGCGTGATACACAATACATTCCAAACCTTATTGAAACCTTATTATTGTCAAACGCACATCGTGTATCGATCACATTGAGTCCTGATGATGCATTAGAAGCACGTCGAAATCAGGCTGAAACGGATCGGCTAAGCAAAATTAAAGCGGCGTTGTCTGATGAAGATAAAGCTAAGATTGTAGCTCGCAGTGCCGCGTTAAAAGCGCGTCAATCGCAAGTTGATGATATGAGTATTTTACCAAAAGTGGGCTTGGAAGATGTCCCTGCTCGTTTGCCTGAATACGAAAATGAAAAAGTATCAGGTGATTTACCAATTACATTTTACCCTCAAGGCACCAATGGTTTGGTATACCAGCAATTGGTAATAGATTTACCGGAACTGAATGAAGAGGAAATAGAGTATTTGCCTTTATTTTCTTCGATGATGACAGAATTAGGTATTGGTGAAGAAGACTATTTAATCGTTCAAGAGCGTCAGGCTCTGGTTTGTGGTGGTTTGGGTGCTTCCAATTCCATTCGTGCCACCATTGAAGACCGACAAGCGTTAAATGGTTATTTTATTTTGTCATCTAAAGCGTTAGTGCCAAATGTCAGAGCCATGAGTGAATTGCTTAAAGACACCATGCTAAATGTTCGTTTTGATGAAGTAAGTCGAGTCAAAGAGCTGGTTGCTCAACGTCGTGCTCGCCGTGAGCAATCTATCACAGGACAAGGTCACTCTCTGGCGATGACTGCGGCAGCGAGTGCGCTTTCTGGGTTAGCGGCGCAACAAGAAAAATGGGGCGGAATGTCCGGTATTCGTGCGGCAATTGCCTTAGATGATTCCATGAAAGCCGATGGCAGCGCCGTTGATCGTGTGTTGGCAGTATTTAAGCGCTTACATGCTAAATTATTGCTGGCGAATAAACAGCTTCTCTTGGTAGCTGAACCGCAGCACGAGGCGAGTATATTGAGCGATGTTCAGGCTGTTTTCGCAGACTTGCCAATTGGCAGTGAAGTGACGAAATTTTCATTAGTGCCTGTGGATTCTAAAGTGAATATTGCTTGGTTAACATCTACTCAGGTAAGCTTTTGCAGTAAAGCGTTTCGCACTGCATGTGGGGATCATCCTGATGTTGCAGCGTTGACTGTATTGGGTGGTTTTTTGCGTAATGGCTTTTTGCATCGAGTGATTCGAGAGCAAGGTGGTGCTTACGGTGGTGGTGCGAGTTTTGATGGTAGTACGGGTGCTTTTCGCTTTTACTCTTATCGTGACCCGCGTTTGACTGAAACCCTGTCGGACTTTGATGCTTCGATTGAGTGGATGCAGAATGAGGCGCACACAGAAGAAGCGCTTGAAGAGGCTATTCTTGGTGTAATTGGCTCTATGGACAAACCTGGATCACCTGCTGGTGAAGCGCAAAGCGACTTTTATGTCCATCTACATGGTCGTAGTTTGGCGTATCGAGAAGCGTTTCGTGCCAAAATTTTAGCCGTGACTATTGCTCAATTGAAGCAAGTGGCTAAGACGTATTTAACCAAAGAGAATGAAAATACTGCCGTGGTAACATCCACGTCAAAACGTGCAGAATTAGAAGCATTAGGGTTTGATATTCAGACCCTATAATTTGGCATTTTTATAACAATAAACAAAACAGTTTTTACTGACGGAAAATTAAATGGATCAGTTTCACGATATACGCCCCTATAACGACGATGAGGTCGCCGAGGTGCTGCATAATTTGGTTGAAACACCAGACTTTGTTAATACTATTATTGGCTTTCGATTTGCCCAATGGCCCACGTTTTTAAGAGGACCATTGGCATTTGGTGTTAAGTTTTTTCTAAAACGCCAAATTTCCAAAATTACGAATGTTCATGAATTTCAGACAATTGTTGCGAACTACATGGAGCGGATGATCAAAACCACCACCTCTAATGTGGAATATCGGGGCATTGAAAAGCTCGATAAAAGCACAGGCTACTTGTTCTTATCAAATCATAGGGACATCGCGATGGACCCTGCTTTCGTGAACTATGGATTGTATTTAGCGGGTTTAAATACAGTGCGCATTGCGATCGGTGACAACCTGTTACGTCGTCCTTTTGTGTCGGATCTTATGCGGTTGAATAAGAGCTTTATTGTGAAGCGCTCTGCCAATGGCATTCGTGAAATGATGGCGGCTTTTGGGCAGCTTTCGGGCTATATCACTCATTCTTTAATGCAGGATCAATGCAATATTTGGATTGCTCAAAAAGAAGGACGAGCAAAAGATGGCCTTGATCAAACGGACCCTGCGATCATCAAAATGTTTTACATGAGTCAGAAGAAAGAGAAAAAACCGTTTGCTGATGCCATGGCAAATTTGAAAATAGTGCCTGTTTCTATTTCTTATGAATACGATCCGTGTGCCTTTGATAAGGCGAATGAGTTGCATCAAAAATCGACCACAGGCAATTATGAAAAAGCAGAATTTGAAGACATAGACAGTATTAAAAACGGAATAGTCGGCCAGAAAGGTAAGGTTGTTGTGACGTTCGGTGATGTCATTAAAGATGGTTTTGAAACGCCAGAAGAATTTGTTGCCGAAGTGGATCGTCAAATTATCACGCATTATGCGATTCAATCTACGCATGAAGCGGCTTTAGCGTTGCAAAAAGGAGAGCCTTCAACAGACAGTGCATTCTCAAGTTATCTTGAACGTTGCCCAGAAAACCTTAGAGAAACCGTGTTGGCAATGTATGCCAATCCATTAAAGCAGCAGCAAAAATATTTGAATAAGTAGCCGTGGGGGGCGTTGGTCAATGAGCATTGTAGAGTCATTAAGGTCGTGGATCGGCTCAATCATCTTTTTTGTTTATTATGCGTTCTCAACTATTTTGTTTGGTGCGCTTGCGCCTTTCGCAACCGTGTTGTTGCCCAAAAATTATCGCCAACCGGTATTAAACATACACAACAAAGGTTTGTTGTTCGTCTTTCGTGTTGTGTGTGGGGTGAAAGTTGAGATTATTGGGCTTGAGCATATTAATAAAAATCGTCCATTTGTGCTGGTGGCAAATCATCAAAGCGAATGGGAGACGTATGTATTGCAGGTGCTGATGGCGCCAATTTCTACGGTGTTAAAAAAAGAGTTGTTGGCTGTGCCTTTCTTTGGGTGGGGGTTGCGTATGGTTCAACCGATTGCGATTGATCGGTCTCAGCGAACCAACGCGCTCAAGCAGATTATTAGTCAGGGTAAAGAGCGTTTAGAAGATGGACGTTCTGTTTTGATTTTTCCTGAAGGCACCAGAATAGCGCCGAATGAAGAGCAAGCCTTTAATAAAGGCGCGGCGATGTTAGCGACGTCTGCTAATGTGCCAATATTACCTGTTGTGCACAATGCTGGTTACGTTTGGCCTGGTAAGCGGTGGCGTAAGTTTCCGGGTTCGATTCGTGTTGTTATCGGCCCTATTATTGAATCTGAAGGGAAAAAAACATCTCAGCTGCACGACGAAATGGATGTTTGGATGCGTACTGAGATGGCCAAACTTCCAAAAGGAAATGATTTTCTTTTTTAGATTAAAAGATTACAGAGTCAGGTTTAAAAGCATAAAAAAAGCCGCATCAATGAATGCGGCTTTTTTGTGAGCTTAAATTTCTATGCTTGGTATTTTTTGAATACTAAGCTGGCGTTCGTACCACCAAAACCAAAGCTGTTAGACATAACCAGATTTAGGTCTGCATTGTCTTTACGAGTCATCACAACAGGAATGTTGCCAGCTGCTGGATCAAGGTTATCTATGTTTGCAGAAGCTGCGATGAATTTGTTCTCCATCATTAGCAAACAATAAATAGCTTCATGAACGCCTGCCGCACCAAGAGAATGACCTGACAAGGATTTAGTGGAGCTAATCAATGGGATTTTGTCACCAAATGTTTCGTTAACCGCTTGAAGCTCTTTCATGTCGCCAGCAGGAGTACTTGTACCATGAGTATTGATGTAGTCAATATCACCATCAATTGTGCTCATTGCCATCTGCATACAACGTACTGCGCCTTCACCAGATGGTGCTACCATGTCGTAGCCATCAGACGTTGCGCCATAACCTACCAACTCTGCGTAGATTTTCGCGCCACGTGCTTTAGCGTGTTCAAGCTCTTCAATAACGAGCATGCCGCCACCGCCAGCGATAACAAAACCATCACGGTTTGCATCGTATGCGCGAGACGCTTTTTCTGGTGTTTCGTTATATTTAGAAGATAGAGCGCCCATAGCGTCAAACATACAAGTCTGAGCCCAGCTTTCTTCTTCGCCGCCGCCAGCAAAGACAATGTCTTGCTTGCCAAGTTGGATTAATTCCATGGCATTACCAATACAGTGGGCACTGGTCGAACAGGCAGAAGTGATTGAATAGTTAACCCCTTTGATTTTAAAAGGTGTCGCTAAACAAGCTGAAACCGTACTTCCCATTGTCTGAGTGACACGGTATGGACCGACGCGTTTAACGCCTTTTTCGCGTAATGTATCGGCAGAGTCAACTAGGTTTTGAGCAGATGCACCGCCAGAACCAGCCACTAAGCCTGTACGTACGTTAGATACTTGGTCTTCTGACAGGCCTGAATCTATAATCGCTTGTTGCATAGATACATAAGCATAAGTCGCAGCATCAGCCATAAAGCGGCGAATCTTACGATCAATATTACTTGCATCTAAGTCAATACGACCACAAACATGGCTACGAAAACCGTATTCTTTGTAATCTTCAGCGAAACGAATGCCAGATTGGCCTTCGCGCAAGGAATTCAGAACGCTCTCTTTGTCATTACCTAGGCAACTGACAATACCAAGACCTGTTACTACTACACGACGCATAAATGTGCCTCTTTCATTCTTAATCTTTAGAAGTTATCAGTTGAAGTGAATAAGCCTACACGCAAATCTTTTGCTGTGTAAATTTCACGTCCATCAACGGATACGCTTCCATCTGCAATACCCATAACCAACTTGCGTTCAATGACGCGCTTAAGTTGAATATGGAAAGTGACTTTTTTGGCGGTTGGCAGGATTTGGCCTGTAAATTTCACTTCGCCGGAACCAAGTGCGCGACCGCGACCTTTATTGCCTTTCCAGCCTAGAAAAAATCCGACTAGCTGCCACATAGCGTCTAAGCCAAGGCAACCAGGCATAACTGGATCGCCAGGGAAGTGACATGCAAAGAACCAAAGATCAGGGTTTATGTCTAGTTCAGCAATAATTTCGCCTTTGCCATGTTCCCCGCCATCAGTCGAGATATGTGTTATGCGATCCATCATTAGCATATTGCCGACAGGAAGTTGGGCATTGCCTGCACCAAACATTTCTCCGTGGCCGCATTTTAATAGTTCGTCTTTTTCAAAAGATGAAGCTGTAGTCATTATAGTCCTATATCCACATCCAACCGATGACTCAAAATGGTCAGGTGGATTCATGTGGTCCAGTTTGCAGTATAAAATCTAGCTGATTATATCGGTTTGGAACCTTAATATGAATGTTTGAACGGAAAAAAACCGAATTACCTGAATAAAAAATGATCATTATTATGTTAATTCTAGCATTTAGGGAGGATTAGGAGGTTTTGAGCATGTTTGTTATTACCATTTCCGTTTATTTTTTCTGTTAGGATATTTGCTTTGGTAATATCTTACTGGATTGAGAGCGCTTATGAGAGTGAAAAAAAATACAAACCTAGCCGTATGGCAGCATCAAGTAGGCAGTGATCACATTCAGGGATACCTGAGTCAGATTGAGAAAAATCAGCCAACCATTCATTTTCTTCATGGTAATGGTTTTTCAGTAAAGACATACCAGCGTTTTTTGGAAAAACTCGATGGCTATAATTTAATCATGCAAGATGCGGCTGGCCATGGTGAATCAACGTCTGGTGAGCGATTTGTCGGTTGGAATATGACGGCCTCTCGTTTTACTGAGTCATTGAATGTACAGCGAGCAAGGCTCCCTGACACGGAACTGATTGGCCTTGGACACAGTTTTGGTGGTTGTATGACGGCTTTGATGAGTGAGAAGACTCCTTCTCTTTTTGATCGTCTGGTTTTGTTGGATCCCGCACTCTTTCCTCCTCGACTATTGTGGATGATGCGAGGTGTAAAACTAACGGGCTTGAAAAGTCAGATACCCTTGGTAAGGCAAGCTCGTCGGCGTCGTACTCAATGGGAGAGTTTCTCTCAGGTAAAAAACAGTTTTTATGAAAGGGGAACGTTTAAAGGCTGGGAGGATGCTTGCCTAGACGATTATATTAGCTCATCGATTAAGCGAGATGAAAAAGGGCACTATCAATTGGGGTGCCCACCATGGATGGAAGCCGCAATATTTTCAAGCTATCCAAAAGGACTTTGGAAGGCGATCGCTAATATTTCTGTGCCGACCACTATTATTCAGGGCAAAGACACCTTTGATTACTTTAAAGAGGCTTATCAGCTTGCGGCAAAGCGTAACCCAAATATCCATGTTGTTGAGGTCGAGGGAGGGCATTGTTTTATGCAGCAGCATACTACTATGGCGGCTGACGCTGTGATCAATGTGTTGAAAGGGAGGAAGTAAACCAAACACATTTGATGTGTCTGTGTTTGGTTTTTAATGGGAAGATTAGTTACGGCGCTTTACTGATGCATTTGCTAAGGCAATGAGTGCCGTTTTGTATTCAGAACCTGGTAGCGAAGCGATAACAGTGATCGCTAGATCCGCTTGCTCTTGTGCTTTTTGCTGTGTGTATTCAATCGCACCACAGTTTTGCACGTCATTAATGATGGTTTCTAACTGCTCTAGTCCACCTGTGAGTATGGCTTGTCTTACTCGCTCAACTGCGTCTTTCTCACCGTATTTCATTGTATAGATTAACGGTAAGGTGGGCTTGCCTTCAGCAAGATCATCGCCAACACTTTTGCCCATTTCTTCCGCCGTGCTGGTGTAATCCATGACGTCATCAATGAGCTGGAAGGCGGTGCCAACATACATGCCGTATTGTCGTAACGCTTCTTGAAATTCAGTACTTGCATCTGCTATAACTGCGCCGCAAAGTGCTGCGCCTTCAAACAGTTTGGCTGTTTTGTACTGAATAACCTTTAGGTAGCTTTCTTCTGATGTGTCTGGGTCGCCGCAGTTTATGAGTTGCTGAACTTCGCCCTCAGCAATAATATTGGTGGTTTTTGCTAAAATACTCATGCATCGCATGCTGCCAACATCGACCATGATTTGAAAGGCGCGAGAATACAGGAAGTCGCCAACCAAGACGCTCGGTGCATTGCCCCATTCTTCATTAGCGGTTTTTTTGCCACGGCGCATGTCGGATTCATCGACAACATCATCGTGCAGCAAGGTCGAAGTATGAATGAACTCTATAATCGTTGCCATCTGAATGGCTTGATTAAGTTTGGTTGTATCTAGTTCTGCGCTGGCTCTTGCCGCCAATAATACCAATAGTGGCCGCAGTCGCTTTCCACCATTGCTAATGATGTAGTAGCCGATCTGTTCTATTAAAGGGATGTCACTACTAAGTTGTGACACAATATACTCGTTCACTTGGCCAAATTCATTGGCCACAACGTCATGTATTTGTATAGGTTGCATGCAATTTCCGAAGCTAAATAGTCTCACGCTGATCAGTAAGTGTGCCTCATGCTAGGTAAGGCTTGTGTCAGGGTCAACCTAAAATGCGAAAAATGTATAAAGACATTGCTTTTAGCTTGTATTGAGTGGTGTGATTTTGTACAATCTCGCGTCCGATTTATCCACATTTTGCTCCCTATCATATGGTTAGTAATTTTTGTCCAACTAGGCCAGAAACTTATTGCCACTAGACGTAGGTCAAATTCAATTTCAGTAGCCGGATAAATCTTATTGGAGATAAACATGTTTGCAGTGATCAAAACTGGCGGTAAGCAATACCGTGTAGAAGAAGGCCAAACCCTTAAAGTTGAGAAATTAGCTATTGAAGAAGGTGGCGTGTTTCAATTCGACGACATTCTTCTTGTATGCAATGGCGACGACATTAAAGTTGGTGCACCAGTTGTAGAAGGCGCTAAAGTAACGGCTGAGGTTGTTGCTCATGGTCGCGGAGACAAAGTGAAAATTTTGAAATTCCGTCGTCGTAAGCATTCTATGAAGCGTATGGGTCATCGTCAGTGGTTCACGGAAGTGAAAATAACTGGTATTAACTAAGCGCTAACTATTCAAATTTAAGGAGTAAGTCATGGCTCATAAAAAGGCGGGTGGTAGTACTCGTAACGGTCGCGATTCCGAGTCGAAACGATTAGGTGTCAAACGTTTTGGTGGTCAAGTTGTGATCCCGGGTAACATTCTTGTTCGTCAGCGTGGTACTCAGTTCCACCCTGGTGTTGGTGTTCAAATTGGTAAAGATCACACTTTGTTCGCTGTTGTTGAAGGCCAAGTGAAGTTTGAAGTGAAAGGTAAGTTGAAGCGTCGTACAGTTTCTGTCGTAGCTGCTTAATCACTTACTAAAAACTTAAAAAAAGCTCCGCGACGCGGGGCTTTTTTTTTGGAAGAATTCTATAATCAAAGTTTGTTGATTCTGATAATCCACCGAAGAGGTGTATCTGTGAAATTTGTTGATGAAGCCGGTATCTATGTAAGAGCGGGTAAGGGCGGTAATGGTTGTTTGAGCTTTTGGCGCGAAAAATATGTTGCTAAAGGCGGTCCTGACGGTGGTGATGGCGGTAATGGCGGCAGCGTTGTGCTGGTGGCCGATGAAGCCTTAAACACTCTGATCGATTTTCGTTTTACGAAAAAATACATTGCTGAGAGTGGAGAGACGGGTCAAGGCCAAGACATGACGGGCTCGAAAGGGCCGGATCTTGAGATTAAAGTGCCTGTTGGAACGACCGTAATCGATGACGATACGGGCGAGACGCTTGGGGATCTTGTTCGTGACGGTCAAACGTTAAAAGTGGCTCAAGGCGGTCATCATGGTTTGGGGAATACTCGATTTAAATCAAGTACTAACCGTGCGCCAAGACAGACGACGAAAGGTACGGTAGGTGAAGAGCGTACATTGAAGCTAGAGATGAAAGTCTTGGCGGATGTGGGTTTGCTGGGTTTGCCTAATGCAGGCAAGTCTACTTTTATTCGAGCGGTTTCTTCTGCTAAGCCTAAAGTGGCCGATTACCCTTTTACTACCTTGGTACCTAACCTTGGTGTGGTGAAAGTGAAAAAACATCAGAGCTTTGTTGTGGCTGATATTCCCGGAATTATTGAAGGGGCGTCGGAAGGTGCGGGTCTTGGTATTCGATTTTTGAAGCACTTGGTGCGTAACCGTATCTTGCTGCACATTGTCGATTTGGCGCCTTGGGACGAAATTACTCCAGCGGAAGCGGCTGTGATTGCCGTCAATGAATTGCATCAGTTTAGCCCTGCTTTGGCAGAGCGTGATCGTTGGTTGGTATTGAATAAAACCGATATGGTGCCAGAAGACGAATTGGAAGCGCGCTGTAAAAGTGTGACGGATGCGTTGGGCTGGGAAGGTAAGGCTTACCGAATTTCTGCAATTTCTGGTGAAGGGACGGAGGTTCTTTGTCTGGACCTGATGACGGCGTTGGATGAGCAGCGAGAGTTGTTGGCTGAGAGTGCTGAGGCGCGTGAAAAAGAGAAAGCGATACGTACGTTGATCGATGAAGAGGGTCGGAATCGTATTATGTCATTGCGTGAGAAGCGTCGTAAGGCTGGTAAACCGCTGGACGATGATGACTTTGATGAAGACGATTACGATGTTGAAGTGGAATACGTTAGCTAATCTGTTTGGTGGGAAGCGGTAGTATCATGGAAATGCGAGAAAAAATTGCTAAGGCGAAGCGTATCGTCGTTAAGATAGGCAGTGCTTTATTGACGAACGATGGTCAAGGGTTGGATGTTGCCCGAATTGGTCTTTGGGTTGCTCAAATTGCTCAGTTGCGAGCGCAAGGGAAGGAAGTTGTCTTAGTCTCTTCTGGTTCTATTGCTGCTGGCATGAAGCGCCTTGGTTTTTCTTCTCGCCCCACACAGATAAACGAGCTGCAGGCTGCTGCTGCTGTTGGTCAGATGAAGTTAGTCGGCGTCTATGAGTCACATTTTGAAAAACATGGCTTGTGCACGGCGCAAATTCTACTGACACATGATGATCTATCTAATCGTCGACGTTATTTAAACGCTCGCTCTTCATTGAGAACGCTGCTTGGTTTCGGTGTTGTGCCTATTATTAATGAAAACGATACGGTTGTAACCGATGAAATTCGTTTTGGTGACAATGATACGCTGGGGGCCCTGGTGGCCAATTTAGTCGAAGCGGATGTGTTAATTATTTTGACAGATCAGCAGGGTTTATTTGATAAAAACCCACGTGATCATAAAGATGCAACATTGATATCTTATATTTCAGCATCGGATGACCGTTTAGAGTCCATGGCGAGTGGTGGTTCAGGCGTTTTAGGTAGCGGTGGCATGCTGACCAAGGTGCGTGCGGCTCGCCTTGCTGCGCGTTCAGGGGCTGATACTTTGATAGCCTCAGGTCGTGAAGAAAATGTCATTGTTCGAGCTGCGGCTGGTGAGTTGTTAGGGTCTTGGTTGCAGCCGGAGTGCGGTCGAGTCGCTGCGCGTAAGCAGTGGTTGGCGGGTCATCTAAAGAGTCGTGGTGCTTTGATCTTGGATGACGGAGCAGTAAAGGCGTTGCGAAAAGAAGGAACGAGCTTATTAGCTGTTGGTGTCAAAGATGCCCAGGGCACTTTTTCTCGCGGAGACATGGTTATTTGTGTTGATGAGCGAGGTGATTTAGTTGCTCGTGGTTTGGTGAATTACAGTGTCGATGAAACGCTTAAGTTGCTTGGTAAGGCGTCGTCTAGTATTGGTGATATTTTGGGTTACAAGGGTGAGCCAGAATTAATTCATCGCGATGATTTGGTTATTATTTAAAGGTTGGCGTTATCATGGCAAAGCCGGGAAAGGTGGGTTTAGGTCGAGTATTGAGTGCTTTGAAGTATTCATCACAGGGATTGCAGGCGCAGTGGAGGCACGAAGCAGCTTTTCGTCAAGAAGTGTGTTTGTTTTTGATTTCTTTGCCCTTTGCTATCTGGTTTGGCGATAGTGGGCTGGAGCGAGCGTTGCTTATTTTTTCCGTTGGCATGGTTTTGATTGTTGAAACTCTGAATTCAAGTGTTGAGGCGGTTGTTGATAGAATTAGTCATGAGCATCATGAGCTTTCCGGGCGAGCAAAAGATTTAGGTTCTGCTGCTGTTATGCTGACGTTGTTTTTTGCGGCGGTTGTGTGGTTAGTAATTCTATTTAGCTAGTTTTTAGGTTGCAGTACGATGAAAAGATATAAAAAAACCGGCATGTGCCGGTTTTTTTATAGGTATTAGGCCAGTGCTTTGATTTTAGCACTCAAGCGACTCTTATGACGAGCTGCTTTGTTTTTATGATATAGGCCTTTATCAGCGGCTTTGTCTAGCTTTGAGGTTGCTAGAACGTAAGCTGCTTGTGCGTCAGCTTGATTGCCTGCTTCGATAGCCGCATCTACTTTTTTCAAGTATGTACGAACCATTGAACGAAGGCTACCATTGTGAGCGCGGCTTTTAACAGCTTGGCGCGCGCGTTTTTTTGAACCGGCGGAATTTGCCACGGTCTGGCTCCTTTAATTTTTGGAATAAGAAATGACTCAGCACTCTGCTGCGTCATGAAATTAATGTCAAGTTTAAACTTTAAAATCTCGCGGCGGATTTTACCAGTTTTTAGCGTTGCCACAACCCTATTATACAAATATTAGGGAAATGAGTTTATATATTTGGCTGCGTTACGGTATCTGCAGGTGTTATTCTTGGGCGATATTTTTATTGGGTGCGTCATGGGATTGTATGTCTGAAATAAATACCTCATCTGGTAAAGAGCGTAAGTCTTTGTCTTTATTGCGTTCTGGTGTCTTGGTTTCTATTTGTACCTTTCTTTCTCGTATCTTGGGTTTGGTGAGAGACGCCGCTTTGGCTTATGTTTTAGGGGCGAGTGGCAGCGCAGATGCGTTTTATGTGGCGTTTAAAATCCCTAATTTTTTTCGACGATTGTTTGCAGAAGGTGCTTTTGCTCAAGCCTTTGTTCCTGTTTTAAGTGATTACCGTGTTAATGAAACGAAAGCCGAGATTCGTGCTTTAGTGGCAGCGGTGTCAGGCTCGCTTGCGTTAGTGTTGTTGTTTGTGACTGTGCTGTTTATGTTATGTGCTCCTTGGGTGGTGTATGTGTTTGCTCCGGGCTTTTCTGTTGGTTCTGAACAGTCGGCTTTAACGGCTGAGTTGCTGACGATTACATTCCCCTATTTGTTGTTCATTTCATTAACGGCGTTGGCTGGTGGTATTTTAAATGCTCATGGAGAATATGCAGTCCCCGCAATTACGCCTATTTTTTTGAATATCTCTCTTATCATTGCCACCTTGTTTTTTGCTCGTTCGGCGGCTCAGGCGGAAACTGCCGTCGCTTGGGGTGTGTTTTTTGCGGGTTTGATTCAGCTGCTGTTTCAAGTGCCGTTTTTGGCGAAGCTTCAATTGTTGCCAATGCCAAGGTTGGGTTTTCGCCACCCCGGCGTTAAGCGTATTTTGCTTTTGATGGGCCCAGCGCTATTTGGCGTGTCGGTCAGTCAAATTAATTTGTTACTGGATACAGTGTTAGCGTCTTTTCTACAAACTGGCAGTATCACGTGGTTGTATTTGTCGGATCGATTGTATGAACTGCCCTTGGGCATTTTTGCAATCGCAATCAGTACGGTCATTTTGCCTTCTTTGTCGCGTAGTTTTTCTGGGGGTGAGTCGGCAAAGTTTTCTGATACATTGGATTGGGCGCTGCGTATTTTATTATTAATTGCTATTCCGTCGTCTCTTGCTCTTTTTATGTTGGCTGAACCTTTGATTGCAACCATTTTTTACCGAGGAGAGTTGACAGTAAATGATGTGCAGATGGCTGCGCGGAGTTTGCAGGCGTATTCGCTAGGGTTAGTGTTTATGATGCTGATTAAGGTCTTGGCGCCAGGGTATTATGCAAGACAAGATACTAGAACGCCTGTGCGCATCGGAATTATTGCGATGGTGTCTAATATGGTTCTCAACTTAATTTTAGTTTGGCCGTTGGGACATGTTGGGCTGGCTCTCGCGACAAGTTTGTCGGCAGGCTTGAATGCCTTTTTGCTTTGGCAGGGGCTATATAAGAAACAATATCATGTGTTTTCTGATCAGTGGCGTCGTTTGTTGCGTATCGTGTTGAGTGCAACGTTTGCGTTGGGTGCTTGCTTATATCTGTTTTTACAGCAGGGTTGGCAATGGACGCAAATGGACGATTTGTATCGAGTCGGCTGTACTTTGATGGTAGTTGTTTGCGGTGTGTTTGTGTATTGCGTGGTTGCGGTCGCAGCGGGGTTACGTCCTTCTATTTTGAAGCATTAGGTATTTTTAGTGCGTTTTTTATTTTGAAGTGTGGTTTGCACTGCTTGTGCAAGTTCTGGCCTACCTTCATCTTGCTAACTGCTATATAATCGCAGTTATTTTTTGACGCTGGATTTAATTGTTTTGTACGGGGTTCTATGGAGTTAATTCGCGGTATTCATAATATCCGTTCAAAGCATAAAGAGTGTGTGCTGACGATTGGCAATTTTGATGGTGTCCATTTAGGGCACAGTGCTATTTTGGCGCGCGTCAAAGCCTTGGCAAAGCAGTATGATTCACCTGCGGGGATTATGATTTTTGAGCCCCAACCAAGAGAGTTTTTTGCGCCTGAAACGGCGCCCGGCCGCATTGGGCGTTTGCGTGATAAAGTCCGGTTGCTGGAAGGTCAGGGAATAGATTATGTGCTCTGTATGCCATTTAACCCTAAGTTGCAGCAATTAACGGCTCAGGCATTTTGTCAGCAAGTTTTGTTGGATGGGCTGTCTGTAAAGCACTTGGTGGTTGGTGATGATTTTCGTTTTGGCTGTGATCGACAAGGTGACTTTGATTACTTGCAAGAGTTTGGTGGAGGGCATGGTTTTGATGTTGAGAATACACCATCAGTGATGAATGCTCTTGGTGAGCGAGTCAGCAGTACGTTGGTTAGGCATGCACTAGAGTGTGGGGATATATTGGCTGCTCAGGTGAATATGGGGCACTTGGTGATGTTAAGTGGTCGCGTTATTCATGGGCAGCAGCTTGGTCGTAAATTGGGATTTCCTACGGCGAACGTTCACCTTAAAGGTATTAAACCTGCGCTTTCTGGTGTTTATGCTGTGATGTTTACGGTGAATGGTGTCTCCCATAATGGGGTGGCAAATATTGGTGTGCGTCCGACTGTTGAGGGTAAGACGCCAATATTAGAGGTGCATTTGTTCGATTTTAATGGCGATCTGTACGATCAATACGTGCAGGTGACTTTCTGTCATTTTATTCGGGCAGAGCGAAAAATGACCAGCTTAGATGCGCTGGAAAAACAAATTCAATGTGATAAAGAAGACGCGCTGCGTTTCTTTGTCCAATCAGTGAACTGATGATCTTTGAGGATAATTCGATAAACCATGAGTGATTATAAACCGACACTGAATTTGCCAAACACTGATTTCCCTATGCGTGGAGATCTGGCAAAACGTGAACCTGCAATGCTTAAGCGTTGGCAGGATATGGATCTGTACCAAAAAGTACGTGATGTAAGCAAAGGCCGAAAAACATTTATTCTTCATGACGGCCCTCCGTACGCAAATGGCAGTATTCACATCGGTCATGCCGTTAATAAAATCCTCAAAGATATTATTGTTAAGTCAAAAACCGTTAGCGGCTTTGATGCACCTTATATTCCCGGTTGGGATTGCCATGGTTTACCAATCGAGCACAAGGTCGAGCAGCTTATTGGCAAGGCCGGCACGAAAGTATCTTACAAAGAATTTCGCGCAAAATGCCGTGAATACGCTTATACGCAAATCGAAGAGCAGAAAAAAGATTTTATCCGTTTAGGTATTATGGGCGATTGGAAAAACCCCTACCTGACGATGAATTTTGCAACGGAAGCTAACATTGTTCGTGCGCTGGGCAAAATTGCTGAAAATGGCCATCTCGTAAAAGGCTTCAAGCCAGTTTATTGGAGTGTAGTAGGTGGTTCTGCGTTGGCAGAGGCAGAAGTTGAATATCAAGACAAAACGTCTTTGTCTTTGGATGTGCGTTATGCGCCGAAAGATGAAGCGACTTTATTGGCTAAGTTCTCTGATGTAGAGGGTGAAGGCAAAGTGTCGGTTGTTATTTGGACAACCACACCTTGGACGCTTCCTGCAAGCCAAGCGGTTTCTGTTCATCCTGAGTTTAACTATGCACTTGTTGAAGTGGATATGGGTTTGGGTAAAGAGCGCTTGATCGTTGCAGAAGATATGGTTGAAGGTTTAATGGCCCGTTACGGTGTGTCTGACTTCCGTATTGTGGGTCGCATTGTTGGTGCAGGCCTAAAAGATACTGTTTTGGATCATCCATTCTTGAAACGTGATATTCCCGTTATCTTGGGTGAGCATGTTACGACGGAAGCGGGTACAGGTTGTGTGCATACGGCACCGGATCACGGCGTAGACGATTTCAATGTGGGTCGTGAAAACGGCATCGGTACTATCAATTTAGTGCAGGATAATGGTGTTTACTCTGATGCCGCGGGCGAGTTTGCAGGATTGCACGTTTATAAAGTGGATGGCGCGGTTTTAGAAGCGCTTAACCGCAATGATGCATTAGTGTTTGAATCAAAAATATTCCACAGTTATCCGCATTGTTGGCGTACAAAAACACCGCTTATTTTCCGCGCGACGCCTCAATGGTTTATCAGTATGACCAAAGAAGGTTTATTGGATTCGGCAAAACACGCTGTAGAAGGTGTGAAATGGGTGCCTAACTGGGGGCGAAATCGCATGGAAGGGATGTTGAATAACAGCCCTGACTGGTGTGTGTCTCGTCAACGTACTTGGGGTGTGCCGATTGCGTTGTTTATTAACAAAGAAACACAAGAGCTTCATCCTGAAACGCCTCGTCTAATTGAAGAGGTAGCTAAGCGTATTGAAGTTGAAGGCATTGATGCTTGGTTTGAAATGGAAGCTGAGGAGTTATTGGGTGCGGATGCTGATAAATACAGCAAGGTAACTGATACGTTGGATGTCTGGTTTGATTCAGGTGTAACGCATTATTCGGTTATCGATCAGCGTGAAGAATTAAGCTTTCCTGCCGATTTGTATTTAGAAGGATCAGATCAGCATCGTGGCTGGTTCCAATCTTCTTTGAAAACATCGATCGCAATTCGAGGTGTGCCGCCTTATAAACAGGTATTAACACACGGCTTTACCGTGGATGGCGACGGTCGAAAAATGTCGAAATCGTTGGGTAATGTATTGTCTCCGCAAAAAGTGATGGATACTTTGGGTGCCGATATCATTCGTTTGTGGGTGGCGGCTACTGATTACACGACAGAAATGACAGTTTCTGATGAGATCCTTAAGCGTGTTGCTGATTCGTATCGTCGTATCCGTAATACGGCGCGTTTTATGATGTCGAATCTAAATGGCTTTGATCCAGCTAAAGATCTTGTTCCTGCCAATGAAATGATCGCGCTGGATCGTTGGATTGTGGATCGTGCTGGACTGCTTCAAAAAGAATTAGATACGGCTTACAACGAATACCAATTCCATGCAGTGAATCAAAAAATTCAGAATTTTTGCTCTGTGGATCTAGGTGGTTTTTATCTAGATGTTATTAAAGACCGTCAGTACACCACGCAAGCAGACAGTTTGGCGCGTCGATCTGCACAAACCGCTTTGTATCATGTAATGGAGGCTTTCACACGTTGGATTGCACCGATTTTGAGCTTTACTGCGGATGAAATTTGGCAAGCGCTTCCAGGCGAACGTAGCGAGTCTGTATTCTTATCGACTTGGTATGAAGGGCTTGAAGAGCTGTCCGGTGATGAGCTGATGGGCCGCGAATTTTGGAAACATGTATTAGAAACAAAAGTGGCGACAAATAAGGTGTTAGAGGCGGCGCGTAGCGAAGGCAAGATGAAGGCCAGCTTAAGCGCTGAAATTACCCTTTATTGTGATGCAACTTTGCAGGCGACGTTGAATGCATTGGGCGAGGAACTGCGTTTTGTGCTGATTGCTTCAGAAGTTAACGTTTTGCCTTTGTCTGAAGCGGACGATGTGGCGGTGGCGACGGACCTTGATGGGCTTAAAGTGCGCGTTGAGTTGAGTAAGAATACTAAGTGTGTTCGCTGTTGGCATCACCGTGAAGAAGTGGGTCTGCGTGAGGCTCATCCTGAATTATGCGATCGCTGTATTTCTAACTTACCAGACGGAGAAGGTGAGCAACGCCTTTTCGCTTAATGACGATTCTTATTATGTGGAAACGAGTTCAGCGCTGGTGGGCGCTGGCTCTCATTCTATTCATTGTGGATTGGGTGACGAAACAAGCAATTGAATCCAATTTGTTTTATGGGCAAGAAATCCCTGTATTGCCATTTTTTGATTTAACGCTCAGATACAACACGGGAGCTGCGTTTAGCTTTCTGGCGGAAGCGGGGGGCTGGCAGCGTTGGTTTTTTTCCGTGATCGCATTGGCGGTTGTGATTGGTATTAGTTGGCGTCTTATTAGAATCGCTAATACGAATCGCCTCGAGTCACTCGCTTTGAGTTTTGTTCTAGGTGGTGCTATTGGGAATTTATATGACCGATTGATGTATGGTCATGTTGTCGATTTTCTTCAGCTCCATTGGCAGCAGTTGTGGTATTTCCCCGCATTTAATGTTGCAGACAGTGCGATTACTATCGGTGTTGTTTTAATGTTGCTAGAAAGTGTGGTGGCAAAGAAGCAAGAGGAGGCAAAAGAATGAACTTAGTTAAAAAAAGTAGCCGAGTAACGCTGCATTTTGAATTGTCCCTTGAAGATGGCCAAATAGTTGACTCTAACTTCGCACAAATGCCGGCCAGTTTTGTATTTGGTGATGGAAGCTTATTGCCTGATTTTGAATTGGCTCTTTTGGGTATGTCGGTGGGTCAAGAGGCGTCTTATATTATGTCTCCAGAAAAAGCATTTGGTGCTCATAATATCAGTAACCTCCAGTGTATGCCTCGCTCTCAGTTTGCTATGGACTTAGAGGAAGGTATGGTGGTTTCTTTTGCTGATATGAAAAAAAACGAACTTCCTGGCGTAATAGCAGAAATTGAAGACAAGGAGGTGGTGGTTGATTTTAATCATCCCTTAGCTGGACGCTCACTCACGTTTAGAGTGCAGATAGTTGCTATCGAGGAGGCTACATGAGTTTTGCTATTCAACTTGCCAACCCTCGTGGCTTTTGTGCTGGTGTGGATAGAGCGATCGATATTGTGAATAGGTGCTTAGATTTATTCGAGGCTCCTATCTACGTTCGTCATGAAGTGGTACACAATAAGTTTGTAGTCGAGTCATTAAAAGCACGTGGTGCGGTGTTTGTTGATGAGTTGGATCAAGTGCCAGATGATAATATAGTTATCTTCAGTGCACATGGTGTTTCAAAAGCGGTTCGAGATGAAGCGACAGATCGTGGTTTAAAGGTATTTGATGCAACCTGTCCATTGGTTACAAAAGTGCATTTGGAAGTACTGCGCTATTCTCGCGATGGTATGGAATGTATTTTAATTGGTCATGATGGGCACCCCGAAGTTGAAGGGACAATGGGGCAGTATGATAGTCGTCAAGGTGGTGCTATTTATTTAGTAGAGCACCCTGATGATGTAGCTGGCCTTCCTGTGAAGAATCCAGAGCGCCTTGCTTTTGTGACACAAACTACCTTGTCTATGGATGACACCTCTGTGGTGATTGATACGTTGCGTCAACATTACCCAATGATACGTGGACCTAAAAAAGATGATATTTGTTATGCAACGCAAAATCGTCAAGACGCAGTTAAAACTTTAGCTAAAGAATCGCACTTAGTTTTGGTTGTTGGTTCTGTTAACAGTTCTAACTCAACTCGTCTAAAAGAGCTTGCTGAGCGTATGGGGGCGAAAGCTTTCCTTATTGATAATGCGAGCGAAATTGATACTGCTTGGTTGCAGGGTGTTGCTAGTGTAGGTGTAACGGCTGGCGCGTCGGCTCCAGAGGTGCTGGTCAATGAGGTGATTGCTCGTCTTGTAGCTGAAGGTGGAAGTGTTCCTCAAGAGTTGAAAGGGCGTGAAGAAAATGTCTCTTTCTCCATGCCTAAAGAGCTTCGTATTATAGAGCTTTAATCAGATAAAAAATTTTTTGATATTTATTTAAATAATTATCAAAAAAGGGTTGCACAATATCTGTAGATCCTTAATATACGCCCTCGCTGACACGGACAACGCTTCACAACAACGAAGACGATGTTCAGGTTAACTTCTTAATAGAAGGTGGCTTATTTTAAGTTGGCACGCTCTTTAAAATAGATAATCAGATAATTTGTGTGGGCGCTCGCTAGAGGCTTCAGAAGATCATCGCAGACCGGTTTTACCGAGATGTAGTTGATCAAAAAAATTGAAGTCTTACGAGAGTCTACACGGCAATCGCTTTATGTTGATTTGTTGTTCTTCGGGATGACGAATCGATTAAGTTATAGTTAGTGTAATAAGATTTGAGTGAGCAAACTTTTAACTGAAGAGTTTGATCATGGCTCAGATTGAACGCTGGCGGCAGGCTTAACACATGCAAGTCGAGCGGTAACAGGGGAGCTTGCTCCTGCTGACGAGCGGCGGACGGGTGAGTAACGCGTAGGAATCTGCCTAGTAGAGGGGGACAACATGTGGAAACGCATGCTAATACCGCATACGCCCTGAGGGGGAAAGGAGGGGACTCTTCGGAGCCTTC
>NZ_JAMZEG020000004.1:182500-227500 GCF_024435075.2 Marinomonas maritima | reverse complement strand
GGTAGCGCCTCGTATCTCACCATTGGGGGTAGAGCACTGTTTGGGCTAGGGGGTCATCCCGACTTACCAACCCCATGCAAACTCCGAATACCAATGAGTGCAATTACGGGAGACACACGGCGGGTGCTAACGTCCGTCGTGGAAAGGGAAACAACCCAGACCGTCAGCTAAGGTCCCAAAGTTACAGTTAAGTGGGAAACGATGTGGGAAGGCTTAGACAGCTAGGAGGTTGGCTTAGAAGCAGCCATCCTTTAAAGAAAGCGTAATAGCTCACTAGTCGAGTCGGCCTGCGCGGAAGATATAACGGGGCTCAAACTGTACACCGAAGCTACGGATGCTTAATTTATTAGGCATGGTAGAGGAGCGTTCTGTAAGCCGTTGAAGGTCAAGCTGTAAGGCAGGCTGGAGGTATCAGAAGTGCGAATGTTGACATGAGTAACGATAAGGGGAGTGAAAAACTCCCCCGCCGGAAGACCAAGGTTTCCTGTCCCATGTTAATCAGGGCAGGGTGAGTCGGCCCCTAAGGCGAGGCAGAAATGCGTAGTCGATGGAAAACAGGTTAATATTCCTGTACCGATGTATATTGCGATGGAGAGACGGAGAAGGCTAGGCCAGCACAGCGATGGTTGTCTGTGTTTAAGGCGGTAGGTTAGGTGCTTAGGCAAATCCGGGCACCTCCCTTTAGTGGGAAGATCGAGAACTGATGACGAGCCCTCTTTTGGGCGAAGTGGTTGATGCCATGCTTCCAGGAAAAACTTCTAAGCTTCAGATATACATTGACCGTACCCCAAACCGACACAGGTGGTCAGGTAGAGAATACCAAGGCGCTTGAGAGAACTCGGGTGAAGGAACTAGGCAAAATGGTACCGTAACTTCGGGAGAAGGTACGCCGGCCGGTGTGAAGGACTTGCTCCGTAAGCACTAGTCGGTCGAAGATACCAGGTGGCTGCGACTGTTTATTAAAAACACAGCACTCTGCAAACACGAAAGTGGACGTATAGGGTGTGACGCCTGCCCGGTGCTTGAAGGTTAATTGATGGGGTTAGCGCAAGCGAAGCTCTTGATCGAAGCCCAAGTAAACGGCGGCCGTAACTATAACGGTCCTAAGGTAGCGAAATTCCTTGTCGGGTAAGTTCCGACCTGCACGAATGGCGTAACGATGGCCACACTGTCTCCACCCGAGACTCAGTGAAATTGAAATCGCAGTGAAGATGCTGTGTATCCGCGGCTAGACGGAAAGACCCCGTGAACCTTTACTATAGCTTCACAGTGAACTTTGAACCTATTTGTGTAGGATAGGTGGGAGGCTTTGAAGATAGGACGCTAGTTCTATTGGAGCCAATCTTGAAATACCACCCTGGTATGTTTGAGGTTCTAACTCAGGTCCATTATCTGGATCGAGGACACTGTGTGGTGGGTAGTTTGACTGGGGCGGTCTCCTCCCAAAGAGTAACGGAGGAGCACGAAGGTGTGCTCAGCATGGTCGGAAATCATGCGTAGAGTGTAAAGGCAAAAGCACGCTTAACTGCGAGACAGACACGTCGAGCAGGTACGAAAGTAGGTCTTAGTGATCCGGTGGTTCTGTATGGAAGGGCCATCGCTCAACGGATAAAAGGTACTCCGGGGATAACAGGCTGATACCGCCCAAGAGTTCACATCGACGGCGGTGTTTGGCACCTCGATGTCGGCTCATCACATCCTGGGGCTGAAGCCGGTCCCAAGGGTATGGCTGTTCGCCATTTAAAGTGGTACGCGAGCTGGGTTTAGAACGTCGTGAGACAGTTCGGTCCCTATCTGCCGTGGACGTTTGAGATTTGAGAGGAGCTGCTCCTAGTACGAGAGGACCGGAGTGGACGAACCTCTGGTGTTCCGGTTGTCACGCCAGTGGCATTGCCGGGTAGCTACGTTCGGACGGGATAACCGCTGAAAGCATCTAAGCGGGAAGCCTCCCTCAAGATAAGATCTCACTGGGACATAAGTCCCCTAAAGAGCCGTTCGAGACTAGGACGTTGATAGGTTGGGTGTGTAAGTGCTGTGAGGCATTGAGCTAACCAATACTAATTGCTCGTGAGGCTTGACCATATAACACCAAAGTGGTTTTAAAGAATAATACTTTAAAAACACAGACACAGATTACGATACACATCAGCAATGATGAACATCGGTTTAACCTTGATTATTGTTATTTCAAAAAAGAATTGTTAAAGATCCAAGCATGTCTTCGCGTGTTTTGGTGGGAAGAAACAGAGGATAGACATTATCATCTAAAGACACCACCGGAACGAACGCAGCAGAATTGCTTGACGATCATAGAGGCGTTGAACCACCTGATCCCATCCCGAACTCAGAAGTGAAAAGCGCCATCGCCGATGGTAGTGTGGGAGATCCCATGTGAGAGTAGGTCGTCGTCAAGCTTAAATTAAGAGAGCCCTGATAGCTAACGCTGTCAGGGCTTTTTTTTGGCTGAAATAAATGGCTAAGAAAAGTGATCAGGGAAGGCGTCGTCAGCCTTGGTGCTGGAACATAAAAATTGTAATGGTCTAATGATTCTAGAAAGTCCTATAGCCTATAATTCACTAAAATATAGGAAGTAGACCATGACCATTACAACCCGAAAAACACGACTAAATTACACGCCCAAACAAAAATGTGAATATGCTAGATTGATGGTAGAAGAGCACTATTCTAACCAGCAGATTATGGACATATCGGGAGCGGGAGCAACAGCCGTTGCTCGTTGGAAAAAACAGTATTTAGATGAGCGGCGCGGCGAATTCACTCAAAATAAGATCCCTTTAGACGCAGATAAACGGCTAATAGAAGAACTCAAAAAAGAGTTGGCAGAATCAAGAGAGGATGTACGCCTGTTAAAAAAAGCAACCGCCTTGTTCATACGCGACAATCCAAACTTAAAGTGATTCGACAATTGATCAAGGCAGAGCCCTTGATAGCCATTCAGAGAGCATGTCGATTATTTGACCTCCCTGTGTCGAACTATTACTACGTATCTTTGGTTCGCCCTGAAGATGAGGACATCAAGCAGAGAATGGTGAAGATATTTGAAGAGTCTCTTCATTCTTATGGAAAGCGACGCTTGGTCATCGACTTGAGAAAAGCATTGTTTAAAATTGGTGTGTTTAAAACGGCTAGATTAATGAAAACACTGGGGTTGGTCGCGAAAAGACCGAAGAAACCACATTATTATAAAATGGGTGAAGAGCAACCCACGACACCACACTTATTACAAAGAGCGTTCAATCCGACGGATATCAATATCCGTTGATGTATTGCAGCTGGTTGAATGCCTAGAATACGTTTTGCCGCCAGCTTGAAAAAGACACTTGTTCAAAATGGAGTAACTGTCAGATTAGGCTTGAGCGAGTACAACCTATGTATTCTTGCTAATCTGGGGATAAACCTTGTTTTTATGCACAAAAAAGCTCAGTTCATTCTGAAGTGGGCCCTAGATTGCAGCAATAAGTGGCGCACGCTTATTTAATAATACTTCAATCGGTGTGAGATAGTTCAGCGATTTTCTCGGCCTACAATTTATTAGCATTTGAGTGTCTGCAATCTCCTGTTCTGTCAGCTGACCGATGGCGAATCCCTTAGGATAAAAGCACCTCAACAGACCATTGGTATTTTCATTGAGACCTCGTAGCCATGAGTGATAAGGTTTAGCAAAGTAGGTTTTACATTTTAGTACTTTGGCAATACTTTGATGGTGGCACACTCGCCTCCATTGTCAAACATGATGCTATGACAAACATGCTTAAAAGGCTTTAACAGCTTTTTAATGGCTTTAGAAACCAATTTTTTCGTCTTGTTCTTAACACGACAGGTCAATAAGAGCTTTGTTACTCGCTCCGTTAACGTTACTAAGTAACCGTCTTGACCGTAGACAGTGTCTCCTTCCCAATGACCTATTTCTTTTTTATCATCAACCTGCTTGGGGTGTTGGTCGATATCGACTCGGTTAGGAATTAAGTGAGCGCCTGCCGTCGTGTCTTTGCGTGGTTTATAGCGCTTTCCTTGTCTTGCCAATTTATGGCTCCACCTTTGCTCAAACACAATGTTGTAGACTGTATTGCAGCAGACTTTTAGTGTTGGTATCTCTCTGGCTAGCCGTCCTGCAATTTGCTCTGGAGTGAAGCTCAATTTGAGTGAGCCTTCTACTTTATCGATCAATTCCTGACTTCGTTTTGTAAACTTGCGAGCCTGAGCTCTAATCATGGCGGCATGAGTGTGGGCTGTCTCAGCACAATATTTACTATTGAGGCATCGTCTCAGTTCACGAGCAATCGTTTTATTGTTTCGCTTCATCTTTTTTGCGATGACTCTGCCGAAAAGCCTAGTTCATTTAGACCTTCAATCTGGTATCGTTCTTTTAGCGTTAGTTGCTTATATTGGTCGTTCATTTTTGGACGACCTTGGTGGATTGTGTGAGAACTCGAAGCCTCTATAGGCAACTGACTCTCTTATCTATAGCAAGTGTGTCGGTCTAATTTGTATTTTAAATTACACCATAGTGTTATCGGGTATACATGATGAAAATAGTGACTGAGTTATGAAAATATGTTTTTTTTGTTAATTTATGTAATAAATTCAAGTTTTTAACTTATGACCCCTGAAATTTTTATAAAGCGGCAGTGTCAAGTAAGTTTTGTTGAGCATAAAGAAGTTATTCAATCTTTATGGAGCGGTTATGGTGAAATCGCCCGCTATACTATTGGTGATCAAGGTTTTCAGTCTTCCTCTTATATTATTGCCAAACATTGCACCTTCCCCGTTTCTATAAACCACCCTCGTGGCTGGCAGTCAGATTACGCGCATAACCGAAAAATACGTTCTTATGAAGTGGAGCAGTGTTGGTATCAAGATTGGGCTTTTCGTTGTCTTGAATCTGCTCAAGTAGCGCATTGTCATGGCGTTTATTTTGATAAGCAAAGCGGCCAGCGTTTGACCTTATTAGAAGACTTAGGCGCGTCGGGTTATGCTGCGCGATACGACACTGATAACGATCAACATTTGTTGTCTTGTATTAACTGGCTTGCTGCTTTTCACGCTGGTTTTATTCATCAAACCCCCGCTTCTGATTGGCCTAAAGGGCTTTGGAGAAAAGGCACTTATTGGCATTTAGACACACGTCAAGAAGAATGGATGGCGATGGAAGAAGGTGAGTTGAAGTCATCTGCAGCCGCCTTGTCTCATTGCCTTGATGAAGCTCGTTTTAAAACACTGGTTCATGGCGATGCGAAGGTCGCGAATTTTTGTTTTTCTACACAAGAAGAAAAAGTCGCCGCGGTGGATTTTCAATACGTTGGAGGTGGTACTGGCGTACAGGATTTGGCTTATCTCTTAGGCAGTGCTCTACCTGAAAAAGCGCTGGCCGAAAACTTACCTTATTTACTGGATCATTATTTTTCCGAGCTAGGGCGGGAGTTAATGGCTCAAGGTGAATCTCAGGCTTTTGCCCAAGAGGTGATTGAAGAGTGGCAAACATTGTTTGTGATTGCCTGGGCAGACTTCCATCGCTTCATTATGGGCTGGAGCCCAACTCATGCGAAGAATACCCCTCTCAGCCAAAAGCTAACCGAGCAAGCGCTACAGCAATTGAGAAATGCCTAATGCCTATTCAAGACGACCTTAATGCTCGATTGGTTTTTGCTGTCGCTTGAGCACTCATAGGATCTTCGGGCCATGGGTGCTTGGGATAACGACCGCGCATTTCTTTTCTAACTTCTGGATAAACTTCTTTCCAAAAGAAAGCTAAGTCTTGAGTTACGGCTAAGGGTCGTTGTCCTGGTGATAATAGTTCAATACGAATGGTTTGATTAAAAAACGTCGGGTGAGTCGTGGTGCCAAACATTTCTTGCAGCTTTACGCGCAGCGTTGGCGGCTGCTCTTTGTAATCAATGCTGTGACTGGCTCCCGACGCGATGTTGAGTCGAGCTGGGACGTTATTATTTAGTGCTTGTTGCTGATTCCAATCTAACCGGTTAAGCAGAATGCTCGCCAAAGGAAGCTTGTTCATCGCTTGTTGTGTTGCAATGGCTCCAACGTATGGTGCCAACCAATTTTCTAGCCCAGCCAGTAGCGCGTCATCAGAATAATCTGGCCATTGCGTACTTTTGTCATGCGTAAAAGCAAACTGAATGCGAGCCCGCAGTTGTTCGCTTGCATCATCCCAAGGTAAAACGGACAAACCATTTTGACGAATATGGACGAAGATCGCTCTGCAAATATCTGCTGCTGATGGTTTGTTACTCTTTTGTTTATCAATGCATAACTTGCCAATCCATCGTTGCGATTCACTTAATAAACGCGCGTCTTTTTTTGACCATGTCAGGTGCTGCTTGGTTTCTATTAGAGATGAAAAATCGGTTTCGATTGTGCCTAATTGGATTGGATGAGCCAGAAAAATGCGGTCTTCTTCTTGGCCATGATGACCGCCAATGTCTAATACAATTAGCCACTGCTCTTGAGCCGATGGATCTTGAATATCCAAACTTGCCATACGACCGTTCGTCAACTTGTAGCGTACTCTTTCGTTGTCTTGATTGACTCGTAGAGCGATGCGGTCTGCAAACGCGCTGATGAGCAGAGGCGCTATATCGTTCGAATTATCACGTGTGATCTTGTGTTGAATCGAGATTTTTTGACTGCGCTGAAGCCATTGTTGTCGTGCTTTTTGATAAACTGGTTTGGGTCGTTTGCTGTTTACAGACAACGTGCCGTTAAGCCATGCGAGTCGATCGCTTAGGCAGCTGTTGTGTTGAGTGAACGGGTCACCTTCCGACAGAATGGCGCACACGGCTCCAGCGGCCTGACCATTACCTCTTTTTATCCCTTCAATCAAAAGCCGAGCCAGTCTCGGCTCAATGCCAAGTTCACTCATGTGTTTACCAAGCGGGGTGAGCTGTAGCGTTTCCTTAGGATCAAGCGCCGACAGCTTTGTTAGCAAGTCCACCGATTGCTGCCAGTGGCTTTCAGTTGGAGGCGTGATCCAATCCAGTTCCAAACGTGCTTGAACACCCCATTTGGCGAGGTCCATCACGAGGGAGTTTAAGTCACTGATTTCAATTTGAGGTTGGGCTTGCGGCGCCAGCTGGTATTGCTGTGCTTCGCTCCACCAACGATAGCAAATACCCTCTTCCGTTCTGCCTGCACGGCCCATTCGCTGCGTGGTTTCCGCTTGAGTTGCTCGACGAGTGTGTAATCGTGTTGTGGCGGTATTGGCATCGAAACGCGCTTCGCGACTCAGGCCACTATCGACCACCACTCGAATGCCTTCAATGGTTAAGCTGGTTTGCGCTATCGCCGTGGCGAGAACAATTTTACGCGCTGGCGCAACCACTGGTTGAATGACCTGCTCTTGTTCTTTTAGGCTGAGCTCGCCATATAGCGACAGAATGCTTAAATCAGGATGATGGCCGAGTTGTTGTTGCAGTTTGCTTGCCGCTTGACGAATTTCTTTTTGCCCCGGTAGAAACACCAAGAAACTGCCAGTTTCTTCATTGAAGGCTTGGCAAGTGAGCCGCACAACTTCGTCGGTGACTTGAAACGCTTTGAGCGCTTTGTTGCCATAATGGGTTGTGATTGGAAAGCTTCGGCCCTTGCTGGTGAGTGTTGGGCAGTTAAGTCGGGCTTCCAGTACGTCCGTGTCTAATGTGGCCGACATGACTAATAGTTTTAGCGGGTCTTCGTCTCGGTAAAGCTCCCTTGCCTGTAAGCACAAAGCAAATGCCAAATCAGAATGAAGGTTGCGTTCATGGAATTCATCGAAGATGACCAACGCGATGTCATCTAAGCTTGGGTCGTCATGCAGCATGCGGGTTAATACGCCTTCGGTGACGACAAGCACTTGGGTGTTTTTACTTTCTTTGCCCTCATGACGAATTCGATAACCAATGCGTTCGCCAAGCGGCTCTTGTAGTGAATCAGCGAGGCGTTTTGCTGCGGTTTTGGCGGCCAAACGTCGAGGCTCTAGCATGATAATTTTACGACCGTTACACCACGTTTCTTGCATTAGCTCGAGTGGCACCACCGTTGTTTTACCTGCACCGGGTGCGGCTTCCAAAATGGCTTCGTGCGATTGACTGAGTTGACGCTTTAGGTCGGGAATCAGTTGGTAGATAGGCAATTCGTTAGACATAAGGCCGCTCATTAATATACTGCGCCTATGATAGCGTTTTTCCGTACTTTAGCGCAGCGTCACTTTTGGTTTACCAATACAAATGTCTGTTTTGCATGTTGAGATACAAGGCAGAAAGTAGCCGCTTTCTTTTTCTTTTTCATTGAGGCCGCGGGGCAATCGATTGGCGTAATCAACGTCACCAGAAAGTAACGGCGTTAGACAGACGCCACATACACCGTTGGTACAGGCTTGTTTAATGGGTATTCCGTTTCTTACCAAGGTATCCAGTATCGTTTCGCCTTGCTCGCTGACAACCCATTGCTCGGGCTCTAAAAAAGACAGTTTGATACGTTTCTTTTGCACAAGACGTTTTTCCTTCTGTTAATCTTCCATTAACTTTACCATGATATTAATAGGGCGACGGTAGTCTGATACACGCCGAATAATAACAATAATGGGTTCAAACGTAGACAATGACAGAGCAAAATAAAAAAACGTTATTGGTTGTCGATGATGATCAAGATATTCGCCTGCTTCTATGTGATGCCTTATCACAAAAAGGGTATCAAGTACGGGAAGCTGAAAATGGTCACCAGATGTGGCTTCATTTAGACGCGGAACCTATTGATTTGGTGTTGATGGATTTGTATCTCCAAGAAGAAGACGGCTTGAGCCTTGCTCGCGATGTTCGAGCGCGGTTCCTTATGCCAATCATGATGTTGACAGGCAAAGGCGATGAAACCGATCGTATCTTAGGGCTTGAGTTGGCCGCTGACGATTACATGATGAAGCCGTTTAATTTACGAGAGTTAACGGCTCGGATTCACGCCTTATTACGTCGCGCTTATCACGCATCTCCAGCCTTGACTAATACCATCAATCAAGATCATGACTGCTTGAACTTTGGCGGTTGGGTATTGGACTTAACCGCTCGCCTCTTACATGATCAAGACGGTAAGTGTGTGACTTTAACTCTAGGTGAGTTTTCTTTGTTGGAGGTGTTGGCGCACCATCCAGATCGGATTTTTTCCCGTGAACAACTGATAGAAAAAAGCCGAGGTCTGGACACTGAGGTGTTTGACCGTACCGTGGATGTATTGATTTTACGACTGCGCCGAAAAATAGAAGCAAATCCGAAAACCCCCGAATTTATTAAGACGCAACGTGGACTTGGGTACTTCTTCCAAGGCCCAGTACGGAAAAACTAAATGCGCTTTACCAGTATCCGTCAAAAAGCATCTTTGTCTATTTTAGCGATAAGTGTGGTGGCGTTTTTTATGGTTGGTATCGGCTGGCAATCCATGCGAGTCAGTGAAGCGTCTTTGTCCGAATTTGAATCGAAAATCTTACCTGAAATCAGTACCTCATTGACCCTAGCCGAAGGCGTTGCTCAATTAGCCGCCATTGCGCCATACACGGCCGGATCTGGCCGCCCGTTCCAGTTACAAACAGAGTCCGAACGCATTCATCGTCGTATTCTTGAATTACGTGGCGTTGCCGACAGTTTGACCGATTCTTTTTTTCAGCGTGATATTGACGACCGTCTAGATGATTTGCAAACGACTTTAGAAGAGTTGGTAGCCTTGGTAAGAGAAGAGTTGTATCTGCGTGAAGACAGCTTGGCTCAGCAGTTTCGTATACGGCAATTGTCACCCTCTGATGAGGCCGCCAGTGTAAACAGCCAACAGGGTTTAATTTGGTTGCTGCAGTTATTAGAGTCGCCTAGTTTGGTGCCGGAGAACATGGTGAAAAGCTTAAATCTGTCGACGCAAAGTAGCCAAGTGTCGAGCATTACCGATGACTTATTAATGGCTCACCGTCGTTTAACTCAAATCCAAGAGCGCAAAAATTACTTACTCATTTCTATTCGTGCTAAATCTGAGCAGTTAAGTGAACAGGTTAGTGACTTCGTGGGCGGGTTACAGAAAAAAGTAAGTCGTCAGCGCCAAGACGTCTCTGCGTTGGTAACCCGAGGGCAAAATTGGATTATAGGTATTTCTGTCTTTCTTTTGTTGGGTCTGACTCGGTTGTATTTGTACAGTCAGCGTATGACAAAGGATTTGGGAGTGGTTACCAATGACATGGAACAGCTGTCTTTAGGGCGCGTAGATTCAAAACGCACCGCCATACGCCGGCATGATGAAATCGGTACTTTAGCAGATACATTCGAAGTCTTTCGCCGCGACGCCCTAAGGCGTTTGGAAGTGACCGCAGAGTTGTCAGAGCAAAAACGGCTACTGGAAACCATTTTCGATAACATGAACGATGGCTTAAGTGTGTTTTCAGCAAAAGGCACGCTGGTCGCTTGGAATTCGGGTTATCAAAAGTTGTTTGATTTATCGGATGACGATTTGAGTGTTGGTATGTCGATTGATGACGTTCAACATTTGATTAACCGTGGTCAGCATAAAAACCTCAATCTCGAAAATCAGCAAGTTCATATGGACGAGGTGAATGTCACGCGTCATCTGCGTTTTCAAAGCTTTGAGCGTCATTTCGATTCCGGAAAAATTGTCGAATTCCGTTCCAAACCTATGCCAGAAGGCGGATTTGTGACGCTCTACACGGACTTAACAGAACGTAAGAGTGTAGAAAGCCAACTGCGTCAGGCACAAAAAATGGAAATGCTTGGACAACTTACCGGTGGCGTCGCTCATGATTTTAATAATCTATTGGCGGCGATTATGGGTAACTTACAAATGTTGTCAGACTCACGACCACAGACCAGCGATCAAGCCAGATACATAGAGCGTGCGCTCGTCGTGTCGGAGAAAAGTAGTAATTTAGTACAACGTTTACTGGCGTTTAGCCGCCGGCAGCAACTTTTCCCTGTGACCATTGGAGTTGATGATTTAATTGAAGGTATGTTGGACTTGGTTGAGTACAGCGTGGGCACTCACATCCATGTTGAAAGCGATTTGCAGTGTCCTAATATTATGAGTTTGATTGACCCTTCGCAGCTTGAAAATGCTTTGTTGAATTTATCTTTGAACAGCGCGAGTGCAATGCCTGACGGTGGCAGATTATCCTTTTCGACTACGCTCTGTACCTTGCCCGACAGCGAGGTTCCTGCGATTCGCATACAAGTAGAAGATTCAGGCGAAGGTATTTCAGAAGGCGTTATAGGGCGAATCTTTGAGCCTTTCTTCACCACCAAGCCAGTGGGTAAAGGCAGCGGCTTGGGGTTGAGTATGATTTACGGTTTTGTAAAACAAAGTGGCGGTGAAATAAAAGTTACCTCAGGGAAAGGAAAATGGACACGGGTTTGTTTGTTTTTGCCTCAGCAAATAGTGCCAACAGAAGCGTTATCTGATGATAAAGAAATATCTCAAGACAATGAAACACAGCAACAGACAATCTTACTGCCTGAACGCAGTGTGGTTTGGTTAGTAGAAGACGACGAAGAGGTGTGTCGTGTGATGCGCGAGCAATTGGAAAAAATGGGCTTTATGGTACAGCATTTTGACCGGGCAGAAGCCGTGATCGATGCGCTAAACAACGCTCTTATTCCTGACGCCATCGTGTCTGATGTGAACTTAGCAGGCACCATGAGCGGAGTAGAGCTTGCTCACAATATTAGAGTGGATACTTCAGGCTTTAGGGGGCCAATATTACTGATGTCTGGTTTACCTAAAGATGAGTTGAAGCAAAAATATCAGTTAAAAGAAAATGATTTATTTATCTCAAAGCCTTTTACTATCAAGGCGTTAAGTCGAATATTTCAGATACAACGTTGAAATATTACAAATGTTACAAAAAAAAATTAAGGATGACATTATTCATTAGTTTTTGATCTCCATAGTGGTTTGTTAGAAACAGAGTCGGGGCTGGATCTGTTTTGTCATGGCGTTACTGCCGATAATAAAAACAAAAAACTGGAGTTAAAAAAACAATGAAATTCATGCATCGCATTCCTTTTAAAACATTCGCTTGTCTAGTCGCGGCGGGTACATTGTCTACCGTGGCTATCGCAGAAACTCCCATCATTGGTCTTATCACCAAAACGAATACCAATCCATTTTTCGTTAAAATGAAAGAAGGCGCCCAGCAAAAAGCAGAAGAGCTGGGTGTTGAGTTGCGTACATTTGCGGGGCGCTATGATGGTGATAACGAATCACAAGTGCAAGCCATCGAAAACTTAATATCCGCTGGCGCAAAAGGCATTCTGATTACACCAAGCGATACCGCCGGTATTGTTCCTACCATTCAAAAAGCACGTGATGCAGGTTTGCTGGTTATCGCGTTAGACACACCGCTTAGTCCTGCCAGTGCCGCAGACATGACCTTCGCGACGGATAATTTTAAAGCCGGCGAAATGATTGGAATGTGGGCGAAAGCAAAAATGGGCGATAAAGCCAAAACCGCAAAAATTGCTTTGCTTGATTTAAGCACAAGCCAAATCACGGTGGACGTTGCACGTGATCAAGGTTTCTTGAAAGGTTTTGGTATTGATATTAAAGACCCTAAGCGCATGGGTGACGAAACTGACCCTCGTATTGTGGGTAACGATGTAACACAAGGTTCTGAAGAGGGCGGTCGTCGTGCGATGGAAAACCTACTTCAAAAAGACCCTGAACTGAACTTGGTTTATACCATTAACGAACCTGCCGCAGCGGGTGCGTATGAAGCACTAAAATCATTTGGTCTAGAAAAAGACGTGTTGATAGTATCCGTTGATGGTGGTTGCCCAGGTGTTCGTAATATCAAAGATGGCGTGATCGGCGCTACCTCTATGCAATTCCCTCTTAAAATGGCGTCAGAAGGTGTAACGGCCATCGTCGAGTTTGCAAAATCTGGCTCACGTCCTTCTGCATCAAATGGTCTAGATTTCTTCGATACAGGCGTTCAGTTAATTACGGATGAGCCAGTGAAAGGCGTTCAATCTGTGACGTCTAAAACTGGTTTGGCGATGTGCTGGGGCTAATGAATATCTTGTGATAGATGGGCGAAGGTGCCCGTATTTGCCGTTAGTCAGAAGTGGCTAACGGCCTTTTTCCTGTCTGGAGTAATCTATGAGTTCAACCGATTCAAAGCCTTCAACGGCGGCGCTTGATCACGATAAAGTGGCAGATCAAGCCAGTAGTACCTATGTTGCTACATTTGAGCGTAAGGAAACGTTCCTGCAGCGCTTTCAAAAATTTCTTCATCAATACCCGATTGCAGCGCCTAGTATTGTTTTAATATTGGCGATTGCTGGCTTTAGTTTGATCGTTGGTGGGCGTTTTTTACACCCATTTAACCTGTCTTTAATACTGCAACAAGTCACCATTATTGGAGTGATTGGTGTTGCACAAACTTTAATTATTTTAACCGCGGGTATCGATTTATCTGTGGGTGCGATCATGGTCTTGGCATCGGTAGTGATGGGCCGTATGGCGATGGATTATGGTTTTGAAGCATGGCTTGCCTTATTGATAGGTATTGGCGTCGGTGCGATTGCAGGTTTTATAAACGGCTTGTTGATTACGCGTATGAAACTGCCGCCTTTTATTGCCACGTTAGGTTCATGGAACGTCTTTTTTGCACTGAACTTATGGTATTCGAAGAGTGAAACCATTCGTTCTCAAGACATCAGTGCCGCCGCGCCATTACTACAATGGTTAGGTGAAACGATTAACGTGTTTGGTGCCAGATTAACGTATGGTTCTCTATTGATGTTAGGCATCTTTTTCATCATTTGGTACGCCTTGAATTGGACGCCATGGGGGCGTCATGTCTACGCCACGGGTGATGATCCAGCGGCGGCGAAGTTAGCAGGCATTCGCACCGATCGTATTTTGTTATCGGTTTATATTTTAGCCGGTGTGGTGTGCGCGCTGGGTGCGTGGGTATTGATTGGCCGTATTGGTTCGGTCAGTCCTCAAGCGGGTTACACGACAAACTTGGATAGTATTACCGCCGTGGTGATTGGTGGTTGTAGTTTGTTTGGTGGACGAGGTTCTATTTATGGCACCTTGATTGGCGCCTTAGTTGTCGGCGTGTTTCGTAATGGTTTGGCACTCGCGGGTGTCGATGTTCTATGGCAGGAATTCACCGTCGGTATTTTGATTATTGTCGCCGTTGGTGTGGATCAGTGGATCAGAAGAGGGACAGCATAATGGTAGCTCAATACGATCAGACCCCAGTGTTACAAACGAAGAATTTAGTCAAACGTTATGGCAGTGTAACGGCGATAGACCACGCTGATTTTGAGCTTTATCCAGGCGAAATATTGGCGATTATTGGTGACAATGGCGCCGGTAAATCCTCTTTGATTAAGGCATTGTCTGGCGCGCTGACGCCAGACGAAGGTGAAATTTTTCTAGACGGTAAGCCGGTACGCTTTTCGTCACCGATGGAAGCGCGTGCCTTGGGCATTGAAACGGTTTACCAGAACTTAGCCGTGTCTCCTGCTCTTAACATCGCAGACAATTTATTCTTAGGCCGAGAATTGCTAAAACCCGGTATTTTAGGCTCTGTGTTTCGCATGCTGGATAAAAAAGAAATGGAGCGACGTGCCCGCGAAAAAATGGCCGAATTAGGATTAATGACCATCCAAAATATCAACCAAGCTGTGGAATCGCTTTCTGGTGGTCAGCGTCAAGGGGTGGCGGTAGCGCGTTCTGCTTTGTTTGGGAGTAAAGTGGTGATCATGGATGAACCGACGGCAGCGTTGGGTGTGAAAGAATCTCGCCGAGTATTGAATCTCATTAAAGAAGTCCGTGACCGTGGTTTGCCTATTATTTTGATTAGCCATAATATGCCTCACGTTTTTGAGGTCGCAGATCGCATTCATATTCACCGGTTGGGTAAGCGGGCGGCAATTGTAACGCCTCAGTCTCATTCCATGTCAGACGCCGTAGCAATCATGACTGGCGCGATGGACGTTGAGAGCTCAGGCGAAGCCGCTTAAGGCCGTCATAGCGCTATCTTGCTGCTGTTAGCCAGAGTAGAATAGCGACTCGTTTTATGCTGTCACTTAGAGGAAGTACAATGAATTTTATACAATGGACGGCAACCTTAGCCAATAAAGTACACCAGCATTGGGTGACGCGTCGTTTTATGCCTAGTGTTGTTGCCGCTTCTATTGTGGTTGTGTTGCTTTCTCCTTTGTCTTCTCAATCCTCCGAACCTCAGCCGCTTAAGTCGATAGGGATCAGTGTCGCCGATTTGGGCAATCCTTATTTTGTAGAGTTAGTTGAAACCGTCGCCTCAAAAGCAGAAGCGTTGGCGGGTGAGCCCGTAAAAATGCTGATTCGTTCAGACGCGTACGATTGGCAGAGACAAATTGGTCAAATTAATGACTTTATCGAGCAAAAAGTCGACTTGATCGTGTTAACCGCCGCGGATGAATATAAGGTGGCGGCCGTGGTGGCGAAAGCGCAACGCGCTGGTATTAAAGTGATCGCAGTCGATGTGAATGCCCATGGCGCCGACGCAACGATTACCACAGACAACGTGCAAGCGGGGGTGGTGGCTTGTGAAAAGCTGGCGAATAAAATGGGCTATAAAGGCGATTTTGTGATTATAAATGGCGTCTTGGTGTCCTCCGTCATTGAACGGGTTGCTGGCTGTAAATCGGCATTGAATAAATACCCCAATATAACTTTGTTAAGTGATCGTATGAACGGCACGGGCAGTGTTGAAGGTGGAATGGAAGCCATGACGTATTTGATGGAAGAGTATGACCACATCGATGCGGTCTTTACGATAAATGACCCTACGGCCTTTGGTGCGTTGCGCGCGGCTCTGCAAGCTAACCGCAATGAGTTTATATTAGCCTCTGTGGATGGTGCACCATTTGCTCTTGACCTTATACAGCAAGCCAACAATCCTTGGATTGCTACCGCCGTACAGCGCCCTGTTCAGATGGCAGAAAAAGCCATCGAAATTGGTATGGCCTTGTTAGAAGGGCGAGATGTCCCACAGCGGTTTATTTTGATTCCCGCGGTTTTGGTCGAAAAACACTAACCTGTATTTCATTGTTGGTCTTTGTGAATAAGGGCGTTAAGCTATTGCCCTTCATTGATAGAGGCCAGTAATGGACACATCTGCATTATTCTCACAAATCTTTAATACCGTTTTTCCTTTAGCCAGCATCGTGTTGGTGGCATTTTTGTATGCGCGAGTCCGGCCAACGGACATGACGGTTGCGAATCGTTTAAACATCAGCGTATTTTGTCCTGCGCTGATATTTTCAGTGATGGCATCGAAAGACTTTCATATTACGCAATATTTAGATCTGATACTGGCGGCGACGGCCGTGGTCTTGGGGTCTGGGTTATTGATTTGGCCTCTGTGTAAATGGCTGAAGATATCGCCTAAAACACTCGTCCCTCCGATGATGTTTAATAACAGTGGGAACTTGGGCATTCCTCTCATCATACTGGCATTTGGTGAATCGGCTTTGCCCATTGCAGTAGTATTGTTTTTAACGGAAAACCTGTTGCATTTTACCGTTGGCATGTATTTGATTAACCCGAAATCCAACCTGCTAAATGTGTTCAAAATGCCGATGGTGATTGCCACGATGCTCGGCTTGGTATGGAGTTTTCAGGGTTGGACGTTAGCGCCTGCGGCTAAGGTTTCTGTCGACATGCTCGGACAAATTGCGATCCCGCTGATGTTATTCGCGCTCGGTGTGCGTATGACGAGTGTGGATTTTAGTCAGTGGAAAATTGGCGTAATCAGTGGTTTTTTGTGCCCTCTAAGTGGCCTGATTATTGCTGTTATTTGGCAATATACCGTAGGAATTCCAGCCGAATATTTTGGTTACTTGTTGATATTTGCCTGTTTACCCCCTGCCATACTCAACTACATGGTAGCTGAACTGTATCAACAAGAACCTCATAAAGTGGCCTCTATTGTTCTGATTGGTAATTTGATGAGCGTAGGGATCATTCCTTGCGTGCTGTTTTATGTTTTATAAACAATTATCTGGGTTAAAAGTATGATGGTACAAATTGGTTTAATCGCGTTGCTGGTGGTGGTGTACGTCATTCTTTCGCGTTTTTTGAAGTCCAGTGTTGCTTTGTTAGGGCGCTCAAAGTCTGCGAATGAAGTTCGTATTACTTATGTTTCTAAGATGCTAAACCTCGGCTTTACCGCTGTTTTCGTTTTATTGGTGTGTTTGGTATTGGGCATTGGTTACGGTCAATTGGCGATTTTTTTCTCGTCTGTTTTTGCGGTAGTTGGCGTCGCGTTATTTGCTCAGTGGTCAATTTTGAGCAATATTACCGCCAGCTTAATTATCTTCTTCGGCTTTCCTTATCGTGTTGGTGATTGGGTGAAAGTGGTCGATAAGGACGATGAAATATTAGGTCAAATCCTTGAAATATCGTCATTTCATGTGATTATTCATCGATTATCGGGAGACGTAGTAACTTATCCAAATAGCCTGATATTGCAAAAAGCGGTTGTGCGCTTTGCGAATAAAGAAGCTGCCCAAGCGATGAGTCAATTTACCGTTAAGCTAGTAGAGGATGAAGTAACGACGCCACCTTCGGTTTGAGTGAAAAACAATCAACTTTTTAAGATTTAGCGGATCTGTGTCATACTAAGAAGCGTTCATATTTTCGACAGGGGAGTATCTCGTGAAATCTGATCCGCAGGCCTTATTAAAAAATAACGATAAGCTTATTCATTCGGATTCGCTTAAAGTCAAATCCCATGCGCAGCGCCCCCAAGAAGACTGGGTACTGCACACTCTCATGATAGAAGGCTACGACGTCCCGTTTCGTTTTAAGCGACAAGGTAAATATCGTACCCTGCGCGGTGCGTGGGTAAATTTAACCTACTACCCAACGCAAGAAATGGTCGCAGGCATTCCAGTCGAAATTATGAAGGTCGTGCGGGTTAAACGTACATAATGGGTAAGTTTTATTGTCTGGTAATCTTCTGCTTTTATTCTGAATGATATGAACTTAATATGGCGGCACCTGTCTTTATGTCAGGAATTTATTGTCGCGATTTTGCATATTAGGTAGAAGTAATGGAAACAAGTCGTTCTGAAAGTTTGTTTACTACGATGAAGCGCATCGAGCGCAGTGCGTGGTTTCAAGGCTTTATCATCAGCATCATTATTGTTGCCGCATTAACGGTTGGCGCCAAAACCTATTCTTTGCCTTATGGTATTGATAAAGCGATTAATTATTTAGATAACTTCATTACCGTTTTCTTTCTTGTCGAACTCAGCTTGCGTTTTCTAGCCTGCGACGATAAACGTCATTTCTTTAAAGATCCTTGGAATATTTTTGATACTGTTATTGTTGTCGGTAGCTTAATGCCGATTTCTGAAACCGAGATGATTCTTGTCGCACGCTTACTGCGAGTGTTCCGAGTCTTGCGTCTGGTTTCTATCATTCCAGATTTACGCTTTTTGATTAACGCTTTGCTCAAAGCCATTCCGAAGATGGGCTACATCGCCTTGTTGATGTTCATCATCTTCTATATTTTTGCCGCCGTTGGTTCTATCTTCTTCCATCAAGTCAACGAGACGCTGTGGGGTGACATCGCCATCTCAATGCTGACACTGTTCCGAGTGGCCACGTTCGAGGATTGGACCGATGTCATGTACGAAACCATGGAAGTCTATCCGTTCAGCTGGATCTTCTACATCATCTTTATTTTCTTAACGGCATTTGTATTTTTAAACATGATGGTCGGCGTTGTACTGGATGTAATGACACGAGAAACCGCAGAAGAAGAGCATGAGAATCAAGAAAATAACCATCACGCATTGGTAGCTCAAATCTCTGAGTTACAAGCACAGGTTGCTCGTCTTGCCGATAAAATAGATGAGCAAAATGATCGGAGAGAATAATCACCGCATCAAATAGTTACGTTAAAATTTAAGTGTCCCGCTGGCTAACTTTTTTTAGCCAGCGGCCGCCGAATGTGTTTAATATCAAGCCTAATAAGACAATAAAAATTCCTGTCCATTGCATGATACTCACCGTTTCAGACAGAAAAATTTCTGCCGACGTCAGTCCGACAACAGGCACGCCTAATGTCAGTGGGGCCACGGTTGCCGCCGGATAACGAGATAATAAATAGCTCCATAAGCCGTATCCTGCCAAGGTTGCAAACAGCGATAAATACGCCAGTGTTGCCATGGTTTTTAGGTTCAAATTTACGATATTGCTCCACATGATGTCGCCGCCATCGATAAAATACGCGCATAAGAAGAAAGGAATCGCTGGCACCCAGCTCGACCAAACGATGAGATTTAGATTGGCATCATAGCCTTTTCGACTGATGATCTTGGTGAAAATATTACCCAGCGCCCAGCTAGAGCCCGCCGCTAAGGTTAAACCAAACCCAAGTGCCGTCATGGTGGAATCGTCATTATCAAAACCGATGACCGCTAAGCCGCCAATGGCAATCCCGATGGCGAGTACTTGATAAGGACGAACCGCTTCTTTTAATAATAGAACAGCAAACAGCAGGGTAAAAATGGCCTGAGATTGTAGAACCAAAGACGCCAATCCCGCTGGCATACCAAACGACATGGCGCTGAATAAAAATGCAAATTGTCCGAAGTTCAACGACAAGGCATAGCCAATACACCAAAGCAGCGGTGTTTTCGGACGAGAAAAGAAGAAACAGCCAATCATCCCGATGACCAAGAATCGCAAGCCACCTAACATCATGGGTGTTAACTCATCCAACCCCCAGCGCATCACAATAAAGTTAAAGCCCCATGCCACAATAATAATGAGCGCTAAAAACATATCCTTGCGAATCATAGTGAATCCTTAACCGTGATGTTGGAGCAAAAAGAAGCTCATCACTCTACGTGTTTTAAGGTAGCTTGCACATGGACAGATTAAGAAAGAACGGAGGACACAGATTGGAACAGACCATAAAATGATCTGTTCCACATAGCGCAATAGGAGATTATGGCAACCCCGTCATCAATAACTTAATGCCATACGATGCTGAAAACACGGCGACAAAGCCCGCTAAATAAAGAAGCAAAAACCATTGCCATGATTTGAGTTTGGCCAGTTTAGCTTGGAGGCGTTTTAGCATCAGTATCCCTCCTGATAATCTTCTACTTTGCCAGCAAAGACGCGATAACCCCAAAAGGTGTAAGCGCAAATCAGCGGCACAAAAATACAAATGCCAGGTAAGAGGAAAAGCAAGCTGCTGTCTGGTGACGCGGCGTCCATAAAGGTTAATTGTCTTGGAATCAGGTAAGGAAATAACCCGACAACCAGACCGGCAAAGCCAAGTAAAAAGAGCGTAGCGGCGTACCAAAATGGTCGACCCTCGTGGTGGTTTTCTCCGATGGAATGATGGTGTAAGTCTTTCCACGCCAATACGGCGACAACCAAGGTGATAATTGGCAAGGGCGATAGCCACAAGAAGTTGAGGCCAGAAAACCAGCGCTGACGAATGTCTACTTGGCTGGCCACGGTCCATAAACTCACGATAACCATGGCTAAAATAGTGATGAGCAAGAGTCGCTTAGCCAATTTGGCCGAGTGGGCTTGAATGCGTCCGCGACTTTTCATGAACAAGTAACATGCGGCCAATAATGCATAACCTGCCATCACAGAAAATCCCGTGAGGATAGAAAACGGCGTTAACCAATGTAAACTGGATAAGCTATCAACATCGGTTGGAACGCCCTGTACGAGTGAACCCAGCAACATACCTTGGCAAAACGCGGCGATTGCCGAACCTGCGCTAAAGGCGACATCCCAATAAGGTCGAGATGTATCGGATTTGAAGCGATATTCGAACGCCACGCCGCGAAAGATCAATGCAAACAGCATTAGCATAATAGGTAAATAAAAGGTTGACGTAATACCAGCGTAAGCAGCCGGAAACGCAGCAAATAACACCACACCGCCAAACACCAGCCAGGTTTCATTGCCATCCCAAACGTGTGAAATAGAACGCATTAAGTGGTCGCGTTCGTCGTCTTGATTAAACCAAGGGTAGAGAATGCCAATGCCTAGGTCGAAGCCATCCAGCAACACATACATAAAAATGGCGAAACCTAAGACAAGGAAGTAGAAAAGAGCCAAATCCATTATTTATCTCCCTGTGCTTTGTTTTGTGATTCGTTAGATTGTGGTTCGTTAGTTTGCAGTTCTTTATGTTGCAGTGTTTTCACCCAAGCCAACGCGTATCCCGGCGCTTTCATACCGATGAGTTGCTGCTCCAGCGCTGCCATTGACGGCGGCCCTTTCTTGATTAGCTTGCGCATGAAGTAGAGGTAAACGCCGATCAGTAAACTGTAAATAATCACAAACATGATCAGAGTAAAGAGCACGCGCTCCGGCGGTAACGGCGAGACGATTTCAGAAGTACGCACCAAGTTGTAGACGATCCAAGGTTGCCGACCGATCTCGACCACGTACCAGCCAGCCAGAACCGCAATGACACCCATAGGAGTAAATAGCGTGACCAAAGCAAGGAAGGGTTTGTTCTCGAACAAGCGACCTTTGCGGCGTAATAACAGCGCCAAAACAGCGATGCCCATCATGCCAAATCCAATACCCACCATGACGCGGAACGACCAAAAAACCAGCGGCACATTGGGTCTGTCTTCTGGTGGTACGGCTTTCAAACCTTGCACCGCGCCATCCCAAGAATGCGTTAAGATCAAACTGCCGAGATTGGGAATACCGACTTCATAATCGTTTGATTCGGTTTTCATGTTTGGCATCGCGAACAGCAACAGCGGTACGTTTGCTTCTTCGGCTGGCCAAATGCCTTCCATCGCGGCGAGTTTCGTTGGTTGATGTTCTTGCACGTTCAAACCGTGCATGTCGCCAATCCACGCTTGCAGCGGCGTGAGTACCAAGGCAAACCACATGCACATGGATAAGCCTTTTTTGGCGAAAGGAATGTTCTTCTTTTTCAATAGGTAATACGCGCTAATGCCAGCCACCACGAAGGTCGCGGTGATCAACGATGCGACGACCATGTGAGTGAGACGGTAAGGCATAGAAGGGTTGAAGATGACTTCCATCCAACTTTCGACTTCAAATTTGCCATTAATGATCTTGTAGCCGGTTGGCGTTTGCATCCAAGAGTTCGCCGCAATGATCCAAAATGCAGAAATCCAAGTACCAGTCATTACCACAAGGGTAGAGAAAAAATGCAGCTTACGACCGACGCGCTGCCAGCCAAATAGCATGACACCCAAGAAGCCGGCTTCCATGAAAAATGCGGTTAAGACTTCGTACGCCATCAATGGTCCAAGTACTGCGCCGGTGATTTCAGAAAATTTGGAAAAGTTGGTGCCAAACTCGTAAGACAACACGATGCCAGAGACCACACCCATGCCGAAGGTGATGGCGAAAGGCTTGATCCAAAACTTGGCGAGCTGCAAATAGTAAGGGTTATGAGTTTTCAACCACAAACCTTCCCAAATCGCGATCAGCGTGGCCAAACCAATGGTGATACTGGGGAAAATGATATGAAAGCTCACCGTAAAAGCGAACTGGATACGAGATAAGATAGCGACGTCGAGGTCCATTTTAGTATTAACCTATTTAACAGAAGAAACGAGTGAAAGGCATAAGTTGTAAACCATTAAGTGTTCTTGTTGATTCTAATCGTGCGCATTTGCTGTAACGCTAAAGGAAATAAGGCCAAGCCCACAATGCTAAAAAGTGCGATGATTTCAGTCATAAAAAAGCCAGTATTCATAATGCCTACTCCGTTAATAAGGAAAGTATTGAGATAGATCAATAAAGTTGCTTATCTAATAGCAATCGCTAGGCCAATTTTTTAATGTCTTTATCTATTTGATTTTAAAGGAATAATTTTTAATTTTGCGTGAGCCGTAAAAGAGGTTTACGATTTCCACACTTATTGGTGTAAACGAGGTTTACAGTTTGACGCTCTCATTACTGTTCGAAGTGGCCATGTTGGTTTCCAGCGTGTGTGGTTTTCTGGTGGCGGCTTGGTTACTGTGGCGCGCCCGTAAACAAGGCGATCTACAGGCCTTGGCGGGTTTTGCCATCATGATGGCCATTTGGTGTTTTGGTCACGTTGTCTTGTTCCAAGGGTATGAAACAGTGGGGATTCATATCATCTTGGCGAACCCGCTCATGCCGACGTTCTTTCTGCATTTTGCCATTCGATTTGTAAATTCTGGCGCGGCGAAAGAGGTCATGCTTGATCGACTGCTGCAAGCCATTCCGTGGTTTTACGCCACCAGTTTGGCCGTGGTATTACAAAGCTGGTGGATGGGCGCGGGTGACTCCATTGGCACTTTAGACACGCGTTCGTTCTTCATTTTTACCGATGCAGGAACATGGAATCTGGCGTATACCGTCTTGACCGGTATGCTGGCGCACGGGGTTTTGTTGTTCGGTTGGTATCGTCATTCGGGCAATAAAAAGCGCTCGATTCTCGCCATGTTTGGTGTGGGCGCTTGGGGCTTGTTGTTAGCAACCAGCTTTGTGTTTCCTTCCTTTGGTATTAGCTGGTTTCCGTATCCTATGCTGTTATTACCGACGTATTTGTTGCTCTTGGTTTACGCCGTGGTGCGCTATCAAATTCTTTCCGTCAACGCCTTTGCCAACCGCGCTTTGCTTTGGGTCGCCATGATGCTGGTGATTCTGTGTTTGATTGCCGTGATCAGTGTGGTGTCGGGTCGAGTTGGTTTACAGGCGCTAGCGGATGTTCCAAGCTGGCAATTATGGTTGTATTCGGTGTTGATGTTAGTGATGTCGGCGTTGATTTATCAGCCTCTAAATCGACTTATCTCTCGTGTTATTTACCCTGGTGCGGTATTGAATGAAACCGTGCTGGAAGTGTGGTCGAGTCAGTTAAAAGAAGCGCAAGACTGGACTCAGTTGATTGGCATTGGTGAGCGTTTACTGTCTTCTCAGATCAGGCAAAACGTAGATATAAGATTGGATTCTGTTGATGAAAAGCAGGCAGACAATGGACAAACATTGGCGCTGAGTGTGTTTCGATCCGAGTCGGGCTGGCGTTTTTTATTGATAGGCTGGAATGATGCGAGCCCAGGAATGAGACTGACGGCAGAAGTGTTTGGCTCCTTGTTTTCGACCAGCTGTGGTTTGTTGGAACGCTCTTTGGCATTGGCGGTTGCGGAGCGGAAACGCTTGGATGAACAACATCTTGTCGAGCTCGGCAGCTTGTCAGCGGCGATGGCGCATGAATTGCGTAATCCGCTTAATATTATCGCCATGGCGGCTTATGATTCGCCGCCAGAAACACGTCAGCATATTCAAACTCAACTGAAACGCGCGGATCGTTTGGTCAGCGACATGCTGGTGTATTCCGGTGGATTGACGCTGCAAATCAGCGCGACGCCATTGCGCGCCTTGGTGAAGAGTATTGTGGCGCCGGCTCAGTTAGAAGGCGTTTCTTGCGAGGTAAACATCGCCGAATCAATCATATTAGAAGCCGACCCGCAGCGCCTTCAGCAAGTCTTTATTAATTTGATCGACAACGCCGTGGCGTTTTCACGCAATCAGCCGGACGGGGAACTCTGCATTGAGGCGAGCATGAACACGGACTCGGTAGTGATTCACGTACACAACAACGGGCCTGCAATCGATGACAGTCTGCAAGGCGAGGCGTTGTTTCAGCCTTTCATGACCAAACGCGCGGGTGGCAGCGGTTTAGGGTTGGCCATTGTGCGTCGCATTGTCGATGCACACGGCGGTCGTATTCAACATCGTACTGACACGGCTTGGCCAGTCACTTTCGAGCTTATCTTGCCGCAACATTCAGTGCATTCCAGCGTAGGAAATCCTTCTCATGACACAAAATAAAATCCTTTTAGTGGACGACGAACCGGCGTTTCGTGAACTCGCGAGCCGCTGGTTGGCGAATCAAGATTACCATGTAAAAGCGGCTGGAAGTTTGGAAGAGGCTAGAAAGGTCATCGCGACGTTTGACGCGGATTTGGTGCTGCTGGATCTGTCCATGCCGCCGCATTTTGACCCACAAATTACTTTGGATTCCATGGCAGACTTTGACGGTCGTCCGGTGATTATTATCACCGGACATGCGGATCGGGATTTGGCGCTAAAAGCCGTGGCGCGTGGCGCGTGGGATTTTATCGCCAAGCCGATTGATCCCGACATGCTCGCAGTTGTAGTGCGTCGAGCGATCACTAAAACCACGTTAGAGCGAGAGCTGAATCAGCTCAAGCAATCGACCAAACAGCCAGAAGGTGCAGCGGCGTACATTGGTCATTCGACGAGTACTCAAAAAGTGCGTGCGCTGGTGGAACGCATCGCGCCAACTGACGTTCGCGTTTTGGTGACGGGGCCATCGGGTACAGGGAAAGAAGTAATTTCAAAAACGCTGCATGACTTGAGTCATCGCGCCGCGAAACCCTTTGTGTCCGTGCATTGTGGCGCGATTCCCGCGGACTTATTGGAAAGCGAGCTGTTTGGTTATGTGAAAGGTGCGTTTACTGGCGCAGAAAAAGACAAAGCCGGTTTATTGAGCTTGGCCGATGGTGGCACCTTGTTTCTTGATGAGATCGGGGAAATGCCGCTGGCGATGCAAGTCAAACTGTTGCGCGTTTTACAAGAAGGCACCTTCTTTCCCGTTGGCGGACGAGAGCAAAAACACATCGATATTCGTGTCATCTCGGCCACGAACGCGGATTTACTGAAAAAAGTCCGTGCAGGCAGTTTTCGGGAAGATTTGTATTATCGAATCAAAGGCGTGAACATTGAAACGCAATCCCTTGCTGAACGCTTAGAAGACGTGCCCGTTTTGCTGCAAGCGTTTCTCTCTCGTCTACAAAATCAGCAGGCCAAAAGTCTACAGCTGAGCTCCGGAGCCGTGCAATGGTTTCGTGATCAAACGTGGCCCGGCAATGTTCGAGAATTGAAAAATGCCCTTGAAAGCGTCGCGTCTATTTGTCCTCAAGGCCAGATCACCATGGAGGATATTCAACTATTGTACCCGAATGTGCAGCTTGCGAATCAAACAATAAACCGTTTTCCTGACACGGAAGAAACGCTGGATGAACAAGTGAAAGCGCTTGAAATTCGACTGATTCATCATGCCTTAGAGAAAAACCAAGGCAATCGCACCCAAGCCGCCAAACAGCTTGGTATTTCGCGACAGGGATTGATCAAGAAAATAGAAAGGTATGGGTTGTGAGTTGCTTCGTCGTGAATGGAATTAAGATAACGCGTCATTTGAAAATTCTAGAGTCAAACTCAAAATTGAGTTCTACAGCGGATTCAAAAACCACCTTCATGACTGGGTGATTTGGTTTTCTCACCTAGTGGCTAACTCTTCGAAAATAGAAACTTGTTCGCAGGTAGATATTGAAGATTTTTGCATAACAAAGGCGCTTGCCATGCAAAGTCCCATGTAGCTTTTTATTGTGGTACGGCGGCGTAGGCGACGATTTCGCACAGCATTTCTTCTCTTGCTAAACCAGCAACAATCATCGCCGCTCGATTCGGGTACGGTGCGGTAAAATATTCCGCATACACTTTATTGAAAACAGGTAATTGATCACGGCCTGTCACATAAATCAGTACTTGTGTGACATCGGACATGGATAGCTGGGCCGCTTCGATGGTGTGTTTGAAGTTGTCCATCGTCTGGCGAGCTTGTGCTTCTATCCCTCCTTTTACTACGTTACCTTCTACATCAATTGGAATTTGTGCGGTGGATAATTGACCGTTAGCAATGATGGCCCACTCAAGTGGAGCTTTGGAAGCGTATAACTCTGTTTTTACAGTTTGTTTTGTCATAATAAAATCTCGAAACGCGATGAATAAAAGAGCGGACGCTGCCGCTCTTAGTGAAAAATATCGTTATAACCCTTGTTCATCGGCCATTTTCTTCGCGATTTGTGGCGCGGTCCATAAGGACGGCAGCAGTACGAGAGAAACAGGCACGGCTGTGACAACGATAAAAGACTGCAGTGCCGAAATACCACCGGAGCCAATGGATATTAATATGGCGGCCATTGCGCCCATAATAATGCCCCAGAAAATGCGGATAGAGCTTTTCGGGTGATCTGTGCCTGTCATCACCATAGAAATGGCATATGTCATAGAGTCTCCGGTTGTGGCTACGAAAATCGTGGTAAGGATCAAAAAGAGTAATGAGATTAAAAAGCCCATTGGCAATTGTTCCGTGATGGCTAGTAATGCCGCAGGTAGGTTAAAACCAGTAAAAGGTTCAGAAATAATACCTGGATTTTCCAACTCAAATGCTAAGCCACTGCCACCGACGATCGTGAACCAGAAGCAGGTGATAATAGGCGCCACTACAGAGATCAGTAGAATCATTTCGCGAATAGTCCGACCGCGAGAGATACGTGCAACAAACATCGCCATGAGTGGACCATATCCTAGAAACCAACCCCAAAAGAATACAGTCCACCAGTTCAACCAACCTGGATCACCTCGGAAGGTCGCCATAGGAATGAAGTTGTCTAGATAAAGACCAAAGCCTTGAAGATAACCATCGATAATAAAACTGGTGGGACCAAAAATTAGGATAAAGGCCATCAGAATGACGGCCAAAATTACATTAGCGCGACTTAATATTTGAATGCCTTTCGCCACACCTGATACCGCCGAAATCGTGTAGATGCAGATTAACACTAAGAGAATAACTATCTGTGTCGTGTAAGTATTGGGAATACCAAACAATTTTTCTAGGCCAAAACTGACCTGTAGTCCAAGAAAACCAATCGGTCCCACTGTCCCCGCTACAACCGCCAATACACAGCAAGCATCCACAATTGAGCCGAAGGCTCCGGTCATGATGCGATCACCAAATACGGGGTACAACAAAGTGCGCGGTTTTAGAGGCAAGCCCTTTTCGTAATGTAGGTACATGTAGACAATACCGGTTAAGCTGCCAAGAATTGCCCACGCAAGAAAACCCCAGTGCATAAAGCTTTGAGCCAAAGCGTTATAAGCCGCGTCTATCGTCCCAGCATCACCACCAAATAAAGGAGGTGGTGACGTAAAGTGCGCCATGGGTTCTGCGGCTGCCCAGAAAACCCCCCCTCCCGCGAGTAAGGTACACATAATGATGGAGATCCACTGGAATGTACTGATTTCAGGGGATGTTAAGCCTCCTAATACAACCGACCCAGTCCGACCAATACAAAGCAATAAACCAATAACAAAGGTCAACAGCAAAAGTACTTGCCAGTAGGCACCAAAGTATTTTGTGGACGTCATAAACGCGGTATTTACCCAGGCAGACACCAAATCTATATCGTATAAGGCCAGTGCGCAAAACAGTGTTACGACACCGCCACTGATGAGAAAAACGGGTATATCTACGCCAGCATACCAACTATTTTGGTTTGCTGCCTGAGTCCCGCTGTTAGGCGGGGTTGTTTTATTTACTGTGCTCATGAATGTCTCCTGATGGATATTATCTTTATTTGAATCAGGGGCGCGCCGGTAAGACTAGCGTGCAGATTGAGGTAATGGTTGTAGTGCATCGTCAAAGAAGTTGAGCCAATTGAGCCCCATTATTCTTGCGACATTTTCTTCACTGAAACCACGTTTAAGTAGTCCATTAGTGATCGTTGGGAAATCACGACTGTCATGGAACCAAGCCAATGGCTTTGGCCAATCGGCGTTCGCTTTCGATCCTTCACCGTAGTCCATTTCTTTTGACCAGCTTCCATTACGCATCCATTCCAATACAGAAACTGGCTGTTCTTGGCACAGATCTGTGCCTATGCCTATGTGTTCCACGCCCATTAAATCGGCAGTTCGGGCAACCATGTCGCAAAAATCATTTAAAGTGCAGTCAGGCCCATTTTTAAGATGAAAGGGGTAAAGGCTAAATCCGAGTAAGCCACCAGATTCACCTAGTGTTTTAAGAACGTGATCCGACTTATTGCGTTTAGCGTGATGAAAGCTCAGAGGGTTGGCGTGTGAAATGACAATAGGACGCTGTGATAGCTCTATTGCGTCAAGCGTGCTTCTTTCTCCACTGTGACTCATATCAATGACCATGCCGACGCGATTCATTTCACGTATTACCTGTTGACCAAAACGTGTGACACCACTGTCTTCGGCCTCATAACAGCCGCATGCCAACAGGCTTTGGTTGTTATAGGTGAGTTGCATGATCATCATGTTGAGTTCTCGCATCACTTCGATCATGCCAATATCGTCTTCGATCGGGGAGCAGTTCTGAGCGCCAAACATGATACCTACTTTCCCCTGCTGCTTGGCATGTCGGATATCGGTCGTGCTACGAACGGGCATAATAAGGTCGGCGTTCATCTCAAAATGCCGATTCCATTCGGCAATGCGCTTAAGGGTGTCACGGGTTTGTTCATGGTACACAATCGTTGCGTGTACCATGGTGACACCCCCTTCATGAAGCTGCTTGAAAATTGCTCTATTCCAATTAGAGTATTGCAGGCCATCGATCACTATTAAGTCTTTGTGTAAGGCGTTATTCATGACTTAACTCCCGTTAGGCGCGAATGTAGGTCGTTTTAACAACGGTATAGAATTCTTTGGCATAAGTGCCTTGTTCACGAGGACCAAAACTGGAGTCTTTACGACCTCCAAATGGCACATGATAGTCTGTGCCGGCCGTCGGCAAATTGATCATGACGCAACCGGTTTTTGCATTGCGTTTAAAGTCATTGGCGTATTTCAATGATGTGGTGCATATGCCGCCAGTCAAACCAAAATGGGTGTCGTTTAATGTGGTCAATGCTTCGTCGTAATCTTTTACTTGAATGACACACGCAATCGGTGCGAAAGCTTCTTCTTGATTAATTGTCATTTGATTTGTGGTGTCAGTAAAAAGAGCGGGTTGCATGTAATAGCCGTCGGTTTCTTCCGTAAGCACGTTACCGCCATAAACCAGTTTACCACCTTCATTTTTGGCGATTTTTAGGTAATTTAGGTTTTGTTCCATTTGGCGAACGTCAGCAACTGCTCCAATGTGAACGCCAGGTTTTAAAGGGTGCCCAACGACGATTTTCTTCATGCGCTCAATCATGGCATCAACAAAACGATCATGGATACCTTGAGTTACAATCAACCGTGACGAGGCAGTACATTTTTGTCCGGTTCCTCCAAAGGCACCACCGATCGCGCATTCTACTGCGTTGTCTAAATCGGCATCGTCTAATACGACCAAGGCATTTTTACTGCCCATTTCTAACTGACATTTCACTAAGTTAACCGCGGTGGCGGCAGCAACTTTACGACCGGTTTCTAATGAACCGGTAAACGTAAGGGCGTTGATACGACGAGAGTGGATTAGTGCATCACCCACTTCAGAGCCTGGTCCCATTATCAAGTTAAAGGTGCCAGCAGGTAAGTTTTGACGAGAAATAATCTCCGTTAACGCCCACGCAGAAGCAGGAACTTGATTTGCCGGTTTCCAAACCACCGCATTCCCAAAGGCCAGAGCGGGTGCTATTTTCCAGGCCCCTGTAGCGGTAGGGAAGTTCCACGGAGTGATAATACCCACTACACCGACAGGCTCACGACGAGTTTCTATTTCTACGCCAGGTCGAACTGAGTCTGCCGTTTCTCCCATCTGACGAAGTACTTCAGCCGCGTAATAATGAAAGAATTGACCAGAACGATAGGTTTCACCTATCCCCTCTGCCAAGGTTTTGCCTTCTTCACGAGCGAGGAGTCTCCCCAGCTCTTCTTTACGAGCGATTAGCTCATCACCAATGGCCATTAAGACACTATAACGCTGTTCTAGTCCGCTCTTTTGCCATTCTAACTGGCCCGTTACCGCCGCATTAATTGCTGCTTCTGTCTGAGTTTTATCGGCTTGCGCATAATGACCTATCACATCTTTGATGTCGGCAGGACTGATGTTTACTACGGGCTCGTTATGACCATTTACCCATTCGCCCGCGATGTAATTATGAAATATTGATGTAGACATATTGACCTCCAAAACTATGTTGGAGACATGATAGGAGGTATGCTTCAATAATAAAAATTAATAAATAATATGCTGTGATAAGGAATTCTTATTATGCTGCCAGAACTAAAAATTGCTCAACTTCGTCATTTCGTTTGGGTTACTGAGCTTAAAGGCTTTCATGCGGCGGCGGAAAAGGCACATCGTACTCAGCCGGCGATTTCGCTATCTATTCGGGATTTAGAGAGCAAGTTGGGTGAAGCTTTGTTTGAAAAGCGCAATGCAAAAACCGCCAAAGCAGAACTAACTCCTTTTGGACTGTATTTTTTACCCAAAGCGAAAGAGCTGATTGCGCACCACGATCGCATTGCCGAAGACATGACTTTATTATCAGAAAACAAAGCTGGTCATTTACGACTGGCTTCGGTTCCTTCTATTGCCAGTCGAATATTGCCTGGCTTATTGCAAGAGTTTGTGAGTGCTGCCCCCGATTTGCACATCAGCTTTTATGATGATAATTCGATAGCAGTGCTAAAAATGATTGAAAACCAAAAGGTAGATTTCGGCATTGCGCATTTGTTTCATGAGGAAGAGCACCCAGATAAAAGGTTCATTCCTATTTGGCAGGATCAAATTGGGGTTGTGTGTCCGAATGATCATCCGTTGGCTCGCCAAACTTCTTTGCATTGGACATCGCTTAAATCGCACCGGCTGATCACTAATGGTACTTCTCGATTGCTTGAAGACAGTGAGGCCAGCCCATTATTAGAGCTTTCGCAATTCTATGTTTCTAATATGATTTCTTTGATTGCCATGTTAGAAGCGGGCTTTGGCGTCACAACATTACCTTGGTATGCCTTTCCTCAAGAGAGTACAAAACTTAGCTTTATTCCGTTGGCGGGGCCTCATGTTGTTAGGCGTATAGGAATAGTGTTGTTAAAAAATAAGTCGTTGACGCCGCCAGCTCATGCGTTTTTAAATTTCATTCTAGAAAAATCGGGAGTATTAGACTGTTAAAGGAAAGTAAAAATAATGTAATTCACTATAGTGATAAGAATACCTTATCAACCGATAGACGCTTTTGATTTGATCGTTTCCTGTTCTTTGGCGGAAGATAGCGCACTGTCTGTGAGCGCCGCTGCGTCTATTTTGTAGGCTAACAGCCTTGCCTCATGCTCATAGTGCAATAACAATGAAAATGATGAGTATCACCATCAGAGGAAACAATCATGACAACGCCAGCTGCGATCCAAGCTGCTCTTCGGGGCCGCAACGCTTTGCCTTTAAGGCCCCCACATCAGGTGATGAACCTTGAACGCTTAGGTGCTATGCATCAAAGCCGCCTTAGTTTTATGCGTATTCTTGTTCGTCGAATCATGCGAGAGCGGTGGCGAATAGAAGTGGTTAAATTGGAGCTGGATGATCAAGGTTATGGCACAGTAATCTATGAAATTAATGCGCCTCATGGTGTGTTTAGTTTTGTACTTTTTTCCAATTACTTGGCGCCAAATGATCGAAACGATCGTGTTATTGCAACGCAATGGGATCTGACCATGGCGCTGGTGGCTGGACCAGTCGACCGCACTTACCTAGAACAGTTGCGGCAAAATGTACCAAAGCAAGAAGCTGGACGTGTGGATTCTAGGGTGTTTGTGCTGTCGCGTGCTAACCGCAGTGCGCGTAATTTTGATTACGTCGTAAAGCAACTTGCCGCAGGTTTACAGCCTGATGTCGAGAAAATTGCCGACGTCGGTTATCTCTACCGCACCACTGCGGTTTATGGCAGTGGTAAGCTTGGCATGGCGGATTGGGAGAAAGTGAAACAGCGTTGGCCTGACTTTGCGCGTCCTTTTTCAGCCGAGATGTTTATGTGTTTTATGTTGCGCAACTTTAGCCTCTTTCAAGCAGAGCACATTGCTAAGCATCAGTCTGCGAACACGTTTTTGCCCATGCAGCCTGACATCAAACGTTATTTCGGTATTGGTAATTCGACAGGGCTAGGTATGGCTCCTTACCTGATTAATCATCCGCTGCTGATTAATCAGTGGGTGGCGATGCGAGAGCTTGGGCTGGCGAGAATTCGAGTGTTGGGTAACATTGATCAGCGGGTGCAGCAGCATTTTCAGGAGCTGCTAATGCGTTGTCAGCAACACACTCAAGAAACTCAAACTGAAGATGAATGGCAGAAAAATAATAATACGCGTGTGATCCAAGATCTACTTTCTATGCAAGAGCAAACAGCTCAAGGGGTGGTTAGTTGGGAGGTATTATTGACTTGGACTGAGTCTCATTGCTCATTACAAGGACAAGAACTGCTGGTGTCTGTTTTATTGGAGCTGTATCCAGAATTGGTAGACGATTTGGAAGATTATTATTGTGAAGAAGAGTTTTTAGATTTAGACCCACTTATGCCTGTAAAGCAACTTCAGCAAGTCATTGAGCAGCGCTATGCATGGGCGCTTAGCATTGATTTCTCTGAGCCAGGGACAAAAGAGACGTTTTGGTATCGTTCAGAAGATAAGATGGAACCACGTCTAGGCAATGCGCAAACCGAGCCAGGTAAAGAAAAGCAGATGGCGCTAGGGGTAGGTTATGCAGTACGAAAATGTTACGACCAGCTCAGTGTTTATGCCAATGACCACCCTCACCATACCACCGCTAGATTCATGGTAGCGCAACCCAAATTAAGAGGCATCGTCCGCCGCATTCAAAGCATGAATCGCTGTGTCTATGGCGATATTCAAGCCAACTTGTTAGAGCGAGATGTTTTGCCTATGCACTTATTGAGAGCAAAGCTTGCTTTTTTTGGGGTGAGTAAATTTGATCCTCGCTCTAAGCTTTGGGTGCGCAATACGATGTTTCAGGGTGCACCTTTATTGGAAGACATCGGTCGGACATTTAACGATGATTGGTTTATGCCGTTAGCACCTCGATAGAAGGAGAGTCTTTATGCATGTTTCTATGAATGAATTAAAAGCGGCTCTACGTCGCTGCTTTGAAGCGACAGGGTATTTTGTTGGTAACTATGAAGATGCCGGCAATATGATTCTTTGGCTGGAAAAGCATGGATTAGAGGGCTTAAAGGAACTAGAAAACGCCTTGCCTTTTATTGCGACAGACCATGATAAACCGTTGAGTACAGTTATCTACGAAGACAGTACATCAGCGATTATTGACAGTCATGGACGCAGTTCACTCAACTGTATTGCAGCGTCGGTGGACCTTGCTCATGCTAAAGCACTAGAATGCGGGATAGCGACAGTAACGGTACGTAATTGCCATAATAGGAAGTTTATTCTCAAGGCGTTAACGGACTGCGGTCGTCGTGGGATCAGTGTGGTGGCGTATTGGAAAAATGGAGTTACCTTGGTTACTGAGCATACCGCAGCGATTAAAGCTGGTGCTCGTTATCCGAGCTACAGTGAAGCCTTGACTAATTTGCAAACAAGCGAGGATGACCTGCAGGCCCTGACAATTATTTGTAGCTCTCGGGTCGATCTAACTTCTTCTTTGCAACAGTCCTATGGCAACCGTAAAACGAATCACGTTAGTGCTCAGCAGGTGGAAGAAAACAAGACGTACAGTGTCGACTTTGGTATTGATATTAATGAAATACTTTGGACTAATATTAACGATATAGGAGAAGGTATTTTGGTTGAAAATACAGAGCAATCTCGCCAAGGCGCGGGAGGGCGATAGTGCTCCGATGATTTGCGGTGACCCTAAAAGACGTTAGTTTTTTTGACATAGCAGTCAATACTTCCGTCTTTTACACGTATTGTAATCGAGTCTCCAGTGCTGACTTCATCAATGGATCGAATCACTTTTTTGTCTTTCGAGACGATGGCGTAGCCGCGGGATAAGGTGTTTAGCGGGCTGACGAGGTTGAGTTTTTCGATGACTCGGGCAAAGGCGGTTTGTTTGTTCGCTAAGGTGTTGCTTAAAGCGCGGGCAAGACGAGTGTCGATGTCGATGAGTTTTTGTCTGTCTTGAACGATTCGTCGAGTTGGACTATTTCTTTCCAGACGATGTGCTAAATTTGCCGTTTGCGTCTGTTGTTCCGAGACTTTGCGCTGCATGCTGTGTTGTAAGCGGCGTTTTAGTTGATCGAGTTGCGTTTGTTGTTGCTCGATTCGTTCTTTTGGGTGACGAATGCGCTTGGTCATGAAGTCGAGTTGTTGCTGGCTTTGTTCGAGAATGCGCGACATGCGTCGAACCAGTTGTTTTTCTTGTTGCTCAATTTGTCGAAGTAGTTGGTTGCGATCTGGGCTGAGCAGTTCGGCTGCGGCCGTTGGTGTGGCGGCGCGAACGTCGGCGACGAAGTCGGTAATGGTAAAATCGGTTTCATGACCAACCGCGGAAACAATGGGCGTTTTGGCGTGAAAAACGGCGCGGGCCAAGGCTTCGTCGTTGAAACTCCATAAATCTTCTAGTGAACCGCCACCTCGACACAGTACGATGGCGTCGAAATGCCCGCTGTCGTCGGCTCGTTGTAGTTGTCGCAGAATGTTTTTCGCGGCGTCTTGCCCTTGTACTAACGAGGGTAAGATCGTGAGTTCCGTTAAAGGAAAGCGTCTGCGGAAGGCGATGATCATGTCTCGAACGGCCGCGCCGATGGGCGAGGTGATGATGGCGACGCGTTCAGGTTTGGTTGGCAGTGTTTTTTTGTGCTTGGCGTCGAACAAACCTTCAAGCTGTAAGCTGGTTTTGAGTCGTTCGAACGCTTGTTGTAATGCACCTTCGCCAGCGGATTCCATGCTTTCGACGCTGAGTTGGCAATCGCCTCGTGGGCCGTAAAAAGTGACACGAGCGCGCAGTCGAACCATATCGCCGTCTTTTGGCCGAAAGCGTACCGCGCTGTTTTTGCCTTTGAACATGGCACAGCGGATTTGGGCTTTGTCGTCTTTGAGGGAAAAATACCAATGTCCTGAGCCGGGTTTGGCCAGATTCGAAATTTCACCTTCGACTAAAACCCACGGTAAACTGGCTTCAAGTAACTGTTGTATTTGTCTATTTAGTTGCGAGACGCTAAACGCGGTTTCTTGTGAGGCAGAAGTTGTAAAGTTTTTCATCAATCTCTCGTGGTTTTGATTTACCGAATGCAACTAAAGGCGTAGAATTACTTGCCATCTTAACACCCTTGTTGGCATTGGAAACTCCCCATTATGTTACGAATCGTGCAAGAAGCTTTAACGTTTGACGACGTATTGCTTATCCCCGGCTATTCCGAAGTTCTTCCTAAGGATGTTAGCCTCAAAACGAAAATCACTAAAGACATTGAGCTAAATATTCCGCTTACGTCTTCGGCGATGGATACCGTTACTGAACATCGCATGGCGATTGCTCTGGCTCAAGAAGGTGGCATAGGCATTGTGCACAAAAACTTGACCATTCAAGAGCAAGCTCGTGAAGTGCGTCGTGTTAAAAAATACGAAAGCGGTATTGTTCGCGATCTTGTGACGATCAACCCTGAAGCCAGCGTGAAAGAGCTGATGGAGTTGACGGCAGCAAACAGCATCTCAAGCGTGCCTGTTGTTCAAGGCACGGATCTTGTTGGTATTGTAACAAGCCGTGATGTTCGCTTCGTGAAAGACTTCGACAAAAAAGTCTCTGATATTATGACACCAAAAGATCGCCTTGTTACGGCGCTTGAAGGGGCTTCATCTGGTTCTATCCGCAAACTGCTCCATGAAAACCGCATTGAAAAAGTGCTTATTGTGAACGAGCAGTTCGAATTACGCGGCATGGTAACGGTAACAGACTTTAATAAAGCAACGACTTTCCCTCACGCATGTAAAGACGATCAAGGTCGTTTGCGTGTTGGTGCGGCAGTTGGTACTGGTGCAGATACCGGTGATCGCGTTAAAGCCTTGTCTGATGCGGGTGTTGATGTGATTGTTGTTGATACCGCACATGGCCATTCAAAAGGCGTTATTGATCGCGTGCGTTGGGTAAAAGATAACTTCCCTCACATTCAAGTGATTGGTGGCAATATCGCGACGGCGGCAGCAGCAATTGCGCTTGCAGATGCAGGTGCAGACGGCGTTAAAGTTGGTATTGGCCCGGGTTCTATTTGTACTACACGTATTGTTGCTGGTGTGGGTGTTCCACAAATCAGTGCGGTGGCAAATGTAGCAGAAGTTATGAGCCCTCGTGGTATTCCTGTTATTGCCGATGGCGGTGTGCGTTTTTCTGGAGATATCAGTAAAGCCATTGCGGCGGGTGCTAGTGTCATCATGGTCGGCGGTTTGCTTGCCGGTACCGATGAGGCGCCGGGTGAAATTGTTTTGTTCCAAGGGCGTTCCTTTAAAGCTTACCGTGGTATGGGGTCGCTTGGTGCGATGTCTCAATCTCAAGGTTCTAGTGATCGTTATTTCCAAGACTCTAGCAGCGTTGAAAAGCTGGTTCCAGAAGGTATTGAAGGTCGCGTACCATCAAAAGGCCCAATGGCCGCCGTGGTTCATCAGTTGATGGGCGGTGTTCGTTCATCAATGGGATACACCGGTTCTGCTGATATAGAAACCATGCGTACTAAGACTCAGTTTTCAAAAATTACAGGGGCTGGTATGCGTGAAAGTCACGTCCATGATGTGACTATTACGAAAGAGGCGCCAAATTATCACGCGGGCTAACCTCGAGATGATTTGACACTGAGATGGGGCGTACAACACGCCCCATCTTTATTTATTGCTTTTACTACTTATTGATTACTTCTATTTAAAAGGCTTTGTTGTTTTAAATAGAGTGAAGGAATGGCTAATAATGTCGCAAGATATCCACGCTCATAAAATTCTTATTCTTGATTTCGGTTCTCAGTACACTCAGCTGATTGCACGCCGTGTGCGCGAAATTGGTGTTTATTGTGAAGTTCGTGCTTTTGATATGGAAGATCAAGAGGTTATCGACTTCAATCCAAAGGGTATCATCCTTGCTGGTGGTCCTGAATCCGTGCCTGAGCCAGGTTCTCCTCGTGCTCCAGAAGCGGTATTCACATTGGGCGTGCCGGTATTTGGTATTTGCTACGGCATGCAAACCATGGCGGAGCAGTTGGGCGGCAAAGTCCAAGGTTCTGAGATTCGTGAGTTTGGTTACGCGCAAATTCGTAAACACGATGGTCCTGCTTTATTTGATGATATTCAGGATCATGTTGCGAATAATGGTGTTGCGTCATTAGATGTGTGGATGAGCCACGGCGATAAAGTGGTTGAGATGCCAAAAGACTTTATCTTGATGGCATCGACAGAAAGTTGCGCTATCGCAGCGATGGCAAATGAAACGAAACATTTCTACGGTGTGCAATTCCACCCTGAAGTAACGCACACACTACAAGGAGGCGCGATTTTAACGCGTTTTATCGTGGATATTTGTGGTTGTGATACGTTATGGACGCCGGCGAACATTGCTACCGATGCTATCGAAAGAATGCGTGAGCAAGTGGGCGATAAGCAAGTTTTGTTAGCGCTGTCTGGCGGTGTGGATTCTTCCGTTGTGGCAGCGTTACTTCATAAAGCAATTGGCGACCAGTTGACTTGTGTTTTTGTTGATAACGGCTTGCTTCGTTTGAATGAAGGCGATCAGGTGATGAAGATGTTCGCAGATAACATGGGCGTGAAAGTGATCCGTGTTGATGCTGAAGATCTTTTCTTGGGTCGTTTGAAAGGCGAAGCCGATCCTGAAGCGAAGCGTAAAATTATCGGTAACAGCTTTATTGAGATTTTTGATGAAGAATCATCAAAGTTGAATAATATTGAGTTTCTTGCTCAGGGTACGATTTATCCTGATGTGATCGAATCAGCAGCGTCTAAAACAGGTAAGGCTCACGTTATCAAATCTCACCACAATGTTGGTGGTTTGCCTGATGACATGAAGATGGCGTTGGTTGAACCACTACGCGAATTGTTTAAAGATGAAGTGCGTAAACTGGGTGTAGCGCTTGGTTTGCCACACAGCATGGTTTATCGTCATCCGTTCCCGGGGCCTGGTCTGGGTGTTCGTATTTTGGGTGAAGTGAAAAAAGAGTACGCAGACATTCTTCGCCGTGCGGACGCTATCTTCATTGAAGAGTTACGCAGATCGGGTTGGTACGACAAGACGAGCCAAGCGTTCGCGGTTTTCTTGCCAGTTAAATCGGTTGGCGTTGTCGGTGACGGTCGTCGTTACGAATACGTTGTTGCACTGCGCGCCGTTGAAACCATCGATTTCATGACCGCACGTTGGGCGCATCTTCCGTACGAGTTGCTGGAAACGGTATCTGGTCGCATTATTAATGAGATTGAGCACATTTCTCGCGTGACTTACGATGTTTCTTCTAAGCCACCTGCGACAATTGAGTGGGAATAATTCAGCGTTAGGTAACACCTTGCACTGAACAGCAATAAACACTCTCAAGCCCGCTTTCTAGCGGGCTTTTTGTTATCTAACAGCCAAATCATTTGGCACTGTCTAGCAGCTTCAAGCACGGTTTGACTGGGGTATAGGAGTGGGTATTATTTTCTCCACTCGCCATGCTCAATCCCGATACCATAACGCAATGTTTTCATGTCTCATGGTATTGGTTTTCTCTAACTATATGAAAGTAAAAGAGAAAGCTTTTTAAAAACAGAGTTTTTACAGCATGGTATTAAAATTAAGAAAGGATGATACCTATGCTGACCGATACCAAGATCAGAAATCTAAAGCCAAAAGATAAACTCTACAAAATCAATGACCGTGATGGCCTGTACGTGGCCGTCACCGCAGCGGGTACTAAGTCCTTTCGATACAACTATTCAATCAATGGACGCCAGGAAACGATTACCTTTGGTCGCTATGGCAATGGTGGCATCAGTCTAGCAGAAGCCCGTGAACAGCTTGGAGAGGCGAAGAGACTTATTTCGAACGGAAGATCTCCTGCAAAGGAAAAAGCCCGCAGCAAGGCTCGTGTGAAAGATGCTGCAACGTTTGGGGCTTGGGCGGAGGCGTGGTTTCGAGGTTATCAAATGGCGGACTCCACACGTGATATGCGTCGTTCAGTATACGAGCGTGAGCTGAAGGCAAAATTCGGTACTCTACAGCTAACAGAAATCACCCATGAAGATTTGCGGATGCTGACTAATCGAATCGTTGAACGAGGTGCGCCGGCCACGGCTGTACATGCCCGTGAAATACTCATGCAAGTGTTTCGTTGGGCCATGGAGCGTGGTCAGAAAGTAGAGAACCCTGCCGATCATGTGCGCCCTAACTCTATTGCTCGTTTTCAGCCGAGGGACCGTTCGCTTTCGCCGGAAGAAATTGGCGTGATGTACAAATACCTGGAGAAAGTTGGTACCAGTCCAGTTAACCGCGCAGCGGCCAAATTACTATTACTCACCATGGTGCGAAAAGGGGAACTGTGCCAAGCGAAATGGAGTGAGATCAACTTTAGCGAAGCCCTTTGGAGTATTCCTAAAGAGCGTATGAAACGCCGTAAACCTCACCTGGTGTTCCTATCACGACAAGCATTAGATCTACTGATTGCGTTAAAGACTTTTGCTGGCGGCTCAGAATATGTTTTACCGTCTCGCTACGACACTGACCAACCTATGAGTAATGCCACGATCAATCTGGTGCTGAAATACACCTTCCAGGCTGCTCAAAAAGACGGTATACCGATGGAAAAGTTCGGCCCACACGACCTACGCCGCACAGCAAGCACCTTGCTCCATGAAGCGGGTTATAACAGTGACTGGATCGAGAAATGTCTAGCCCATGAACAGAAAGGCGTCAGAGCCATCTACAACAAAGCCGAGTACCGAGAGCAGCGCGCGGCCATGTTGCAGGATTGGGCGGATATGATTGATGAGTGGGTTGGTGATAATCATATTAAATAATGTTAAAAGTTGTGCTTTCAAGTAGTTAAAAGAGCAAAACGAGAAGCCCTGAGCATACGGCCTTAGGCCAAGACCCATTTATGGGTGGTTTTGTATCTAAGGTGATATATGAAGATGGTATGGACCCACTTTAATAGACATCTCATAGCTATATAATAATAGGTAAACATGAGGTGAATTATGAGTGGAAAACGTTATACCGATGAGTTCAAAATTGAAGCCGTTAAACAAGTCACTGAGCGCGGCTATAAGATTGCAGAAGTGGCTGAGCGACTTGGCGTTAGTTACAAAAGTATGCATGATTGGATTGCCCGATACAGCAAACCTGAAGCGAATAGAAAAGCGGACGATTCAGCTCTGTCGGAGATTCAGCAACTCAAAGCTGAACTTAAACGGGTGACCGAAGAGAGGGACATTCTAAAGGAGGCCGCCGTGTACTTTGCCGGGGAGTCAAAGAAAAGTACACGTTCATAAAATCACGGCTCCATGACTATTCTATTGTTGTCTTGTGTCGAACGCTGCAAGTCCATAGGAGCGGTTTTTATGCTTGGCTAAGTTGTCCAAAAAGTCGACGAGAACAAGAAGATGACCAACTTGCCATCGACATTAAAACGCACTGGCTTGAGAGTGGTTGTGTTTACGGCTACCGCAATATCACCAAAGACCTAAAAGGAGAAGGTAAGTCTTGTGGGAAGAATCGAGTGCTAAGGGTAATGCGCCGTGAGGGTCTAAAAGCGCTAATAGGCTACAAACGTCGCCCTGTTTTTTATAGTGGTTCTGAGCGTAACACGGCCCCCAATACACTAAATAGAGAGTTTATTGTCCCAGAACCAGATCAAGTATGGGTAACCGATTTTACGTACATCCGGACAAAAGAAGGCTGGCTTTACGTGACCGTCGCTGTTGATCTATTTTCTAGATTGATCGTAGGATGGTCGATGAGATCAAGGGCGACAGCGGAGTCCGTTATTGATGCTTTACTCATGGCTATTTGGCGACGACGCCCCACAAAAAGAGTACTAGTACACTCAGATCAAGGGGCTCAATATACCTCGAAAGATTGGCAAACCTTCTTAAAAGATAATAATCTGGAAGCCAGTATGAGTCGTCGTGGTAACTGCCATGATAATGCCGTTGCGGAAAGCTTTTTCTCATTGTTAAAAAAAGAAAGAGTGCGCAATCGAACCTACAAAACAAGAAGCGATGCTCGCTCAGAGATTTTTGATTATATCGAATGCTTTTATAATCCAAAGCGTCACCATGGATCAAATAATGGATTATCGCCACTGCAATATGAGAAGCGATATTTTACGGAGCTAGAAACTGTCTAGGAAACTGGGTCCATACCATTTTGGGGTTTGTTAATGCAGGTATTGACTAGAATTGCCTATGAGATTTACATGTGACAAAAATTCAAGCAAGGAAGTAGTTTTTTATGTCTAGTCGCGGAGACATCATAGGAAAAAGTGATTATTCATTTGATGATACAAAATACGGTCTTATCTACACCAAACAGTGTGGCTGGATAGATCTCGGGCATGCATACCCTAGTAATGGAAGAGGAGATGGGGCTCTTTATCTCTGGAAAAAAATACTTAGGGAGAGCTCTGAGTCTGCTTCTGGTGGCGATGATTTTATTGTGTCTTACCATCAAAAAATGTCAGCTCTAAAAAGAAATATCTCAGTAGGAATTAAAAAGAGGTACTCTATACAAAAAGGGCTTAACCTATCGCAAAAAAAATCGGTATTTATGTCCATTGTTCTCGATGTATCACATGATTTTGAAGCTTTGCAGGGCAATTGGATTTTCAGAAACGTAACTAATAGTGGGTTTAGTGCAGAAGATTTGATTTCAAATCTCATATCTGTCTACCGATCAATTGATCCATCTACTGATTATATTGAACTATGTGAGCCAATTGAAAAAGACCCAGCTCTGAAAATTTGGGACACTTACGGCCCTGTAGGTGAGCGCAAAAATAAGACGATAAAGCCATATTTGTTCCCGTTAGATTTAAGAGGGCAACCTGATCAGAAAAATCTGCCAAGCTTTTTAAATACGATCAATATTTCTAAGGCTGATGGCCTTTTCGAGGTTCTTAAATGAGAAAGAAATATTTGTATTCGACGGCTCTAATACTATTGCTTAGTGTTTCAATGTTTGGATTTTACCTTCTTAAACTGGCTTTTTCTGAGAACTATCAGACGAATCTTGGCAGTTTTTCATATTATTTCATGGCCAGTGACTCGGTAGAGCAGATTGTAGAAACACTGCCTCAAAAGCCAAAGTTATATAAATATACCTTTGGAGATAACGGTCCAATTAGAGAGGCTCTCATGTTTGATCAAGTGTTGATGGAGTCAGATAGAGAGGCTATAGAGGAAAGCCTGACTATGGTTGGTTTTAATCCCGACTTGGTGTCTTCGAAGCTTTTCGTTAGTGAAGATGGCTCTGTAACTGCTGAGGTTTTAGACGATGAAATACTAGTTCTTAGTTATTAATATTTTTGAAGCCCCGTTAAGACTTTATACCTATCTGCTGACTAATGTGATTGCTAGCTCGGAGAAGTCATGGGTAACTTATCTAGTGAATCAAGAGCTAGATTGCTCACTGTAGAAGAGATGTATGAACTCCGCCGCGATATGGCCGAGTCCTCTGCTTGGGCACGTGCTGAGTTGAAGCGTCGTCGTGAAGAAAAGGCCAAACAAAGCGCTGAACATGGTACTAATAATGGTATTACGACAGAGCCAAGTACCAAGTAGGCGTATTTAAAGGGCTTGCGGCTCTCGTTAACGATAGAGTGGGAATAATTTTTACTCAATAAATGATCTAATGAAACGGCTCTCTTTATCGTAAAAAGGGCCGTTTTTATTTGTATTGATTTCAACACAATAGTGGAGCGTTGTTGTGAAATTTCCAACTCCTTTAATAGAAGGGAAATTGATAAAGCGTTATAAACGGTTTTTATCAGATATCCAGTTGCCGAATGGCGACGTCGTCGTTGCTCATTGCCCGAATACGGGGTCAATGAAGCGCTGTCAGCAAGATGGTGCTCGGGTTTGGTTGTCTAAGAGCAATAACCCGAAGCGCAAACTGGCTTATACGTGGGAATTGGTCGAGGTAGATGAAAAGTATTTGGCTTGCATTAATACGGGTTATCCGAACAAATTAGTGGGTGAGGCGATTGCCAATGACGTGATAAAAGAGCTTTCGGGTTACGCCGAGCAAAAAGCCGAAGTGAAGTATGGCGAGAAAAGTCGTATTGATTGGCTGCTGACGGGTGAAGATGGTCGTAAGTGCTATGTCGAGGTGAAAAACGTTACTTTATTAGAAGAAGACGGGCGTGGTTATTTTCCTGATGCGGTAACGGGGCGTGGGCGTAAGCATTTCTATGAGTTGGCAAAAATGGTAGAAGAAGGGCATCGCGCGGTTATGTTCTTTTGTGTGAGCCATACAGGCATCGATTCTGTTACGCCCGCGGCGCATATTGATGAAAAGTATGCGAAAGCATTTGAAGAAGTTATCGCTAGAGGGGTTGAGGTGTTGGCTTATAATGTGACAATTAATCAAAATGAGATGACGGTTTTAGCTCGTGTTCCTGTGTTAATGCCTGTATTTGATTAGATAATAATCAAATACCACCAAATTAGATCATTTATCGAACGATGTTGTTTTTATTTAGAATTAATCAAAAGAATTGGCGGAAAAGGGTTGCACAATATCTGTAGATCCTTAATATACGCCCTCGCTGACACGGACAACGCTTCACAACAACGAAGACGATGTTCAGGTTAACTTCTTAATAGAAGGTGGCTTATTTTAAGTTGGCACGCTCTTTAAAATAGATAATCAGATAATTTGTGTGGGCGCTCGCTAGAGGCTTCAGAAGATCATCGCAGACCGGCTTTGCCGAGATGTAGTTGATCAAAAAAATTGAAGTCTTACGAGAGTCTGCACGGCAATCGCTTTATGTTGATTTGTTGTTCTTCGGGATGACGGATCGATTAAGTTATAGTTAGTGTAATAAGATTTGAGTGAGCAAACTTTTAACTGAAGAGTTTGATCATGGCTCAGATTGAACGCTGGCGGCAGGCTTAACACATGCAAGTCGAGCGGTAACAGGGGAGCTTGCTCCTGCTGACGAGCGGCGGACGGGTGAGTAACGCGTAGGA
>NZ_JAMZEG020000004.1:5000-180000 GCF_024435075.2 Marinomonas maritima | reverse complement strand
GCGTACCTTTTGTATAATGGGTCAACGACTTATTTTCAGTAGCAAGGTTAAGCATGTAGTGGAGCCGTAGGGAAACCGAGTCTTAATAGGGCGTTTAGTTGCTGGGAATAGACCCGAAACCGGGCGATCTATCCATGAGCAGGTTGAAGGTTGAGTAACATCAACTGGAGGACCGAACCCACATCCGTTGAAAAGGCTGGGGATGACTTGTGGATAGGAGTGAAAGGCTAATCAAGCTCGGAGATAGCTGGTTCTCCTCGAAAGCTATTTAGGTAGCGCCTCGTATCTCACCATTGGGGGTAGAGCACTGTTTGGGCTAGGGGGTCATCCCGACTTACCAACCCCATGCAAACTCCGAATACCAATGAGTGCAATTACGGGAGACACACGGCGGGTGCTAACGTCCGTCGTGGAAAGGGAAACAACCCAGACCGTCAGCTAAGGTCCCAAAGTTACAGTTAAGTGGGAAACGATGTGGGAAGGCTTAGACAGCTAGGAGGTTGGCTTAGAAGCAGCCATCCTTTAAAGAAAGCGTAATAGCTCACTAGTCGAGTCGGCCTGCGCGGAAGATATAACGGGGCTCAAACTGTACACCGAAGCTACGGATGCTTAATTTATTAGGCATGGTAGAGGAGCGTTCTGTAAGCCGTTGAAGGTCAAGCTGTAAGGCAGGCTGGAGGTATCAGAAGTGCGAATGTTGACATGAGTAACGATAAGGGGAGTGAAAAACTCCCCCGCCGGAAGACCAAGGTTTCCTGTCCCATGTTAATCAGGGCAGGGTGAGTCGGCCCCTAAGGCGAGGCAGAAATGCGTAGTCGATGGAAAACAGGTTAATATTCCTGTACCGATGTATATTGCGATGGAGAGACGGAGAAGGCTAGGCCAGCACAGCGATGGTTGTCTGTGTTTAAGGCGGTAGGTTAGGTGCTTAGGCAAATCCGGGCACCTCCCTTTAGTGGGAAGATCGAGAACTGATGACGAGCCCTCTTTTGGGCGAAGTGGTTGATGCCATGCTTCCAGGAAAAACTTCTAAGCTTCAGATATACATTGACCGTACCCCAAACCGACACAGGTGGTCAGGTAGAGAATACCAAGGCGCTTGAGAGAACTCGGGTGAAGGAACTAGGCAAAATGGTACCGTAACTTCGGGAGAAGGTACGCCGGCCGGTGTGAAGGACTTGCTCCGTAAGCACTAGTCGGTCGAAGATACCAGGTGGCTGCGACTGTTTATTAAAAACACAGCACTCTGCAAACACGAAAGTGGACGTATAGGGTGTGACGCCTGCCCGGTGCTTGAAGGTTAATTGATGGGGTTAGCGCAAGCGAAGCTCTTGATCGAAGCCCAAGTAAACGGCGGCCGTAACTATAACGGTCCTAAGGTAGCGAAATTCCTTGTCGGGTAAGTTCCGACCTGCACGAATGGCGTAACGATGGCCACACTGTCTCCACCCGAGACTCAGTGAAATTGAAATCGCAGTGAAGATGCTGTGTATCCGCGGCTAGACGGAAAGACCCCGTGAACCTTTACTATAGCTTCACAGTGAACTTTGAACCTATTTGTGTAGGATAGGTGGGAGGCTTTGAAGATAGGACGCTAGTTCTATTGGAGCCAATCTTGAAATACCACCCTGGTATGTTTGAGGTTCTAACTCAGGTCCATTATCTGGATCGAGGACACTGTGTGGTGGGTAGTTTGACTGGGGCGGTCTCCTCCCAAAGAGTAACGGAGGAGCACGAAGGTGTGCTCAGCATGGTCGGAAATCATGCGTAGAGTGTAAAGGCAAAAGCACGCTTAACTGCGAGACAGACACGTCGAGCAGGTACGAAAGTAGGTCTTAGTGATCCGGTGGTTCTGTATGGAAGGGCCATCGCTCAACGGATAAAAGGTACTCCGGGATAACAGGCTGATACCGCCCAAGAGTTCACATCGACGGCGGTGTTTGGCACCTCGATGTCGGCTCATCACATCCTGGGGCTGAAGCCGGTCCCAAGGGTATGGCTGTTCGCCATTTAAAGTGGTACGCGAGCTGGGTTTAGAACGTCGTGAGACAGTTCGGTCCCTATCTGCCGTGGACGTTTGAGATTTGAGAGGAGCTGCTCCTAGTACGAGAGGACCGGAGTGGACGAACCTCTGGTGTTCCGGTTGTCACGCCAGTGGCATTGCCGGGTAGCTACGTTCGGACGGGATAACCGCTGAAAGCATCTAAGCGGGAAGCCTCCCTCAAGATAAGATCTCACTGGGACATAAGTCCCCTAAAGAGCCGTTCGAGACTAGGACGTTGATAGGTTGGGTGTGTAAGTGCTGTGAGGCATTGAGCTAACCAATACTAATTGCTCGTGAGGCTTGACCATATAACACCAAAGTGGTTTTAAAGAATAATACTTTAAAAACACAGACACAGATTACGATACACATCAGCAATGATGAACATCGGTTTAACCTTGATTATTGTTATTTCAAAAAAGAATTGTTAAAGATCCAAGCATGTCTTCGCGTGTTTTGGTGGGAAGAAACAGAGGATAGACATTATCATCTAAAGACACCACCGGAACGAACGCAGCAGAATTGCTTGACGATCATAGAGGCGTTGAACCACCTGATCCCATCCCGAACTCAGAAGTGAAAAGCGCCATCGCCGATGGTAGTGTGGGAGATCCCATGTGAGAGTAGGTCGTCGTCAAGCTTAAATTAAGAGAGCCCTGATAGCTAACGCTGTCAGGGCTTTTTTTTGGCTGAAATAAATGGTTAAGAAAAGTGATCAGGGAAGTCATCATTTACGATCAAGGCGCCATCTTACCTTCAAGAGTCTAGCGATGGTTTTGTACGCTAAATGCATCTGTAAACACGCCTGAATGGATTCAATGCTAGGTTTTGTACTTTCATGTCGCTTATAAAGCGAAAAGCTGAAGTCACAAGCGAGGCATCAGGTAATAAAAAAGGCCGCTAGGCGACCTTCTTGTTATTAACTCGTTATGTTATGCACTCAAGGTTAAATGTACCTTATCTTGGACGTTAATAACTCAGACACTTATCCACTTCATTGGCTGCACCCAGAATGACGGCAACACGTTGATGTATTGCTTCTGGTTGTATATCGAGTATACGTTGAGTGTGTGTATGCGCTTTACCGCCAGCCTGTTCTAGTAACATTGCCATAGGATTTGCTTCGTACATAAGGCGTAATTTACCTGCTTTAGAAGGATCTTTTTTATCCCAAGGGTAAATAAAGATGCCACCACGACAAAGGATACGATGAACGTCACCTACCATGGCTGCAACCCAACGCATATTGAAGTTTTTACCGCGATCACCTTCTTTTCCCTTCACTAGGTCATTCACATAGTGCTGCATACTTGGAGACCAGAAACGTTGGTTAGACATGTTGATGGCGAACTCTTGAGTTTCTTTAGCGACCTGAATTCTCTCATTCGTCAGTGTGAATACGTGTTTTGTGGGATCATAAGTAAACATGTTGACGCCATCGCCTGTGGTCAGAACCAGCATGGTAGAAGGTCCGTAAAGGACATAACCCGCGGCAACTTGCTCTTTTCCTGGAATGAGGAAGTCTTTTTCTGTTGCTGGCTTGTCTCCAGTTTGACGATAAATTGAAAAGATGGTGCCAACCATTGCATTAATGTCGATGTTCGACGAACCATCTAACGGATCGAATGCGATGAAATACTCTCCATCGGTGTTGGCTGGTACGATGTAGTCTTCTTCTTCTGATGCGATTGCTCTAACCGCAGGACAAGCAATCAAGGCGTCTTTCAGCATATTGTTAGAAATAACATCCAGTTTCTTTTGTTCTTCTCCTTGAACATTTTCATTACCAGCCATACCTAAAATACCCGCAAGAGAACCTTGTTTTAGCGCATCCGAAATGGCGATGCAGGTGTCCGTGGTTACCGTTAAAACTGTTTGTAATGTTTGCGGTGTTGAACTGGATGCTAAAACATTGAATAGATTTTGCATGGTCTGGCATTTCCTTATTATTTGAAGTTGTAGAAATTATGCCATTCTAGGCCCTGAGTGTCAGCCAAGGTGATGTTATGAGGACAAAAAAATAGGGAAAGTCAGCGTTTTCAGATAATCTACGCAAAATATTGAGGGAAATGACTATGTCTGAGTTTGTTGTACACAATTTAGAGCTTGATGGTGAAGGTGGAGCAACGTCATTACCTTCGTCAGACTTGCCTAAGACGCTACCCATTCAAGGTTGTCGATGGGTGCATATAGATTGCCGTGAAGAAAAAGGACGAAATTGGCTGTCGAGTTTAGAAGGCATTCCTGAAACCGTGGTGGAGGCTTTGTTTGCAGAAGAGACGCGACCTCGAACCATTAAAATGGGGAAAGGTTTGTTGCTGACGTTGCGGGGAGTCAATTTAAATCCAGAGTCGAATCCGTCCGATATGGTGTCTTTACGACTTTGGGTAACACCGAATTTTATTATCTCTAGTCGCCGTCGCAGATTGTTGTCTGTGCAAGACGTGGTGAGGGATCTTGTTAACAATGAAGGCCCGACGAGTACGGCAGATATAGTGGCGACATTAACCGAAACGCTGACAGGTCGAATGGCAAAGGTTATTACCGGCCTAGAAGATGAGCTTGCAGATTTGGAAGAGAGTATCGGCGAAGGTATTGAAGTGGGGCAGCGAGATTCTTTGGTTCAGCGTCGACTTGAAACGATCCGTCTAAGGCGCTTTTTAGTCCCTCAAAAAGAGGCTATAAATAAATTGTCTCAGGAGTCTTCATCATGGATGACGGTAGATCAATCCGCCCAAGTTCAAGAAGCAGCCAATGATATTACTCGCTATGTAGAAGGTTTAGAGTCACTGCGTGAGCGTTGTCTTCTTATGCAAGAGGAATTTGCCAATTTACAGGCGGAGAAAATGAACGCTCGAATGTATGTGCTTTCTATTTTGTCGGGCATTTTTATGCCACTTGGCTTTTTAACAGGATTGTTTGGCATCAATATCGGTGGCATGCCAGGTACTGATAGCAGCGCGGCATTTTGGTTGTTTTGTACGGTATTGGTGGTTTTAGGGGGGGGGCAGTTTATTCTGATGCGGCGCAGTCGCTGGTTTTAACGTGTCTAAATGATTCAAAGCCGCCACCTTAAATGAGCGGCTTTGAATGTATTTAACTATCGCTTTAGCGTTTTAATGCCGTCTTTGGTTGCTAGCAATAAAACATCTGCAGAGCGTTTTGCGAATAATCCATTTGTTACTACACCAACGATCCCATCAATGCTTTTCTCTAAAGCGATAGGGTCAAGAATGTCTAAATTGTAGACATCAAGTATGTAGTTGCCGTTATCAGTGACGACGCCTTCGCGATAAACTGGATCTCCGCCCAGTTTTACTAGTTCACGTGCCACATGCCCGCGAGCCATAGGAATGATTTCTACTGGTAATGGAAAGTCGCCTAACACCTTTACGAGTTTTGACTCGTCAGCAATACAAACAAATTCATCGCTGCATGCCGCGACGATTTTTTCACGGGTCAATGCCGCGCCACCGCCTTTGATGAGGTGCAAGTTGTCATTGGATTCATCTGCGCCGTCCACATAAACACGAATACTATCGACGCTGTTTAAATCATAGACTGGAATGCCGTGTTTTTTTAGGCGTGTTGCAGACGCTTCAGAACTTGCGACAGTCCCGTCAAAGATGCTTTTGTGCTTTGCCAATTCATCAATAAAAAGATTCGCCGTAGAACCTGTGCCAACACCGACAATTGTATCGGCCTCTAACATAGGGAGAATATAATCAACGGCGGCTTTGGCAACCGCTTGCTTTAATTCGTCTTGAGTCATAGTGATTGTCGCCTTTTATTATGGTTTTGCTAGGGGCTGTATTATGGGACTTATTTCTAATGATAAGCCTCCTCTGATGGTGTGGATATTATAAGCACTTCAAGTCTTGATTGTTACCCTATTGGATCATGCCCATGACGGATTTTATGCGATTTTTATGTGTCGATAGAGAGCATCGGTCTTTGCGTGAAGTGGGTTGAAAGGGTATATTTCCTATTCGTTTTTTTTGACTAGCAAAGTCAGCGTAGATGTTGTTAAGAATATCGCGTTGCCGATTTATATTCGTTTAGGAAGCACTATGCCCCATACCATGATCAAAAAAATTCTACAGGCGCGCGTTTATGACGTTGCCGTAGAAACACCATTGTCTCGTGCCAATCAGTTATCGACTCGATTAGGTAATGAGATTATTTTGAAACGAGAAGATTTACAGCCTGTTTTCTCTTTCAAAATTCGTGGGGCATACAATAAAATTTGTCAGTTAACACCAGAAGAACGTGCTCGGGGCGTGATTGCTGCTTCAGCGGGAAATCATGCTCAAGGTTTGGCGTTGGCGGCAAAAAAACTTGGCATCCAAGCAACGATTGTGATGCCTGCGACTACGCCAGAAGTGAAGGTCAACGCAGTTCGTAATCATGGTGCTGAAGTGGTTTTATTTGGTGATGCCTTTGATGAAGCGTCTGCAAAATCCCTTGAAATTATGGCGAAGACAGGTCAGGTCTATGTTCATCCATTTGATGATCTGGATACGATCGCAGGACAAGGCACAATCGGCATGGAAATCCTCCATCAACATGAAGGCAATATCGATGCTATTTTTATTCCCGTTGGTGGTGGTGGTTTAATCGCCGGTGTATCTGCCTACATTAAATACCTTCGTCCAGACATTAAGATTATCGGCGTTGAGCCCGTCGATGCAGCCTGTTTAAAGGTCGCCTTGGAAAACGGCAAACCGACTCGCTTGGCGCAAGTCGGTATATTTGCTGAAGGGGTCGCTGTAGCGGAAATTGGTAAACATACCTTTGCGATCGCCAAAAATACAGTTGATGAAGTGATTACCGTTACTACCGATGAAATGTGCGCGGCGATAAAAGACATCTACGATGATACTCGTGCGATTACTGAACCAGCAGGCGCGTGTGCTTTAGCGGGTTTAAAAAAATACATTGAGCGAGAAGATGCGAAAGGCCAAACATTGATTGCCATCAATAGTGGTGCGAACGTGAACTTTGATCGCCTTCGCCATGTATCTGAGCGGGCGGAACTAGGCGAAAAGCGTGAAGCGATTATTGCCGTAAAAATTCCAGAACATCCTGGTAGTTTTAAAGATTTTTGTCAGGCGTTGGTTGGTCGAAACATTACCGAATTTAACTATCGTTATGGTGATGATCAACAAGCGGCAATTTTTGTCGGCGTGGCGTTAGGCGGTAGCCCGCACAGTCGAAAAGAGTTGTTAGAAGATCTAAAAGACTACGAAATTACGGACTTAACCGATGACGAAACCTCGAAGGTTCATGTTCGTCATATGATTGGCGGGCATTTGCGCAGCGATAAGGGCGAATTGCTTTATAGCTTTGAGTTTCCAGAACGTCCTGGTGCGTTGTTGAAATTCTTAAATACGCTGGGTGGACAATGGAATATCTCCATGTTCCATTATCGTAATCACGGCGATGCCTACGGCCGAGTCTTAGTTGGTTTGCAGGCGGTTGGTGAGGAAGCGGATGTGACGCATTTCTTAGATGAACTTGGTTATCCTTATCAGGACGAAAATAACAACGAAGCTTGCAAGCTGTTCTTTCGCTAAAAGTACGAAAGTCAGTTATCATTAGCGCAACTATTTTCTTGAATTCAGCCCTCTGATTGTTACCGATCAGAGGGCTGTGTGATTCTGACATGACGCCATCATTGGCGGCCTGTTTACTGTTTAAAGGTCTTCTTAGTGAATATTCAAACTCTTCTTAATCTACGTATTCAGGCGGCGATGGTTGCCGCTGGTGCGTCTGATACAGCGCCAGCGTTAGTGCGTCAATCGGCGAAAGCCCTCTTCGGTGATTACCAAGCCAATGGCATTATGGGCGCCGCGAAAGCGCTTAAAATGAACCCGCGTGATTTTGCTCACGCGGCGTTGGATAAATTGGACTTATCAGACCTTGCCGATAAAGTGGAAATCGCCGGTCCGGGCTTTATTAACATTTTTTTGAAAGATGTTTTTTTGAGTAAAGAATTGGTGACATTACGCACCAGCGAGCGTCTTGATGTAAACCCAGTTGAGGCACCAGAAACGGTTGTTGTGGATTATTCAGCACCAAACCTTGCTAAAGAAATGCACGTTGGTCATTTGCGCTCAACGGTTATTGGTGATGCCGTTGTCCGCACGCTGGAGTTCTTGGGTCATCATGTTGTCCGTCAAAACCACGTAGGCGATTGGGGTACTCAATTCGGTATGTTGTTGGCGTACATGGAACGTTTGCGTGCTGAGAACACCAAAATCAGCATGGCGCTTGCGGATCTTGAAACCTTCTATCGTGCGGCTAAAACTTGCTTTGATGAAGATGAGGTCTTCGCGGCTCGTGCTCGTGAATTGGTCGTTGCTTTGCAGTCTGGTGATGAAGAATGCTTGGCGCTTTGGGATGAATTTATCAATATCTCTATGACTCACTGTGAAGAAACTTACAAAATGTTAGGTGTTTCTTTAGAGCGTCAGCACGTGATGCCAGAAAGTGCCTATAACGATGATCTACAGAACGTTATCAATGAGTTAAAAGATCAAGGTTTGCTGCAAGAATCCAATGGTGCACAGTGTGTTTTCATGGAAGAGTTCGCCAACAAAGAAGGCGAGATTACACCAATTATCGTACAAAAAACGGGTGGTGGTTTCTTGTATGCCACAACGGATTTAGCGGCGGTGCGTTTTCGTCAACATACACTGAACGCAGATCGTGTGTTGTACTTTGTGGACGCGCGTCAGTCGTTGCACTTCCAACAAATTTTCACCTTGTCTCGAAAAGCAGGCTTTGTAAAACCAGAAACGCAACTGGAACACATGCCTTTTGGCACCGTGATGGGAAGTGATGGAAGACCTTTTAAAACGCGTTCCGGTGGCGTGGCGAAATTGTCAGACTTGTTGGAAGAAGCGCAAGAACGTGCTTATCAATTGGTGGCTGACAAAAATCCAGACATGAGCGAAGAGGAATTGCGTAATATTGGTCGCGTTGTCGGCATTGCATCGGTTAAGTACGCCGATTTGTCAAAAAATCGTACCAGCGATTACGTGTTCAATTGGGATACTATGCTGAGCTTTGAAGGCAACACTGCGCCTTACTTGTTATACGCTTATTCTCGCGTAGCAAGTATTGTTAAGCGTTCTGAGATCGATAGCGCAAGTTTAACGGGCAACATCGCGATTGAAGCGCCACAAGAGCGTGCTTTAGCGATGAAGCTATGTCAGTTTGAAGAAGCCATTCAACAAGTTGCTAACGACGGTATGCCGCATTTTTTATGTGCTTACTTATACGACTTGGCGGGCACTTTCATGAGTTTTTACGAGGCTTGTCCTATTTTGAATGCCGAAGATGACGTGAAAAACAGTCGTCTACAATTGGCATTGAATACGGCGTCAACCTTAAAACAAGGTTTGTCTTTGTTAGGGATTGAAACCTTAGAGCGCATGTAATGTTAGCTTGAATGTTGTTTAATTAATAAACGAAAGGCGCTTTCTTCTCGGAACAGCGCCTTTTTAATAGATAAAAAAACGCGTTAAAAGAGGCGAAAGAATGGCATGAAAATTTATATCGCTTACACCGGTGGCACGATTGGTATGGTACCGTCAGAGAATGGACTTGTGCCTGATGAAGCCTTTGCAGAGCAGCTGGCTCAACAGTTGGGTGCTTCCAACGAGATTACTCATGACTTTGTCATCCAACGTTATGAGCATTTAATTGATTCATCGAATGCGACACCGAAAGATTGGCAGACGATTGCTAGCGACATACAAAGCAAATGGCAGGCGTTTGATGCGTTCATTGTGTTACATGGAACGGACACCATGGCTTATACCGCGGCGGCCTTATTTTTGATGTTTGCCTATAGTGATAAGCCGATTATTGTCACTGGTTCGCAAGTGCCTATGTACAAAGTTCGAAGCGACGCCATGATCAATGTCATGGGCGCTATTTCTGCCTGTGAAGCATCAGCTTGTGAAAAAGCCGTGAACGGCGTGTTTCTATTCTTTGCCGGTCGATTGATAGAAGGCGATCGAGCTCACAAAGCGCACACCAGTGATTGGCAAGCCTTTAATTCGCCACACCAACCAGAGCGTGGCGTGCTAGGCATTGACTGGCGCTGGCGTAATGTTGATCTGACGCATCAAGGGATAACGATTCAAATTCCAGAGATGAAAGAAAGTGCGGTCACCATATTGCCTGTATTTCCTGGTGTGCAAGCGGAGCATTGGCAAGGATTATTAAACAAAAATGTCAAAGGCGCGGTGTTATTGAGTTATGGTGCGGGCAACGCACCAGACAAAAACACGGCGCTTCTGGCGCTTTTAAACGCCGCCACAAGCCGAGACGTAGTGATTGTGAATGTTAGCCAGTGTGGCGCAGGAAGAGTAGCTGCAGGTGCTTATGCGGCGGGTTCGGCATTGGTTCAAGCAGGCGTTATTTCAGGTGAAGACATGACCTATGAAGCGGCGTTTGTGAAATTGCATTTTCTGATTGGACTAGGGTTAAGTGCTGAGGCAATAAAAGCTATTTTTTGAGTTACTTCAGTTCGATGTGACGTTTTCTGTTCTTACTTAAAAAGGGAATTTAAATGGCGTTTTTGTATGTGCTTTTAGTGGTCATTTGGTCGACGGGATTTATTACCGGAAAGCTCATCGTCGGCCTTATTGACCCTAACGTGTACTTGGGTATTCGCTTCTTTTGCGCTGGTTTGCTTTTTCTCGCCATTGCCTTGGTGCAGCGTCGATATTTTCCTCCGTGGAAAGAACTGCCAAAACACATTATCGCTGGTATGTTGATGAATGGCTTCTATCTGGGTTTCGCTTATGTTGCCATCGCCAAAGGTCTGCCTGCAGGTATCATGGCTCTGATTGGTGCCTTACAACCGGCTTTAGTCACTTTGCTTGCCTTCTTAATAATAAAAGAAAAAACGTCGTTAAAAGGCATTGTCGGCATGCTGATTGGCATGGTCGGTTTAATGTTGGTAGTGAGCCCCGCCTTAGAGCTGGATATGAATCACGGCGGTGTGTCCTTATTTACCTTTGCTTTGGCTTGCTCAGCCATATTAGCCTTATCGCTTGGGGTGACCTATCAAAAAATGTCGATATCAACCTCGGACATTTTTAGCTCGATGGCAATACAAAACCTTGCTGCTAGCGTGGTGTCTTTTGGGTTTGTACTGATCTTAGGCGAAAGCCTCTTTAAGCTGCAGCTAGAATCTATCCTACTTATGTTCTGGGGTGTGATCGTGTTATCAGGTGGCGGCGTCTTTTTAATGGTGTGGTTGCTGAGAAAAGTCAAAGCTTCGCAAGTGTCTACCGTCTTATTGCTAGCGCCACCTTTGGCGGCGATAGAAAGCTATTTCTTATTCACAGAGTCCATGACAACGATTCAGATCGTCGGCTTTGTGGTGACGATCACTGGGGTGTATTTGAGTAGAGCGAAAACCAATAAAGGATAATTAAACCACACTGGCAGAAAATAACGATGATGTAAAATAATGGTTACTTTCTAGCAAGTAAATTCAATCTTGCTTCTACTCGGTCAATCAATGTACCAAAACGTTCGAGTTCATCGACGTGGTGATTGAATTCAATTTTACTGGGCAGAAGTTGACTGTTGGTTTGTAAGTGGTGGACCAGTTGTATTCTGGTATTGGTGGTAAATTCTTTGCTCCAAGACCATTGCATGCGTAGCAGGCGAGCCAAAGCAGAAGCCGGTAAGTCACCGATGTAATTCGCCAGTAATCCTTCCCAATCGAATTCAAAATTTTCCATGACCTTATGCAAGGTCATCAAGGCTTGTGCGTTGCCTTGTATGCGTAGGTCGCCATCAAAAAAACCATCACCTTCAAGCAATTTTCGATACGCGTTACTTGGGCCTTGAACAAGGGTATCAAGGCGTGGGTCCAACTCTATTTCGTCTAAACTTTCTGGACGATGCAGCATGACGCCTTGCTCGAGAATATGAACCTGTAATATAAACGAGAAGTCTTCTACGAAGAGAAAGACTTGTTGCCCCGCTAATTTATTCAGGCGATGTTGAGAAGGCAGATCCTGCTTAAGCGCGAGGTTGATAGCATTTTCAATAGCGCTGATGGCGGATAAGCTGAGTGAACCCATAGAAATCTTCCCGGTGATTAATAATAAAAGCTAAAGCTGATGGATTTGTATCACCGAAGTGTCACGTGTCTGGCCTTCTTTTTCAAGGCGATCTAGGTACATTTTCCAGAGTTCGTCATGATTTTGGCCAATATTATAGAGATAGTCCCAAGAGTAAAGACCGGTGTCGTGGCCATCGTCAAAGGATATTTTAAGTGCATAGTTCCCCGCGCCTTCGACGTTATTAATGGCGACGTCTTTTTTGCCAAATTGCAGAATCGGCATTTGCATACCGTGTCCGCGAACTTCGGCGGAAGGAGAGTGAATTCGTAAATACTCAGCGCTTAGACGGAACGCTTGACCATCGGCGAACGTTAGCGCCAACTCACGAGATTGCTTATGGTAGTGAATTTTTGTCGGCGCAGGCGTTGCCATGGTGCAGGTTTCCTTTTCTTAAAATTTAGTCGCCTTTAGAGAAGGCGACACGTTACTTATTATAAAATATATTGGCTCAAATCTTCATTCTTAGCGATTTCGCCCAGTTGCTCATCAACATACGCAGCGGTTATTTCGATGGTTTGATTGTCAGGCATGTCGCTGGCCGAGTAGGACACTTCTTCTAGTAAACGTTCCAGCACAGTGTGCAAGCGACGCGCACCAATGTTCTCTGTGCGTTCGTTCACCTGGAAAGCGATTTCAGCAATCCGCTGAATGCCTTCTTCAGTAAAGTTCAGATTGATATTTTCTGTCTTCGCCAGTGCAACATACTGTTTGGTGAGAGACGCGCTTGGTTCAACCAAAATGCGTTTGAAATCGTCTACCGTCAAGGCATCTAGCTCCACACGAATGGGTAAACGACCTTGCAGCTCAGGTATCAAATCCGATGGTTTGGACAGATGAAACGCACCAGAAGCAATGAATAAAATGTGATCCGTTTTGATCATGCCGTATTTTGTGCTGACGGTACAGCCTTCAATCAAAGGCAATAAATCACGTTGAACGCCTTCACGCGATACTTCACCGCCTGAGCGTTCTGAGCTTTTTGCGACCTTGTCTATTTCGTCTAAGAAAACGATGCCGTTTTGTTCTACCGCGTACACCGCGCGAGCTTTCAATTCCTCTTCATTGACCAGCTTAGCGGCTTCTTCATCACGGACTTGGCGTAAGGCTTCTTTTACTTTCAATTTGCGCTTTTTGGTTTTTTGCGACCCAAAACTAGAAAACATGTTTTGTAACTGGCTGGTCATTTCTTCCATGCCCGGTGGTGTCATAATTTCGACACCGACTGGCGAGTCAGCGACGTCGATGTCGATTTCTTTGTCGTCCAATTGACCTTCGCGTAATTTTTTACGAAAAGTTTGACGCGTGCTGCTGTCTTCTAACTCTGGGTCTGCGCCACGTGCTGGCGGTAATAAAACGTCAAGGATACGATCTTCGGCCGCATCTTCGGCTTTATGGCGCAGTTTTTCAGTTTCTTGCTCGCGAAGCATTTTGATGGCCATTTCGACCAAGTCACGAATAATGGATTCTACATCGCGACCGACATAACCCACTTCGGTGAATTTTGTGGCTTCAATTTTGATGAATGGCGCGTTGGATAGCTTGGCTAAACGGCGAGCGATTTCGGTTTTACCCACGCCCGTTGGCCCTATCATTAGGATGTTTTTAGGCGTGATTTCGGCACGCATTTCTTCAGGAAGTTGCATGCGACGCCAGCGATTACGCAGCGCAATGGCCACGGCTCGTTTTGCTTTTTGTTGGCCAATAATGTGTTTGTCTAAGGCGTTAACCGTCTCTCTTGGGGTCATGCTGCTCATTATCAATTCTCTTCTATTCTTGAGTGATGTAGTAGATCGTGTGTCGGTCTTTTGTTAGGCAGACTGGTCTTCAATTTGTTGATCAATCACGATTTCTTCAATGGTTAAACTGTGATTGGTGAAGACGCAAATATCTGCGGCAATGTTGAGACTTTTTTCAACGATTTCTTTGGCCGATAGATCTGTGTTGTCGATCAGAGCGCGAGCGGCCGCTTCTGCGAAGTTACCACCAGAGCCGATTGCAAGTGCGCCGTGTTGAGGCTCAACGACATCACCTGTACCTGTGATGATTAAGGTACTGTCTTTGTTAGCGACAATAAGCATGGCTTCTAATTTGCGTAGAGCTCGGTCGGAACGCCAGTCTTTAGCAAGGTCAACCGCGGCACGAACAAGATGTCCTTGGTGTTTTTCGAGCTGGCCTTCGAATCGCTCGAATAGGGTGAAAGCATCGGCTGTGCCGCCGGCGAAGCCCGCAATCACTTCTCCACGATATAAGCGACGCACTTTGCGAGCGTTGCCTTTCATCACGGTGTTGCCTAAAGAAACTTGTCCATCGCCGCCTACGACGACTTGGTTGCCTTTACGTACAGTAAGAATCGTTGTCATGGTCTACTCCAGTTGCGATTCTAATAAAATGGGGGCGAGCAAGAAGATTTCAAGCGAGGATTGCATACAAGAGACGCTTTCACTTTATGTATGCAATATGGACGGATATCTGAAGGGGATTATTGCTCTTTTTTGACTTTATAAGAGTAGGGCGATATTTCCATCGAAACGAGTTTGTCTTCTGCTCGGTTCATTTTGGAACGAGATTCATAAGGGCCAAGAGTGACACGGTACCAAGGTTGCTCGCCTTTGCCGATGGTCTTGCGAACATTGGCTTCGACTAAGCCCGATATGATGAGCCTCGCTCTCATACGGTCGGCGTCTTCTGGACTGCGAAAAGAAGCCGCTTGCAGCATGTAATAAAAATCTTGTTCGCCGCGAGGCGTTGACTGGTAGGCGTCGACATGACTGGTATCGACTTCGCTGTCCTGCAGTATTTGATAAAATTCAAACGTATCTTTTTTAGGCGCGGGTTTTATTTTTACTTCTTCGGGCGCGATTTTAATTTCTTTCGGCTGCGGTTTTATGATGGTTTTGATTTTTTCGACTGGCTTAGGTTTGGGTGTTGACGCGACTTGGTTGAGTTGCGTTAATCCATAAATAAAGGCCACAAGAATAGCGGGGACTAAAAGCCATAACCACCAAGCGGTTTTGCGCTTCGGCGGAGGAGGTGAACGTCGAGTCGCGCCTTTTCTTGGACGACTTCCTTTTGCTGCTATTTGTATGGGATTAAACATAATTAGGGCTTTTGGCTTTTTTAAATATTAGGCGTCAATTACGACGCGCTCATTATGCTTGCTAGATCAGTAAGTTTCCAGTGGATCGACGTCGATTGCGAAACGAATTTTATGCTGCCTTGAGGATTGCTCTAACCAATCTGTCATCATTTGGGTCGCTTGATGTAAAGGCGCACGATGAGCCGATTTGATGGAAATAAGTGCTCGGTGCTGGCCTGCTTTACGAACAATGATTGCCGCGTAAGGGCCAACCAGATAGACGTCCTTTGCAAAGAGGGGTTCAAGGTCATTGCGCATCGCAGACAAAAGCTGCATGGCTTCTTGTTCATTGCCGGATTCAGCTCGCACAATAACTTGGTGATAAAAGGGCGGTAACGAGAGTGATTTTCGCTCTGCTAATCCATCAATGGCAAAGTGTTCGTAACCCAAGTTGCACAAACATTCAATTGCAGCATGATCGGGATGATAGGTTTGCAGCAAAACATGCCCCGGTTTTTTTGCGCGACCAGCACGACCAGCGACTTGTGTTACGAGTTGAGCGGTGCGTTCCATACCTCTAAAGTCTGAGGAAAACAGCCCTGCATCGGCATCCATAATGACCACCAAGGTGACGTTTGGGAAGTGGTGGCCTTTCGCCAACATTTGTGTGCCGATCAGAATAGCTTGGTCATGCTCATGGATTTTTTGGGTCAGTTTTGCCATCGCGGACTTGCGCTGAGTGCTGTCTCGGTCAATTCGCAAAATAGGTACGTCTTTAAAAAGGGTACTGAGTTGTGTTTCAACTTGCTCGGTGCCTTCGCCCACTGTAAACAGCTCTTCTGACTGGCATTCTGGGCATGTGTGCAGCAAGGCTTTTTGCGTATCACAGTGATGGCAATGCAGTTTGTTGGCGCGTTTGTGAACGGTGAGATTGACATCACAGTGATCGCAGGCCGCAATCCAACCGCATTGATGGCACATTAACGTCGGCGCGTAACCGCGGCGGTTTAAGAATATCAATACTTGTTCTTTGCGATCTAAGCATAGCTTGATACTAGCAAGGGCGTGTTCGCTAAAGCCGTGAATTAGGGTTTTTCCTCGAAGATCCACTCGCTCCATTTCTGGAATGTGCGCATTGCCCGCTCGCTTACGAAGCTTAAGCCAAGTGAATTTCTTTTGAAGCGCATTGGTTAGGCTTTCGTAGGACGGTGTGGCCGATGCTAATAAAACAGGAATGTCTAAGCTTTGCGCGCGTTTAATCGCGAGATCCCGAGCGTGATAGCGAAAGCCTTCGTGTTGTTTGTAAGAGGTGTCGTGTTCCTCGTCTATTACGATGAGTCCAAGATTTGGTGCAGGAATAAACGCCGCAGAACGCGTGCCGATGATGATTTTTGCATGACCGCTGGCGGCCAATAACCAAGCATCTAGGCGCTCTCGATCACTCATGTTGGAGTGCATCAGTACAATGTCGGTATTGAAGCGTATTTCAAAGCGCTTCAATGTTTGAGGTGTCAGACCAATTTCTGGCACCATCACGAGAATTTGCTTTCCCTCTTCTATTAGGCGTTCCATGACCCGTAAAAACACTTCGGTTTTGCCGCTGCCCGTTACGCCATCTAATAATGCAACATTAAAATGATGACGCGAGTCTAATAACTCTTCTGTGGCAATCGCTTGTTCTGGGTTTAGCGTAGGAGGTACTTGAGTTTGGTGGGCGTGTTTTTCACCTCCTTTGTTAAAGGAGCGGGGCTCTCGTCGTAATAGGCCTTTTTCTTCTAAGCTTTTCCCGGCAGCAGGGGCAAGATCTAGAACCGATGCCGCGTGTTGGCTCAAGCCGTGGGGGTGTTGTTGAACGGCTTTAAGAAAGTCTTGCTGTCGAGGCGCTCGGCTGAGTTGGTCAAGAGGGAGTTTTTGCCCTTCTGGCGTCGTCAGCCACCAATTTTCTGTGCGGAACTCAGCGTTCTCGCCTTTTCGTAGCAGTACCGGTAAGGCATGAAAAATAACATCCCCAATAGGGTGATGATAATAACGCGCGGCCCACTCGCACAATGCCATGAGTTCTTTTGTGATGACGGGGCTTTCATCATGCAACGATGTGAGTGGTTTGACTTGCGTTGGATCCCAGTCGCTGGTTTCACTCAAGGCGACAATAACGCCAAGGCGACTGCTTTTACCGAAAGGTACTTTGATCCGCATGCCAGGCTTTAACTCGTGTCTTAATGCGATGGCTTTCGGTACTTTGTAGTCAAACAAAGTGCGCATTGGCACTGGTAAAGCGACTTTGATAAAAGGGTAAGGAGTAAGAAGCGCCTCGGACATGCGTTAGGTTAGACCTTGTTTAGTAAAGTAAAAATAGAGTATATCGACGAAGAATTAAGTGTACGCCAGAGTAGTGGTTCGGTGCGAGAGACAATTTTATAAGAAAAGCATGATAAAAGGGTTGCTGATTAGGCAATAGACACCTAAAATACGCGATTCTTGGCACCACTGTACAATGTCTGTACAACGAAACGTGCGGTGCTTGGCGCGGCAATAGCCCATCTATATCGACCAAGTGGCGGCACACCAAACTTTAAGGTAAATACGATGAAAAATGATATCCACCCAACTTACTCTGCGCTTGTTGCTACTTGTACTTGTGGTAACACTCTGAATCTTAATTCAACTGCTGGTAAAGACATGCACCTTGATGTATGCAGCAACTGCCACCCATTCTACACAGGTCAACAAAAAATGTTGGACTCTGGTGGTCGTGTTGATCGCTTTAATAAGCGTTTCGGAGCACGTCGTACCGCTAAGTAATTGGTGGAATGACAGTGATTGCATTAAAAAAGCGCCAAGTTTTCTTGGCGCTTTTTTTGTTTTTGTCGGTTACTGTTCAAGCGAGTGAACAGTGTGAAGCAACAGGCGAACTCGAAAAAGCGCGAATCAAGAGAGTGGTGGATGGCGACACCATACATCTTAGTGATGGTCGAAAAGTTCGGTTAGTTGGAATTGACACGCCAGAGCTCGACCATAAAAAGGGTCAACATGAGACCTATGCCGTGGAAGCGACAGACTTTTTACGTTCCCGTCTTGATCGCTTTGTGTACATTCAAAAAGCAAAAGATGAGCGTGATAGATACGGTCGTTATTTGTACTACCTTTTCGATAAAGATCGTATTTCATTAACGAGTCAGTTACTATCCGAAGGACTTGGTTATCGTATTGCTGTCCCTCCAAATCTGGCATATCAAGCATGTTTTGAGGCCGCTGAGAACTCAGCTCGCAATGCGCATAAGGGATTATGGCAGCAAACTTTGCAATGGCAGCCAAAAGCTGGATTTGCACTTTCTCGTGTCACCATCACTTCAATTACTCAGAACCGAGGCGGCTGGTGGCTAGAAACCAATCGTGATCTAGTGATCAATTTGCCACCCAACGTAACCGATTATTGGCCTGCCCAAAAAGTGTTTTATCTTGAAGGTAAGGAAATAGAGGTGCGAGGTTGGCAGCATCAAAGGAAAAGTCGACATTCAGAGTTTAAGTCTTGGGTTCTGTCTGTAAGGCATCCCAATGATTTGCTTGAAATTAAAGCGTCTACCAATCGTTGATTGATAAAATATTCCTATGGTTTTGCTCTTTTAAGTAATGAGTAGATCGACTATCCTGATAAAACAGCTAAAAAATATAAGGTGCTACTTTCGATGCTTTTTAAAGTTTTGGGACAAGGCACCATTTGACTACGATAAAACTAATTAATTACACCAAATAGACGGAAACATCATAATGGCAGAAGATATTAAGCAAGCTGCACTGGATTACCATGAATATCCAGTACCTGGAAAAATGAGCTCTACTATTACTAAGCCAACGGCAACGGCACGTGACCTTGCTTTAGCATACAGCCCTGGTGTGGCTGAGCCTTGTCGCGAAATCGCAAAAGATCCAGAAGCCGCTTACCGTTACACGGGGAAAGGTAACCTAGTGGCTGTTATTTCTGATGGCACGGCGATTCTTGGATTGGGTAACCTAGGCCCATTAGCAAGCAAGCCAGTAATGGAAGGTAAAGGTTTATTGTTCAAGCGCTTTGCTGGCATTAATTCTGTTGATGTGGAAGTTGAATCTGAAAGCCCACAAGCCTTCATCGATACGGTTGCCCGTATTGCAAACACCTACGGTGGTATCAACTTAGAAGACATTAAAGCGCCAGAGTGTTTTGAGATTGAGCGACAGTTGATCGAGCGTTGTTCTATCCCTGTTTTCCATGATGACCAACATGGTACTGCAATCGTAACGGCGGCTGGTCTATTGAATGCGCTTGAGCTTCAAGGTAAAGATATTGCTGACGCGAAAATTGTTTGCCTAGGTGCAGGTGCAGCGGCAACGGCTTGTATGAAGCTGATTATTGCTTGTGGCGCACAGCGTGACAACATTTTCGTTCTTGACCGTAAGGGTGTTATTCATTCTGGTCGTGATGATTTGAATCAGTTTAAAGCGATGTTTGCCATTGATACTGATAAACGTACTTTGGATGATGCGATTGATGGTGCTGATGTTTTTATCGGTGTATCAGGACCTGATCTTTTCTCTGCTGATCAGTTGGCTAAAATGGCGCCAAATCCAATCGTGTTTGCTTGTTCAAACCCTGATCCAGAAATCAATCCTGAATTGGCTCGTGCGACACGTGATGACTTGATCATGGCAACAGGCCGTTCTGATTACCCTAACCAAGTAAACAACGTACTTGGCTTTCCTTTCATCTTCCGTGGTGCTTTAGACGTTCGCGCGACTAAGATCAACGAAGAGATGAAAGTAGCAGCGGTTCATGCATTGAAAGACCTTGCAAAAGAAGAAGCGCCAGCCGATGTGGTTGAAGCGTACGGCGGTTTAGCATTAAGTTTCGGCAAAGAGTACATCTTGCCAAAACCAATGGACGCACGTTTGCTAAACGTGGTTTCAGCGGCGGTTGCTAAAGCAGCGGTTGATTCTGGCGTTGCTATGCTTCCATACCCAGATTTTTACCCGCTTGAGAGTCTTGAACACTTCGGTGCTTAAGTAACATGCGTATGGTTGAAAAAGGCGATTCCTGAATAAGGTGTCGCCTTTTTTTATGAGTATTTTTATCATTCGTTAATAGGGAGTATTAGCATGAAAGTCGCAATATATTGTGGTTCCTCAGGAGGCAATTCACCTGATTACGTGAAGGGCGTGGAAGCCTTGGGCGTATATCTTGCTAAGCAAGGCATTGATGTTGTGTATGGTGGTGGTAACGTCGGTTTAATGGGTGTTATTGCTAATGCGGCATTACAAGCTGGTGGAAGAGTGATTGGCGTCATTCCTGCTCATCTTAAGTTAAAAGAAATTGCCCACCTAGGTTTAACCGAGCTTCATGAGGTTGCTAATATGCATGAGCGCAAGGCTAAGATGGCGGAATTAGCGAATGCTTTTGTGGCACTGCCTGGCGGCGTAGGAACGTTGGAAGAAATGTTTGAAATATGGACATGGGGTCAGTTAGGTTTACATAATAAACCTTGTGCTTTTTATAATATAAATGGTTTTTACGATCCGCTGTTCGCTATGGTGGATAGCATGCATAAAGCAGGATTTGTGAAGCAGTCTTATATAGATATGATCATTAAAGCGGAGGCCCCCGAGACATTAGTATCAGCGTTTAAGACGTATAAAGCCCCGCTGCCTAAATGGTGTTAGAGACTTGAAAAGCGTCAGGATGTAGACTGACGCTTTTTACAAATCGTATGCTATAAGATCAAAAGAGGTTTTCGAGTGCGTTGTTTTCTTGTTTTTCTTCTTGAGACTCATTGCCGTTATTATTGTTTAATGATGGCAAATTAAGATCACGTTGTGGTGGCACGTGATCCTTTCTGAATATCTCAAAAATAGCATTTGATTGCCCCGGTAACGCACGTTCTCCTGTTTTAGGGTCGATTCGTACGGTAACTAAGGAAGACGGTTTTGGTATAAAATCAGGCGTTGTGTCTTTTAACGCGTCACGCATGTAATCAATCCATGGTGGTAGTGAGACTGACCCACCCCATTCGCCACGACCCAGAGGGGATGAATTATCAAAGCCACTCCAAACCGAGGTTACTAGGTTGCCATTAAAGCCAGAAAACCAAGCATCGCGGCCATCATTGGTCGTCCCAGTTTTTCCTGCAATGTCATCGCGCTGAAGTACTCTGGCACGTCGTCCAGTACCGTATTTAATAACGTCACGCATCATGTCATAGACGATATAGTTTACTTCTGGGTCCAGTACTTGCGGAGCGACAGGCAAACTACGGATGCCCTTTGGTGTATCAAATAGGCCCATTTGAGGTTCGCCATCGGTGGTTTTTTCAAGCAGGGTGCAGGTTAAGCACACTGTGATCGGGTTGGCTTGGAATAAGGTCTGATTGTTCCTGTCTATAACAGTATTTATTAGGTACGGCTGTACTTGATATCCACCATTAGAAAACACTGCGAAGCCCGTTGCTATTTGCAAAGGGGATAAGTTCGCACTGCCTAAAGACAAAGATAAGTTGTGTGGAAGTTCATTCGGATCAAATCCAAAGCGACGTAAGAAATCGAGTGTTGGGCGAACCCCTAGCTCGTCCAGTAAGCGAACAGACACAATGTTTTGTGAGCGATAAAGCGCTTGGCGCAATCGTGTAGGCCCGTAAAACTTACCGCCGTCATTGGTTGGACGCCATGCCGAAGCGAGGTTTGTATCATTAAAAACTACAGGTGCGTCATTGATAATGCTGGCTGCGGTATAGCCTCTATCCAATGCACTGGCGTAAATAAAGGGTTTAAAGTTAGACCCCGGCTGGCGCTTAGATTGAGTGATTCGGTTAAATTTATTTTCATAAAAATTAAAACCACCTACTAGCGCCTGAATCGCACCGTCTTTGCTGTTGAGTGAAATTAATGCCGTTTGTACTTCTGGTTTTTGTGCTAACAACCATTCAAGATTATTGTCTGGGCGTAAGCGCACAATATCTCCAGGGACAAGGACGTCTGCGACAGTCGTGGGCGATGGCCCCTGTGAATCTTCGCTAAGGTAGGGTCTTGCCCATTTTATTGCATCCCAGGACAAGGTGGCACGTTTGCCGTTTGCCAAGCGCACATCAGCCGTGGTCTCTTGAGTTGAGATTACAAGCGCAGTTTGCCAATCTTTGAATCCATCAATATCTTGTAAGGCTTTTTCTTGCTCTTCTAGTGGCGCGTCAATCAGGTCGACGCGCGTTTCAATAGACCCTCGGTAACCGTGACGCATGTCGTAATTTAATACACCATCGAACACGGCGGCGTTGGCGGCTTTTTGTCTGCCTGCGTTGATTGTCGTGTAGACGGTCATGCCAGTGCTATAAAGGTCATATCCAAAGGTGCTATAAAGTTCTGAGCGAACCATTTCAGCGATGTAGCCAGCTTCTATGTCAGGCATGATACCGTGGTTTTTTGCGGTAATGGGAGCTTCAACTGCCGTTTGATAAGCGTTTTTATCGATCATACCGAGTGACAGCATACGTTGTAGAATCCAGTTTCGACGGATCAGCGCGCGAGAAGGGTTCACTACAGGATTAAAGCGAGAGGGTGCTTTTGGCAGGCCGGCGATCATGGCCAGTTGAGCAAGGTCTAGCTCGTTTAGGTTTTTGCCGTAATAAACTTGTGCCGCGGCTTCGAATCCATAAGCACGATTCCCCAAATAGATTTTGTTGACATAAAGCTCAAGAATTTCGTGTTTACTGAGTTCGCGCTCCATCTTTAAGGCAATAAAAATTTCAGTAAACTTCCGAATATACGTTTGTTCGAATGACAAGAAATAGTTTCTGGCAACCTGCATGGTGATCGTACTACCACCACCTTGTTTTTGTCCGGTGGTGATCAATTGCATCACCGCTCGCCCTAAGCCGAGAATATCGACGCCTGGATGATGATAAAAATTGGTGTCTTCTGCAGCCAAAATAGCCTGTTCTAGACCTTGAGGAATTTCAGAGTAATTAATAGGGGTACGGCGTTGTTCACCAAACTCACCAATGAGTTGGTTATCCGCAGTGTAGATACGTAATGGAATGCGTAACTCAATGTCTTTTAGTTCAGCAACAGTAGGAATGCGATCTTTGACTGTATAATAAACAGCATACGTAATTCCAATTGCGCATAAGGCTCCAAAAAGCCCGAGGAAAAAGAGTATCTTGAATGTCTTAGCCATATAAGCCTAATTAATACTGGATGGAAAAATGGCATTATACCTAAGATGATCAAAGAATAGGCGGTTAACTTTGCATCAAATCGTGTTATCTTGTGAAAAATTGGCGCGCAAGCCAAACTGAAAACCATACTCTATTGCTTACTATTTCAAGGATGAATGATGAAGCTAATGCCTACCTATTTTGTGGCTGTCTATTCGGCTCAAAAATGTCTATATTTCGACTCTACCGAGGCTGTCAGGTTTGCTGACTTTATGCCTGTAAACGACGATACGATCCCTGATTCTCATCAATTAAGGTCTATTCAGCAAACCTTGTCGCTTGAGAGTGTGCCCACTACGTCACGAATTATTGTCTTAGTACCAGATAGTTGGCTGTCCGTATCGCAACATAGAATCGATCATCCTATCTCTTCTTCTCTATTGCCCTTGGCGGCGTTGAGCTACGCTGTAGAAACGACATTTTCCCCGCCTGAAAATGTGATGTTTAGTTATGTGCAAGATACTTTACCAGCCAAACATACTCAACTTACCGTGTTCGCTTGTTCAAACGAGTGGGCACAGCAACTCCTTGAGCCTTTTCAGTTGCTCGCTAAATCGTGCTATATGATTCCGCAGGGGCAGTGGGTTGATAAGAAATCACGACCTTACTCTTGGCTTCTGTGCACTCAACGTGCGCTGTCGCTTTATCAACCAGATAAAGAAAAACGAAAAAAGGCCAAACGTCTTTGGGGTTATTTACTGCTGCTGAGTTTGTTGATTCATAGCCTTGCTTCTGTCTATTTTTGGACGTTACAGAAGCACTCAGAAAAGGCGCTTATAACGTATCAAAAAACACGCTCAGCCCAGTCTGATTGGATGATGGCTCAAGAAGAGGGCAATATATTTTTTGAGTCCGTACTGGGTCTGGTTCAGGCGTTGCCTATGTCGGCTCGACTTGGACAGTTAGAGGGTAGCGCGTCATTTGCATCTTTCAAAATGGTACTGCCTAAGCAAGAGCTTGATCTATTGTTGGGTCGTTGGAAAGAGCAGCGCCCAAGTTGGCGGTGGGAGATAGAACAGAGTCCCTATTACTCGTCGTTGACTATGAATCAAGAGGAGGTGGTAGGTGTCTCTATTTCCGTATTTGAAAATTAAGCTATCTTATCTTTCTACCATCAAGGGCTCGGTTGTGTTGCTTTTGGTGATGTTGCAGCTTGCCGCATGGTACCCTTTTTTATCCCAAATACAGGACGATATGAATCGCCACATTAGACAAAAAGATCGAGCAAATCACGAGTGGGAGCGGGTTAAGCAACAGGCAATAAAGCTGCATACGATTCGTTTTATTGATGAACCTTGGGCTCGACATCATGTCGTTGCTACTCAGACAAATATTCCGACAAAATGGTCATTAGAAGGCATCGCTTCGGTGGCGGAATGGCAGGGATTACTTGAAAAAATTGAAGTACAGTTCGCTGTAGGCTTACTCTCTGTCTATTGGCAAAGAGAGGATGATGGGCAATGGCTTGGACGATTTTTGTTTAATATTAATGTGCCTAAGGCAAATCGGGAATACCATAATTGGCTGCCATTCAAGTTGCGAGCTTATCGTTTTGAGAGAAAGGATTGGCACCTTCTGTCCACGGTGCGAACGGACGAAAGTGCATCGGCTTTAGTAACATACAAAAAGAGCCGTTATTGGGTTCGTAAAGGCAGTTGGTTGCCTGAGGCCGGATTATCTGTAAATGCGGTGTCTTTCGATCACGTTATCTTGGTCGCCAAGGATGGGTCGAAACAGTCATTGATTATTCGAGAAGCGGGTGGTCAGGATGATTAAATCTCTGGTTCACTGGTTTTTAGTATTGGCTTTTTTTGTACCTCGTTCTGTATGGGCGATGGACGTGTATTTTGAATCGCGTTCTTTGCAAGAAATATTGCCATGGTTGGCGTCTCAAATGAACGAAAGTGTCGTAATTAGCCCAGAAATAAACGACATATTAACACTATCAATAAAAGACGCCAGTTGGAAAGATGTGATGGAGGCGGTAGCAAAACAACCTCATCTTCGACTTGAATGGCAAGGGCGTGTCGCAATCCTAATGCCAGCGGTTCCTGCAGCGAAAGGCACAGAGAAGGCTTCAGCTTCTTGTCAGCGATTCTACTGGATGTTAAAACACACAAAAGCAGAAACCGTTGGTGCACACTTACAGACCTTATACCCCTCACTGTCCCTCATTGTTGATAATCGAACCAACTCCATTGTTGCTTATTCTTGTGAGCCATTCGAAGGGATTCAAGAAACCTTAGCGTGGTTAGATACGCCACTTAGGCAAATTGAAATCAGTGCTCAGATAGCGCAGGTTAGCCGTACCGCACAATCACAATTTGGCGTTAACTGGCATACCAAACTGTCAGATGGAATTCGTTCATCCATAGGCGGTGCTGTTGATTTAGGTGCGTTAACGCCGACCGCGAGCTTGAATTTTTCTAATTTGAGTGGTTCCGGTTTGTTGGCATTCACTTTGGATATGATGGAAAGTGAAGGCATGGCCAATGTTGTTTCTAAGCCAAAAATAGTGACCTCTGAAGGCCAGCCTGCTCGAATTGAATCGGGTACGGAAGTACCTTATCAAACGGTGAGCGATGACAAAGTCAGTGTTGAGTTTCGTCAGGCCTCGCTGTTGTTGGAAGTAACGCCATTTGTGAAAGACGGTGAGCACATTTTGCTGTCGCTTAATATTCATCAAGACTCGGTTGGCGATTTGGTGAATGGTATTCCTAGTCTAAATACGAATCGCTTAAAAACTCAGGTGGTGGTGAAAAATCAAGAAACGCTTGTTTTAGGTGGGATTTTTCGCGAAGAACGCTTTGAAACTGAGAGCCGAGTCCCTTTCTTTAGTGACATTCCCTTGTTGGGTGAGTTGTTTAAAAGACGTTCAGAACAGCAAGAAAAGGTTGAATTACTTGTATTTATTACGCCAAAGCTGCTACAAATGTCAGATAACTAGGCCGCAGTCTAAATCTGCTTAATTCCGACGTAATTGAATACAATGATAAAAGCCCCCAATATTATTTTAGTAGGCCCAATGGGCGCAGGAAAAACGACGATAGGCCGTTTGATTTCTCAATCAATGGGCAAAGAGTTCTATGATCTAGATAAAGTCATAGAAGACAATGCTGGTGCTGATATCCCTTGGATCTTTGAAAGAGAAGGAGAAGAGGGTTTTCGTAGACGTGAAACTCAAGCATTGTCAGCTATCGTACAATCGGATACAGGTGATTGTGTGTTCGCCACCGGTGGCGGTATCGTGATGCGAGAAGAAAATAGAGATATTCTTCGAGACAACGCATTAGTCGTTTATTTATATGCATCGGTTGCTCAGCAACTGTATCGCACGTCCAAAAGCAACCATCGCCCTCTGTTACAAACGGGCGATCCCAAAGCGATTTTGAAAAAGCTATTTGAAGTACGTGACCCTCTTTACAGAGAAGTGGCGACTTTAATCATAGAAACCGATGCTCGTCATCCTAGGTCTGTCGCCAATAGGGTGTTAGATGCGATTCGGCGTCATCTTAAAATGGAGATTACTGTATCCTAATGCGCACGTTAACCGTTGATCTTGGCGACCGCAGCTATCCTATTTTTATTGGTAGTGGTATTCGTCAGCAGAAAGCTCTTTTTGATGATGCTATTCATGGCAAGCAAGTCATGATAGTGACCAATGAAACCATCGCGCCTCTGTATCTTGATTCTATGATTGCCATGTTGTCTGTGGATTATCACGTGGATACGTGTGTGTTGCCCGATGGTGAAGTGTTCAAAACACTGGATACATACGGCATGATCATGACTGCGCTGTTGGAATCAAAACACAATCGCACGACAACCGTAATCGCCTTAGGCGGCGGAGTGGTTGGTGATATGGCGGGCTTTGCTGCTGCAACGTATCAACGAGGAGTGCCTTTTATTCAAGTTCCGACGACCTTGTTATCACAAGTGGATTCTTCTGTTGGCGGAAAAACGGGTGTTAATCACCCGCTTGGTAAAAATATGATCGGTGCGTTTTATCAGCCGCAAGCCGTTATTATTGATACCGAAACGCTATTGAGTCTGCCTCAGCGTGAGTTGTCTGCTGGCATGGCGGAAGTCATTAAATATGGCTTGATTTGTGATGTGCCGTTTTTTGATTGGCTAGAGCAAGAAATGCCGGAGTTGATGGCGTTAGACAATGACAAAATTAGCGACGCTATTTATCGATCTTGTTTGGCTAAAGCCAATGTGGTTTCCCAAGACGAGAGAGAAGGCGGTATTCGTGCTATCTTAAATTTAGGGCATACGTTTGGCCACGCGATTGAAACGGAAATGGGATACGGCAACTGGTTGCACGGCGAAGCCGTCGCTGCGGGCAGTGTATTGGCGATTGACCTTTCCTGGCGCATGGGGAATTTAACGGAACAAGATGTCAGTCGTTCTGTGGCACTTTTTCAAGCGGCCAAATTACCGGTATTGCCGCCTGAAAATATGACGGTTGATGGTTTTATCGAGCGTATGGCGTTGGATAAAAAAGTACTAGATGGCAGTTTACGTTTGGTTTTACTGGGCGCGCTGGGTCAGGCTATCGTGACATCGGACTTTCCGATGGAAGACTTCAATGCCTGCCTTTTGGACGCGCTTGAAGCGAGTAAGCAAGCGAATCTTACTTAATTATGTTGGTTACTTATTGTTGAAGGACGAAGTATGTCGAAGCCAGACTTTCAGTTTGACCTAGAGGATGCGCTCAATCAGCCCTCAAAAGCGACGCTGAGGGACCCTTTTGGCTCGAAAGACGCTTCTGTCTATTTCGCCTCTGAAGAAGGTAATCAACAGCTTGCTCTGCTTGAGCATTTAAGCCGTTATAGTAGCTTGCTCTCTGTGGTTCAAGGACCGCAAGGCAGTGGTAAAAGTCGTTTTTTGATGGAATTTGCTCGACATCAAGACGATACGACGGTCGTCAGTCACGTCAAAGGCACTATGCTAATGACAGCCGGTCAATTACTGCAAGCCATCTACGCAGGTTACGCCAGTCATTTTTCTCAACCTCCAAATGAAACGACATTCGGCCCTTTGCTGAAATTTTCTCATGACTTAGATGAGAAAGGGCAGGCGGCATTGATCTTGATCGATAATGCTCAAGAGTTAAACACCGATGCGGTGAGTATGTTGTTGGACATGATGTCCTTGGCAACCGACAATCAAACTGTCCCTCATGTTGTTCTATTCAGCGAATACCCTTTATCTCGCAATCTGGATGCTTATCAGCGCTCTCGCTATGAGCAGCTAAGCCATTCGTTTACCTTGGCACCTTATTCATTGGAGCAAACGCGAGCGTATTTATTGCATCGTGTTCGTGCTGTAGGCGGCGGGATCAATTTGCCGTTTAATGACAAGCAGGTAAAGCAGATCTACCAAGAGTCCGCTGGTTATCCTGGACGTATTAACCAAATGGCTCAGACCATGATGGGCAATGGCAATAAACCCGAAAAGTCGGGCATGCGCTTTAATCTTGCGATGGGATTTCCTTTGGCTCACATGGCATTACTGTCAGTGGTGATGCTAGGTATTTTAGTGGCGGTGTTATTCTCTGATAAACAGTCGGATAAGCCTTCGTCCTCCACAGGTTCAGCAGATAGAACCAGTAATGTGATTCCTTTGAGCTCACGACAAGGTCAGTCTTCTGCGGAGACCATTGCTCGAATCGATGCGATGCAACGTAAAATTGGGAAAGATGGTGATATTGTCTTACCGCCGATTCCTATGAGTACGTCATTGCCCGCTATTAGTAAGTCTAATGTGCCGTCTATGGTGGCGCCGACTATCTCTACAGCGCCTATTCGTTCTGAAGCGCCTTTGGCACAAGCGGCTCCTGTGGTCGACGAGCCTGTGACGCCGCCGAAAAATGAGCGGGCAAACTTGAAAGTTTCGCAAGACCCATTTGATAAGACAGAATGGTGGTTATCGCAAAACCCTAACCGTTACACGCTACAACTTTTAGGCACTTATAATAAACCAACCGTGCAGGATTTCATTCGTGATCAAGGTGGCGTCGATGCGTTTGGTTATTTCAAATCCAAACATAATGCCAAAGATTGGTTTGTGGTCGTTTACGGCACCTATCGTAATCGCAGTGAAGCCATAGCGGCCTCAGAGACTCTTCCCAAAGACATTCGAGACCTTAATCCTTGGGCACGCAGTGCTCGTGGCATTCAGGACGATATTAAAAAAGCTCAATGATGCCGAGTTTTCTATTGCTCTAGAACGTATAAAGCCTCACAAAAACGTCGTTTTGTGAGGCTTTTGTATAGAGAATCTTTAAATTAAGTAAAAATCACTGTAATTCTCTGAAAAACATGAATGAACAGTGGAATTTTCTGTTTGGAAAAACTCCAGCCATAGATAATTCTCTAAGTCCCTGTTATTTGCCGCTAAACCCCCTGTAAAAACCGCCAAAATAACATAAAGTCGCTTGGCATCAATTTGAGTAGTGTCCTTGGGCAGGGTAGTATGATCGTCCATTTTGGTGGTGTTTTGGGTAGATGATAGTCATTCTCGAAGCGAATTCTTTTACGAATTTGCTTTTTAGCCCAGCCACCTGATAGTCAAATTTTTTCTCTAATTATTATTTTATGTTTCAACTGTGGGAGTTGGTGTATGAATGCAGGCCTTTATCGTCCTGGCGAGTTCAAAGACAACTGTGGCTTTGGCTTAATTGCTCATATGGAAGGCAACACAAGTCATGAGCTGCTAAAAACTGCGATTCAATCTTTGACATGTATGACACACCGCGGTGGTATTGCCGCCGATGGAAAAACCGGTGACGGCTGTGGTCTTTTAATACAGAAACCTGATGCTTTTTTGCGTAACGAAGCCATTACTTTGTTTAGTCACACCTTGTCTGACCTGTACGGTATTGGCATGGTGTTTTTAGATCAGGATGAAGCGCTTGCGACGGAGCAGCGTGACGAATTAACTAGACAGCTTAAAGAACAAGACTTGAATGTTGTCGGCTGGCGAGAAGTGCCTACCGATGCGTCTTGTCTTGGTCGTATTGCTGAAGAATGTTTACCGCGCATTGAGCAAGTTTTTATCGACAGCAATCGTATGGATGCTCGTACTTTCTCGACGCGCTTGTTTGTTGCGCGTCGTCAGACCGAAATGGCGCTCGCGCAATACGAAAATTTCTACGTCTGTTCCTTGTCAGATAAAGTGCTGTCTTACAAAGGTCTGATGATGCCAGCGGATTTGCCATCTTTCTATAAAGATCTAGGCAATGAAAAACTGCAAACGGCGATTTGTGTGTTTCATCAACGTTTCTCTACTAATACGTTGCCAAAGTGGCCACTTGCCCAGCCATTCCGTATGTTGGCGCACAATGGTGAAATCAACACAATAGAAGGTAACCGCAACTGGGCTTTAGCCCGTGCGAACAAGCTGCGTTCGCCGTTGATTCCAGAACTTCAAGATCTTCAACCCTTGGTTAACTTAACTGGCTCCGATTCGTCCTCAATGGACAACATGTTGGAAGTGCTTGTGACGGGTGGTATGGATATTTTTCGTGCGGCGCGTTTGATCATTCCACCAGCGTGGCAAAACGTTGAAAACATGGACCCAGAGTTGCGTGCTTTTTACGAATACAATTCTATGCATATGGAACCATGGGATGGCCCAGCGGGTTTGGTCATGACAGACGGACGTCATGCGATTTGTATGCTGGATCGTAATGGTTTGCGTCCTTCTCGTTGGGTAGTAACAAAGAACGGTTTCATTACGCTTGCGTCTGAAATTGGTACTTACGATTACAAAGCAGAAGATGTCGTTGCGAAAGGTCGTGTGGGTCCTGGGCAAATGCTGGTGATCGATACACAAACTGGCAAGATGCTTCACTCTCAAGATATTGATAATCGTCTTAAGTCTCTTCATCCGTATAAAAAGTGGCTGAAGCAAGAAGCGATTCGAATTGAATCTTTGTTAGAGGAATCGACTCAAGAGTTTGTGCCGTTTACAAAAGATGAGATGTTGGTTTATCAGAAGATGTTCCAAGTGTCTTTTGAAGAACGTGAGCAAATTTTCCGCCCATTAGCAGAAAGCGGCCATGAAGCTGTCGGTTCTATGGGTGATGATACGCCAATGGCGGTTATGTCGAGCCAGACTCGTCCATTGACGGATTATTTTCGTCAGAAGTTTGCGCAAGTTACCAATCCGCCAATCGATCCATTGCGGGAATCGATCGTCATGTCTTTGGAAACGTGCATTGGTGTCGAGCGTAACTTGTTTGAAGAAACGCCAAAGCATGCTAATCGTATCATTATGTCTTCGCCAGTATTGTCACCACGTAAATACAGTCGTTTATTGGCGTTGAATGATCACCGCTTTCGGTTGGTGCGTCTGGATACCAATTACAACCCAGAAGAGATATCTCTTGAGCAAGCGGTTAAAAACTTGCAAGTGAAGGCCGAAGAAGAAGTTAAAAACGGTGCGGTTATTCTCGTACTGAGCGACCGTGATATTGCGAAAGGCCATTTGCCGATTCCTGCACCGATGTCAGTGGGCGCGGTTCACCACCATTTAACGAAGGTTGGTTTACGTTGCGATTCTAACATTATTGCTGACACCGGTTTCGCTCGTGATCCTCATCAGTTTGCTGTATTGCTAGGCTTTGGCGCGACAGCCGTTTATCCGTATCTGTCTTTCCGTTTGATCAATGACATGATCGATAAGGGCGAAGTACTGGGTGACCCGATTGCTTGTCATGCGAAATATCGTAAAGGCATTAACAAAGGCTTAATGAAGATCCTTTCAAAAATGGGGATCTCGACCATGGCGTCTTACCGTGGTGCGCAATTATTTGAAGCGATTGGTTTGGACACCGCCATTGTCGAGCTTTGTTTCAAAGGCGTTGCCAGCCGAATTAAAGGCGCGAAGTTTGAAGACTTCCAGCGTGAGCAAACAACCATTGCGGGCAATGCTTGGAAGCTGCGTAAACCGATCCAGCAGGGCGGCTATTTAAAATACGTCCATGATGCGGAATATCATGCGTTCAATCCTGACGTCGTGCGTAATCTGCAACTGGCCGTGGGCACGGGCAAGTTTGAAGACTTCACTAAATACACCGATTTGGTCAATCATCGTCCGGCATCTATGCTGCGCGATTTGTTCGCCTTGTCTGATAAAGCCAAAGCCATTTCTGTAGACGATGTAGAATCGATTGAAAGCATCCTTCCACGTTTTGACTCTGCGGGTATGTCATTAGGGGCTTTGTCTCCAGAAGCACATGAATCCTTGGCGCAAGCGATGAACGAACTAGGTTGTCGTTCAAACTCAGGTGAAGGCGGTGAAGACCCAGCTCGTCACGGAACGGAACGTCGCTCTAAGATCAAACAAATTGCTTCGGGTCGCTTTGGCGTCACACCGGAATACCTAGTTAATGCTGAAGTGCTACAGATAAAAGTAGCGCAAGGTGCGAAACCGGGTGAAGGTGGTCAGCTTCCAGGTGGTAAAGTAAATGACCTGATTGCACGCTTGCGTTATGCGGTACCGGGTGTGACCTTAATTTCACCACCACCGCATCACGATATTTATTCGATTGAAGATTTGGCTCAGCTGATTTTCGACTTGAAGCAAGTTAACCCAGAAGCGTTGGTATCTGTGAAGCTCGTGTCAGAACCGGGAGTGGGTACGATTGCAGCGGGTGTGGCAAAAGCCTACGCGGATTTGATCACTATTTCTGGTTACGACGGTGGTACTGCGGCGTCACCGATTACCTCGATTCGTCATGCGGGTTCACCGTGGGAATTGGGCTTGGCGGAGGCGCAGCAAGCACTTCGTTCTAACGATCTTCGAGGCAAAATTCGTCTGCAAACCGATGGCGGCCTAAAAACTGGCCTCGATGTGGTAAAAGCGGCCATTCTTGGTGCGGAAAGCTTTGGTTTTGGTACGACGCCGATGATTGCCATGGGGTGTAAGTTCCTACGCATTTGTCACCTCAACAACTGTGCAACCGGTGTGGCCACTCAGGATCAAGGTTTGCGAGATGATCACTTTATTGGCACGGTCGACATGATCAAGAATTTCTTCTTGTTTATGGCGCAAGATACGCGCCTATGGTTGGCGAAGTTGGGTGTTTCTCGTCTACAGGATTTAATTGGACGTACGGATTTATTAGCCTTGCTTCCCGGCGAAACGGAAAAGCAACGTAATTTGGATCTATCGCCAATTTTGAATAATGATTTGATCCCAGCGGATAAGCCTCAATATTGTGATTTGCCGTTTAATCCTCCCCATGACAAAGGCCTATTGGCGCTGAAAATGTGGGACACGATGAAAGACGTCATTGAAGAAAAAGAAGGTGGCGAGTTCGAGTTCGTTGTGACCAACTGTGATCGTTCTATTGGAGCACGTTTGTCTGGTGAAATTGCAAAACGTTACGGCAACCAAGGTATGTCTGACATGCCGATTACATTGAAATTAACCGGTACAGCGGGTCAAAGCTTTGGTGTATGGAATGCGGGCGGCTTGAACATGTACTTAGATGGCGACGCGAATGACTACGTAGGTAAAGGTATGACGGGCGGTAAGCTAGTCATACGTCCACCTCGCGGCTCATCTTTTAAGTCACAGATTTCAGCCATCATTGGCAACACTTGTTTGTACGGTGCGACAGGCGGCAAATTGTTTGCTGCTGGTACGGCTGGCGAACGATTCGCCGTGCGTAACTCTGGTACACATACCGTAATTGAAGGCGCTGGTGACCACTGCTGTGAATACATGACTGGCGGTATGGTAACGGTACTGGGTAATACTGGTTATAACTTTGGTGCGGGTATGACAGGCGGCTTTGCTTATGTGCTCGATTTAGACCGTACCTTCGTGGATAAATACAACCATGAGTTGGTGGAAATTCACCGCATTGGGACGGAATTAACGGAAGAATATCGCTCACACCTTCGCTCTGTGATCGAAGAATACGTCCGCGAAACCGACAGCGAATGGGGCCATGAAATCTTAGAAAACTTCTATGACTACATTGGCAAGTTCTGGCTAGTAAAACCAAAAGCAGCGAGTTTAGGCGCGCTCTTGGCAAATACTCGTCAACGTCCGGAATAAAACACGCTGTTATGACGCTTTGTTTGCAGTAAACAAAGCGTCGTGAACGAATCAGTCTGACCCATTTGAGAGAAGTGCCGCTTGTTTGCAAGCGGCCGAGGAGATAGCAGCTTATGTCTGAGCGCTTGAACAACGCATTTCAATTCGTCGAAGTGGACCGTAAGGATCCTAAGAAAAAGCCTTTAATTACTCGTAAGGCGCAATTCGTCGAAATTTATAAACCGTTTGAAGAGGCCGGTGCAAAAGATCAATCGCACCGCTGTCTAGAATGTGGCAACCCTTATTGTGAGTGGAAATGTCCTGTCCATAACTACATTCCAAACTGGCTGAGATTAGTCAGTGAAGGCAGTATTTTGGAAGCGGCTGAGTTGTGTCATCAAACCAACTCTTTGCCAGAAGTGTGTGGTCGTGTTTGCCCACAAGATCGTCTGTGTGAAGGCGCTTGTACACTGGGTGAAGGTGGTTTTGGTGCGGTCACTATTGGTTCTGTTGAAAAATACATTACGGATACGGCTTTTGCTTTAGGCTGGCGCCCTGATATGTCTAACGTTGTGCCGGTTAATAAAACCGTTGCTATTGTCGGTGCAGGTCCTGCAGGGCTAGCTTGCGCAGATGTCTTGGTGCGTAACGGTATTAAGCCTGTCGTATTTGATAAGTACCCAGAGATTGGTGGCTTGCTGACGTTTGGTATTCCAGAATTCAAGCTGGAAAAAAGTGTCATGACGCGCCGTCGTGAAATCTTTGAAGAAATGGGCGTTGAGTTTGTACTTGGAACGTCTGTTGGTGACGATGTGCCATTTGAACATGTATTAGAAGAGTACGATGCGGTTTTCTTAGGCATGGGTACCTACAAATACATGAAAGGCGGTTTTCCAGGTGAAGATCTACCGGGTGTTTACGATGCTTTAGATTATCTGGTCTCTAACGTGAATCACTGTTTAGACTTCGAAGAAGATGAAGCCGATTATATCAATCTAAAAGGCAAGCAAGTGGTCGTTTTAGGTGGTGGTGATACCGCGATGGACTGTAACCGTACTGCCATTCGTCAAGGTGCGAAAAGCGTGTCTTGTGCGTATCGTCGTGACCAAGAAAACATGCCAGGCTCTCGTAAAGAAGTGCAAAACGCCAAAGAAGAAGGCGTGCAGTTCCTCTTTAACCGTCAGCCAGTAGAAATAATTGGTGATGGTAAAGTCGAAGGCATTAAAGTGGTTGAAACACAAATGGGCGAACCGGATGAAAACGGTCGCCGTACGGCTGAAATTGTTGAAGGCAGTGAACAGATTATTCCTGCAGACACGGTGTTGATCGCGTTTGGTTTCCAAGCCAGTCCAGCGCCTTGGTTCGAAAAATTTGGTATCGAAGTTGATGCTCGTGGCCGTGTTATTGCACCTAAGAAAGGCAAGTACATGTTCCAAACCACCAATGAAAAAATCTTTGCTGGTGGCGATATGGTTCGAGGCTCTGACTTAGTGGTAACAGCGATTGATGAAGGCCGTAAAGCCGCAGAAGGCATCATGGATTTCTTAGACGTTTAAGCACACGTCTTTATGCCTTAAACAGAATGGAAAACGTCAGTTTGGATAGCTAAACTGACGTTTTTTTATGTATTTTCAATAGGGTTTTATACTGATGAAAGTAGATGAATTATTAATCCCGTCTATTAGTCATCCGAACTGGGCTCGCGGACGTATTAGGTAGAACACCCAATTCAAAGGATTATTATGTTTTCATTTCTTAAGTCTGACCCTCTCAAAAAACTCAATAAAGAATATGGTGAATTACTCGAAAAAGCTATGCAAGCGCAACGCGGTGGTGACATCAGACTCTATTCAGAATTGACTGAACAAGCCGAAGCGGTGAAAGTAAAAATAGACGCTGCGCAAAAGCCGACTGTTTGAGAACGGCTACGAAGTTTTTTCACCTTCAATAAAAGCGGTAATGTCTTCGGCGGGCATAGGGCGGGCGTACCAATAGCCTTGCCCTGAATTGACGCCTAAATCAGACAGGAGCTTGTATTGCCCGTTGCGCTCAATGCCTTCTGCTATTGTATTCAATTGAAGAGCCTCCGCCAGCTGCGTAATGGTTCGGATGATGGCGCAGGCTTTGTCGTCCGTATCGGATAAATTTATGAAAGATTGGTCTATCTTGATCTTGTCTAGCGGTAAGTTCTGTAGGTAAGACAAAGAAGAAAATCCCGTCCCAAAGTCATCCAACGCGATTTTGACGCCGATCTCTTTTAACCCCATAAGGAAGTTAAACGCAGGCGTTTTGTCTGTCATTAGCACAGATTCAGTAATTTCAATTTCCAAACGTTCTGGTGGCAACTGAGTACGCTGCAAGACCGCTTTCACCTCCGACAAAAAGTCACTTCGCTCTATTTGAATCGCAGAGACATTCACTGCCACATATGTGTCAGAAGGCCATTTAGTCGCTTCCAAACAAGCTTGCTCTAACACCCAAGAACCGAGCGGTAGAATCAAGCCACTTTCTTCGGCAATGGGAATGAAATCGAGAGGCGGTATCATGCCTCGCTTAGGGTGCTTCCATCGTACTAGTGCTTCAAAGCCAATGAGCTTTTCAGTATTTAAGTCGAGTTGGGGTTGGTAGTGCAAAACAAATTCATTATTGAAAATGGACTGTCTCATTTCGCCTAATATCTGGCCTTTATGGTTGGCGGCTTCTTCCATCGTGGGATCAAAAAAACGAACCGTATCGCGACCGGCTTCTTTGGCGGCGTAAAGTGCGAGATCGCTGGCTCTTAAAAGCGAATCAATGTGAGTGATGGCTTGGCTGGTAAACGCGATACCCATGCTGGCGTGTATTTCAATGAGGTTTTCACCGTACTGCCATGGTTGAGAAATGGCTTTTTGGAGCTGGCTGCTTAACATGGCTATGTCAGTGTATTGAGCAGGATGCGGCACAATGATGGCGAATTCATCACCGCCCAATCTGGCAAGAATGGCTTTGTCTGGCGTATTGTCATGCAGTCTTTTGCTGGCTTCTATCAGCAATGCATCGCCAGCGGCATGGCCAAAAGAATCATTAATCAATTTGAAGTTATCCAAATCCAATAACAACAATGCACAAGACTCGCCTGTTTCGTATGTTTTTGGGAACAACGCCGCGAGCTGTTCATTAAAAAAGAGGCGATTCCCGATCTGCGTTAACGTATCGGTATTCGCTTGTTTTATCATTTCTCGTTCACGTAAAACACTGTTAGTAATATCGGAAGCAACACCACGCCAGCCATTAAATTTTTGAGCTTTATCCATGAGTTTTTTGGCAGAAAAGGACCACCATCGAGTCTCACAATCAAGATTGACTGGCACGACAACGTTACTAAAATTGCTGCTGGATGCCAGTGCTTCAGAAAGTGTTTTCAGTTGGTCGAGGGCGTGTTTCTCGTCTTTTGCGAGCAAGTTTTCGATGATGTCAATGTAAGGGGATGCTAGCAGCTTTTCCACATCGGATTGCGCTGCTTCAATCAGCTTTTGAGACAAGTGGCGTAAATGGCCTTTTTTATTGGTTTCCCATAACCAGTCGGTGGCTTTCTCTTCAAAGTCATGGAGCAACAAACTGACCGTTTGATGTTGGTTTTCAATTTCTGTTTCGGCAATTAAGGCTTTTAAATACTGTCGCGAAAAAATAATGATGGCGGAACATAAAAATGCGCAATAGAAAGCTACTAACGCCGCCAATAAAAAATAAGTATCACCAAATAAATAGGTCAGGCCGAATATTAGCCCGGCACTCATACTTATCGTCCAAACCAAACCGACTAATGGAATACTGGCAAAAAGCCATCCGCCGCTAGACAGAAACGCCGATACAATGGCAAAGAGAAAAATGCGTTCATGATCGGAAAAGAGGCTGAATAAATGGATGGTAATGATGGCGTAAAATATGCCAGCAAGGCCAATGCTAAAGGCCAACATGTAGACCGTGAATTTGGTGGCATGATGAACGCTAGGGCGAGCAATATACAGCCACCAAACTATTAATTCGGATAAGGCGATGAGGGCCAGTATGCTTGTCCATATGACTAATAGTCCATTATTGCCTTGGTTCCAGGCAAAATACCACCCGCAAAATGCCGCAAAAAACGTGGCAAGGCTGACGAGCGGCAATAATCGAGCGATCGTACAGAATTGATGATAGCGATAACTGTCGGCGTGTTCGCTAGGAATCGTCACCTGTCGAAAAAAAGCAGAAAATGCCTGAGACAAGCACTTTATAGGATGGTCATTTGTAGGCTGGGATGACACGCTGACTCCTTATACTTCCATGCAGTATATGCTTACTTATATCATCTGAGATAAGTTCAATTATTAGCATTATAGCGCTCAATAGGGTTGAAAAGCGTACGATATTTGTTGGTTTATGTGAGTGTTTATTTACAGACTTCGGGAGGTTCGCTCAGCATAAAGTGGGATTATCATGCTGAGCGAACTAAAGATGAGTGTTCTTTGGTGAGCGTTGGCGCTTTAACTCGCTGTATTTTGAGCCCGAATCAGCGCCAAGCTTTCTTCCGCGAAACCGGTACCGGCTTCAGTGTAAAAGTTGAAGACATTGTCTATGCCTGAGGCAAGCAAGATGTCTCTTTCATCTTGGTAGCGGGCGATGGCGGCGATTTGACCTGTGTAATTGGCTTTACGCAGTTGTATGGCGACATTGGTGGTGTCTTCAGCCGCAGGTAAAGCCAGCAAAACCAAGTTGATGCTCGACGTGTCTAATCGTTCCCATAAGTCTGCGTCTTCCCCGTCACCGTAAAAGACGCTTTCTTGAGCGGTTTGCATTTGGTTGATACGGTTCCTATCGGCGTCCATACCTGCGACTGTTTCCCCTACTAGGCCTTTTAAAGACTCGAACGCTCCACGTCCGACTCGCCCTAATCCAACGACCAATACATCGGTATTTGTGGGTTGAACGAAAATATCCTCTGACAAGCAATCTGTGCTTTCAAAACGACGAATGACTTCTTTGTTTCTGCGATACAAACGGTGAACGTTGCGGTATAGCACACTAGTGATCACGAAGGAGAAAGACACGGCCAACGCCAGCACCACTAGCCATTCTTTTTCTAGCCAACCATTTGCGACACTAAGCGCCACAACAATGAGGCCAAACTCGCTGTAGTTGGAAAGAATCATCGATGATAAAAAAGAGGTTCTGCCGCGCAGTTTTAGTTTGGTTAACAACGCAAAGAAGAGTGCGAATTTTACCAAAATCACTAGGGTAAGTATGAGGCTCATACCAATCATGCTTAAAGTGGGCAAAGCGGTAAAACCAATAGATAAGAAGAAGCCGATTAGAAACAAGTCTTTGAAATTCATCAGGGATTTGTTCATTTCTGCCGCTTTGGAATGAGAGGCGAGCAATATGCCAAAAATTAACGCGCCCAAGTCACCTTTTACACCCACCAAATAAAACAGTTCATAGCCGCCTAATGCGAGGAAAAGCCCTGTTAACGGTAACATTTCTCCGTGGCCTGCCTTATCGACAATCTTGTTGATGATTGGACGAATGAACAACAGACCGAATAAACCTAAAGCCCAAAGAGACGGAATTTTCCCTGTGGCAGCGACAAGAAATACGACCGCCACAATATCCTGCATCACCAAAATACCTAATGATAACTGCCCGTGGCGGGTTTTTAGTTCGCTACTCTCTTCAAGTAATTTCATCACACAAACGGTACTGGAGAAGCTCAATGCGAAACCAAGCAGGGCCGCTGTTTTAAAATCCAATAGGCCAAAATACGGCAGACTCAGCGTACCAAGTAATAGTGCAATGCCAGCAAAAATGATGGTACTCATTCCCATATGACCTAGCGTAGAGGCCCATACTTCGCGTTTGAGTAAATCTTTTACATGCAGTTTTAATCCTATGCTAAACAGCATTAAGGTAATGCCAATATTAGCGAGAGAATCTAGCGTTTTACTCGGCTCTAAACCTACATAATTTAGTAAAAAACCTGCTAATAAAAAGCCGATCAATGGCGGTAGATTTATCATTTTGACAGCGAGTCCGCAGGCAAATGCGAATAAAATCCAAATAAATTCCATGTAATCCTTCTCAGTAAATAGGGTTGATATAGGGGGAAGATAATCATACGGAATTTTCGCATGTCGCGCAGTACGCAATGCTGCTATTTAGTATTCTTGTTGGCATCGTATTCTTCCAGAACAAATTAGAAGAGGCGAGTATACTAAGTGTTTATTTTTCTAATAGGTAAGAAAAAGGATGTCACTTTTAAGTTTACAGTGGGCTGCAGAAAAGCAGATAAAGCGGTTACCCGAAAAAGAGTTTATTGCGCTGTTTGCTTTGATGATGTCGTTGACGGCGTTGAGTATGGATTCTATGTTGCCGGCATTCCCAAATATCGCAACGTCTTTGGGCATCGAGGATTATCAAAAAACACAATGGATCGTGTCGGCGATGATCTTTGGCATGATGTTCGGCGAGATAATTTTCGGGCCTTTGTCGGACGCAATCGGTCGGAAAAAATGCATTCTGTTCGGTATTGGTATTTATATTGGCGGTTCGGTTATTGCGTTGTCTGCGTCGTCGATTGAAGTGTTTTTACTCGGTCGTGTGATTCAAGGTTTTGGCGTGTCGGGGCCAAAAATTGCGTCACGGGCGTTGGTTCGAGATCTTTATAAAGGCGCGGCTATGGCGCGCATTATGTCGTTTGTGATGATGGTGTTTATTTTGGTACCGCTGCTGGCGCCGTCGATCGGTCAATTAGTGATGCAGGTTGCGGATTGGCGTTGGATTTTTGCCTTGTTGGTTTTTCAAGCGTCGGTGGCGGGTGGGTGGCTGTTGCTACGTCAGCCCGAAACCTTGACGAAAGAGAATCGTATTCCGCTCAATCGAAAACGCCTCATTGTCGACGTGCGCATTATTTTGAGTCGTCGCGATGTGATGGCGTTTACGGTGTTGTTGGGCTGTATTTTTGGCGGTTTGATGCTGCACATTAGTACGGCACAATCGATATTTCAGGATGTGTATCAAACAGGTGATCGTTTTCCGTTATATTTTGCATTACTGGCGATTGGATCGTCTGTGATTAATTTCTCAAACGGTAAAATTGTCCAGCGTGTTGGCATGTTACGCTGTGTGATTGCGGCGTTAAGCGTGTTGTTGGCAGCGTCTTTTGTGTTGTTGATGTCTACATTGTATTTTGATGGTGTGCCGCCTTTCGTGCTCTTCATGGGCTTGGGCATGATTATGTTTTCTTGCTTCGGCATGGTGTTCGGTAATGTGAATGCCATGGCGATGGAGCCATTGGGAAAAATGGCGGGTCTTGGGACGTCGGTGATTTCGTCGCTATCGAGCTTTCTAGCGATTCTATTTTCGACAATAGTGGGCCAGTTTTATCATTTCACCGTGACGCCATTGGCAAGCGGTTTTGTGATTTTCTCCATCATGGCTTTAGTGATGCTTAGATATGGGCACAAGTACAGTCAGCGTTACGTAGAAGAATAAGACTTTTCATCGCATAGTTTGTTTGGTGGGGCGAGTGTCATCATGTTGTCAGTAAAGTAGGTTAGAATATGCGTTCAGTTTTTTAGTATGAGCGCTTCTATGACCTCCCAAACCTCTTCTCCAGCCTCGTTAGGCAAACAACTTTTTTCGATGACGTGGCCTATGATGTTTGGGATCTTGTCGTTAATGAGCTTTCAGCTTGTCGACAGTGCTTTCATTGGTCAATTAGGCATCTTGCCTTTGGCGGCGCAGGGTTTCACTTTGCCGATTCAGATGGTTGTGATTGGCCTGCAAGTGGGGCTTGGCATTGCAACGACGGCGATTATTTCTCGCGCTTTGGGTGCTGGTAATACGCGTTATGCTAAGCAGCTTGGCGGTTTGGTGATGACCATGGGCAGCGTGGGCATTGCGTTTTTCTGTGTGCTGATTTGGTTTTTGCGCCATCCTATTTTGGCATTATTGAGTGCGCCAGATTCCGTGTTTCCTGTTATCGATTCTTACTGGCCGCATTGGTTATTGAGTGCGTGGGTTGGCGCGTTAATTTATTTTTACTACAGCATCTGCCGCTCCCACGGGAACACGCTGTTGCCCGGCATCATGATGATTGTTACCAGCGTGTTGAACTTGATATTGGACCCTATTTTTATTTTCACCCTTGATCTTGGTTTGAATGGTGCCGCTATGGCCACCACGGTAGCATTCAGCATTGGAGTGCTGATTGTTGCGCCGCTGGTTGCGCGCAAACATTGGATAACCTTTGATCGGAAAGATTTGGATGTGGCTAAAAGCTTGGCATCCATTGGTCATATCATGGGACCTGCGATGGTCAGTCAGTTGTTACCGCCTGTGTCTTCTATGTTGGCGACGAAACTGATAGCAGGGTTTGGAACGGCGGCAGTGGCGTCTTGGGCGCTGGGTTCACGATTTGAATTTTTCTCTATTGTTGCCGTGTTGGCGCTGACTATGTCTATGCCGCCAATGATTGGACGCTTGTTAGGCGAGAAGAAAATCGACGACATTCGCGTTGTTGTGTCGATCTCTTGTCGCTTTATTCTCATCTTCCAGTTACTTGTCGCGCTGGCGACTTTTTTTGCATCTGGTGCGTTGGCGCGTTTGATGACCAGTGAAGCCGCCGTGTCGGACATTCTTAATTGGCATTTGACTTTGGTGCCGATTAGCCTTGGCGCGTTGGGCATTTGCATGTTGATGGTGTCGGTATCAAATGCCTTGGGCAAGTCTTATACGGCATTGAGCATTTCTGCGTTGCGCCTGTTTGCCTTTTTCTTGCCTTGCTTGTGGATTGGATCAGAAATCGCAGGCTTAAAAGGCATTTTCGTAGGTGTGTTAATCGGTAATGTACTGGCTGGGTTGTGCGCGTGGCGGATGTACTTGCGTGCTTTGGCGAAGGTTGAAATGTCGATTCAAACTGAAAAGGGCGAATAGCCACGTCTGGTAAGATCAGAGCACTAAAATTTGGCTCAATTTAATCCGCTTCAATCGACAAGTTGAAAAGAATCCCCTATGAGTGGCGTAACCTCTGATAGGGGATTTTTTGTGGATAATGTTTATCTAAAATTGGTCTAGTGCGTGTTTTACCGCCTCTTTCCAGTTTTGTTTAAGATCCGGTAAGTCCTTGATCTCAGTTGAACTATCAAGCCAATCCAATGCGTCTTCAATTGAAGGGAATATTCCTCCTGGAATACCAAAAACCGCTGTCACATCCATTTTCTTCATTCGTGGATATTGATCGGGAGGCACAACAATCATCATGCTTTTCACGAGCGTGCGAAACTTGCTGTCGGCCCCTTTTGACATCCATTCCAGTGTCGCTTTACCGACGCCAGACGCTTGTTCAAGAGAGGCTTTATCGACATAGAATCGAATAACATGAAAGGGTTCGTTTCTTTCAAACCATGCGTTCCAACCTTCTAAAGAAGCCATATGCTGTTCGAATGTCAGCTTTTCTTGTGCGATGGTAAGCGCCAATGGCCAGTGTTTATTGTCGTGTATTAAATAGCCCATTTCGGTTTCCGTCACAGCATTAAAGTTGATACTGAATGCCAACTAAGAAGGTTCTCGGTTGGAGCAGTACTGCTGAATCTGCAGAGGCAGACCCCGCGTCTGAGCGCTGAAACACGACGGCGTCTTCATCGAACAAATTATCAATGCTAGCAAACCATTCAGCGTTACCTATTTTGTAAGACGCTTTTGCGTTTGTCACAATATACGCGTCATTTTCAGATTCAGGCTGGTTGGCCAAGTACGTAAAATAGCTGTCGGTGTAACGGACGTTTAAACTGGCTTGCCAAGCGTCTCTGTGCCAATCCAAATTGAGGCTCGATGTGACGGTCGGAGAGGTAACAAGATCATTGCCTTCTAGGCTCGTGTCATCGGAGAACTTCGCGACGTTAGTGTTTAACAGGGCGACGGTGCCTGATAATGTGAGTTGATCCGAAACGAGTACGGTTAAGCCTTGTTCTAGGCCCCAAGTATTTACTTTGTCCGCATTGACAATAGAGTACGCGCCATCGTTACCCCAATCGCCGGTCGTACTGTAGGCAAGTTGAAGGTTTTTATAGCGAGAATGGAAAAGGTTTTGCGTACTGCTCACGCGTCCTTCTAAGAAGGTTTGTCGTCCATAAACTTCATAAGTCCACGACATTTCTTCTTCGTATTCGTAGTCATTGACAGCAAATGTACTGCTATCTAGTGTCCAGCCAGCGCCACCAGCGTTATAGCCTTTGGATATTTGTGCACCCCAACTGATGTTGTCTGATTGGTGCCAGTTGATGCCCACTTTAGGTAATAATTCTGAATAGCTTTTGTCGTGGTTAAAATCATCCGCTGTTACGCCACCACTGTAAGCGCCACCATTACGTTTTCTGGATTCGTGCTCATAACGTAATCCCATTGACAGAGCGACATCATCTGTCAGCGAAAGAGAACCTTCAGTGTAAGCGCTTAACGTGTCCGTTTCGTCTTCATAATGCAGATCGCCAACGCTAAAAAGTTCTGAAAATTGCTCTTCGCGTGCACGATAATAATAAAGTCCAGCTACGGCATTCCATTTGTCATCATCGTAGTAAATTTGAGGTTCTAATACGTATTCACGGGTATCAATCGTCGTGTTCGTGCTGTTCACTACAGTAGTGCGGGTAAAGTCTACGTCGGTTGTGGATGCGTTTAATTTAAACTGAAATGCGGAGTTAAGGTCTTGAGAGTAATCCACGGAAGCCGTGTTGGTCACTGGGTTGTGTTGAGGTTGTTTTACCGCGTTGGACACCTTGTTTTTATAGGGTTCTGAGATCACTTCGTTAGCTGGGCCAGAATAATCAGAATGCGATAAGCCTATGAGTAATCTCGCGTTGTTTTCTGAATCAGGTTCAACAAGAAGCTTCCCTCTAATATTCACGCTTTCATAAAGGCCTGGATCGCCTACGCCGTCATAAGACTTGTATTCAACCGAAGATTTTTTTTCCGTCCAATCGGCTGCAAGACGAAATGCCACTGAATCTTTTGTGATAGGTCTGTTTACCACTGCTGAAAGTTGCTGAGTATGATGGTTGCCTGTCGCAGCTCGTAAAATGGTTTCGTCTTCGAATACTGGCTCATTCGTTTTGATATTTACGGTCCCTGCCATGGCGTTTCGACCCACCAGCGTGCTTTGTGGGCCACGCAATACTTCAACGGTATTTACATCAAATAAACTAATGTCGCTATAGGCCACTTCATTAAAAGACATTGGTCTATTGTCTACTTCGTAGCTTAGTCTAGATCGACCTCCAGCAAAAAGCGCAATGGCATTTTGAGCGGCACCAGTGCCGTCTATCCCTCGAACTGTCGGTGCGGTACCTGTGGCATCCATAACCGATACATTGGATGTTGTTTCTAAAATGTGTCTGACGGTGGTTATGCCAGCTCGGCTTTTAATGGTGTCTTCATCAAATATTTCGGCGCTTTCGGCACTTTCTTGTACCGACTGATCAAGTAACCCAGCAGTCACAATAACGGTATCCAGAAGAAATGTTTTATCGGATACCGCGTCTTGACTTTCTGCAGCTTTTGTCATTTCGGCAACCAGTACGAGCGGCACAAATAGTGTTGAGAGTATCGTATTTTTGAGCATTAATTGAGTTCCCAATATTAATGATAATAGTTATCATTAATATTATTACGATAACAGCCTCTAAACTACTCCAGAAGCGTCTAGAACACTCCAATAGCGGGACTAATATTTCAATTACATTGACATGAAAATACTAATGCTTATCATTTTTATTATTTACATGCTGTGGATTGAATATGACGAAATATCGATTATTGTTTTTAAGTTGTCTGATGGCTTTGAATGGCTCCGCCATAATGGCAATACCTCCAGAGCGAATTGCGGTGGCGGGTGGTTCTATAACCGAAATTATTTATCGTCTTGGTGAGCAAGATCGTATTGTTGGTGTGGACTCCACTAGTATTTTCCCAGAAGAAGCCAAAGGTTTTCCAAGCTTGGGTTATGTTCGAAATATTGCTGTTGAAGGTGTGCTTTCTTTAACCCCAGACTTACTGTTAGGCGAGGAAGATACCGGCCCTATTAAAGCCCTTAAGCAAATAGCCTCGGTCGGGGTAAAAACTGACATAATAGAAAAAGATAACACTCTCTTGGCCTTGCAAGAAAAAATAATGCGTGTCGCATCCTTGTTGGGTGTTGAAGATAAGGGAACCTTACTTTTAGAAGACATTCAAATCGATCTTGATGCACTTTCTTACGCCAAACAACACCTTCCAGATTCGGCGAAAACATCACCGCCTAAAGTCTTGTTTTTTCTTACATTAGAAAACGGTTCGCCTATTGCTTCTGGCACGGGCACCCCCGCTCATACCGTTGTTGAAGAGGCTGGCGCAATCAACCTATTGGCGGATTATGAGGGGTGGATAAAACTTTCCCCAGAGTCTGCATTGGCATTAGACCCCGATGTCATTATTGTCATGAATCGACGTCAAGATGTGTTTAAACAAATAGAAGACCTGCCTCACTTCAAATATATGAAAGCCGTGAAGAATAAAGCGGTTTATATCATTGATGGCATTTATCTCCTTGGTTTTGGTCCCCGTACACCGCAAGCGATTGTTGAATTAGGCACCATGATCCATAAAGATTTTCCTTTGCCAGTAGGCTATGAGCTTCGCTATCCGCGTGATGACTTACCTTCTATGGCAGAGCTCTAAGCGATGCAAGAAATAATATCGCTTCATCAGAAACGCGGTAAGCGCCAACGTATGGCGATCCCATTGACGTTGGGGTTACTGTTTTGTTCTGCTTTCTTAGCTTTGGTTGTGGGCGCTGTACCCTTATCGGAAAGTGACCTTTTAACTTATGTTAGTCATGGTTTCGCACAGACGCACAGTTCATTAAGCACACGGGTTTTGTTTGAAATTCGATTACCTAGGACGGTGTTGTCTCTTTTTGTCGGTGGCGCACTGGGGTTATGTGGTGCGGCCATGCAAGCGCTTTTCAGAAATCCACTCGCCGATCCTAGTTTAATTGGGGTTGCGGGTGGCGGTGCCTTGGGAGCCGTGGCCGTTATTGTACTGGGTCACTCGATGTTTCCTCAGGCAATGACAGTGTTTGGGATGTATGCGCTACCAATAGGTGCGATGCTTGGCTGCCTGGGTGTTTGCGCCATTATCTACCGGTTAAGCAATCGCCAAGGTCAGTTCACTATCATTACCTTATTGTTATCAGGCATTGCCGTAAATGCGATTGTTGGCTCTCTCATTGGTATTTTGACATTGGTGAGCAGCGACAGTGAGTTAAGAGAACTGACTTTTTGGACAATGGGGAACTTAGGCGGCAACAGCTGGGCATTAACCTTGCCTGTGTTGATGTTCATCTTCATTAGTCTGATAGGACTTAGCCGGCTCGCCAAACCCTTAAACCTGTATTTGCTTGGTGAAGCGCAAGCCCAACATCTAGGCGTATCAGTGTCGCATTTAAAGAAAAAAGTCTTTATTTATACCGCAATGGCAGTCGGTGCTGCGGTGTCTATTAGTGGAACGATTGGATTTGTGGGTTTTGTCGTTCCTCATTTAGTCAGGATTCTTATTGGTCCAGATCATCGTTTTCTTTTTCCTGTCAGCATGTTGTTTGGAGCCAGTTTTTTAACCATCACAGACATTATCGCCCGTATTGTTATTGTGCCGGCTGAGCTCCCTATTGGCTTGGTGACGAGTGCACTAGGCGGCCCCTTCTTTTTATTTGTTTTATACCGACAAACAGGTCGATATTAATATTAAGGCCACAGGAAGCGCTTTATGGCGATTGAAATACAAGCACTATCTATTTCTATTGATAGAAAAACTTTACTAGATTCCATTGATCTCACCATTAAATCCAATGAATTAAGCATATTGATTGGGCCTAATGGTGCGGGGAAATCCACCTTATTGAAGGCATGTTCCGGTGACATGGTTCCCAGTGGGGGTGACATCTCTATTAACAAAAAATCCATTGCTGCTTTCACGCCGCTCGAATTGGCGAAAACACGAGCCGTGATGACTCAGTCTTATCAAATGGGGTTTAGTTTCACTGTGATGGAGGTTGTATCTATGGGCTGTTTTAACTACGAAGAAGCAATATCCCAAACCCAGAAGCAAGATATTATCCACGATGTGATGCGTTTTATGGAAATAGAACACCTTGCTAAACGCAGCTTTATGACGTTGTCAGGTGGAGAGCAACAACGTACCCAACTGGCCAGAGTGCTCGCGCAGTTATGGTTTCCCTATGAGCAAAAAGAAGCCCGTTATTTATTTCTTGATGAACCGACCTCAAGCTTGGATGTATTCCATCAATATCATGTGCTGTCCCTGGCCAAAGAGCTGACAAAGCGTAATATTGGGGTATTGGCGGTGATCCATGACTTGTCTTTAGCGGCCAGTTTTGCCGATCAATTAGTCCTATTAAATAACGGAAAAATGGTCACAAAAGGCCGGCCTGAAAGTGTTTTACAACGATCACACCTTGAAAGTGTATACGGCATAAAAGCAGAATATTACCATCATTCATTGTCCGTCAAACCTTCTGTCATACTCGACCAACATCAATAAAAACGTCAGCTTATTTCATATGAGCAATGAATGCTGGCACTAATAAAATACGGACTAAAAAAGCGAGAGTATTGACGCTATAAGTTCTTTTTTGATAGCGATTCTCATTTGTGTTATTTTGCTATGAAAAGATAACTTTTTTCATAGCGGCGAGAAATCTCTTAGAAATGGGATTGCTTTTAGGGTGTTATAAATGACAAATCAATTGAATGGTCATATTTCTCAAGCTGAACTCAACGGTTTGAATAGCCGAATGTCTGATTTAGGCATTATTCCTACTCTCTCTATTTCAGATAAAAAAGGCGAATGCCTATTAGCGCATGCTGACTTTATGGCATTTGAAGGCAACTTTTCAGCAAAGCCTTCACCTTTTCTAATGCTTAACCTTTGTACCGGCCATATTGGTCGCATGAAACGGGAAGGTGAAGGGCCATCACTGGAAGGTGTCTTACGTCCCGGAACGGTTGCCATGGCATTACCGGGAACTATTGCATCAGGCTACTGGCCTCAAACCCAGATGTTAGGAATAGCGATTAAACTTGATGCTTTTACTTTAGATAATGCGGGAGGTTTTTATGTGGAAAACCTTATTCCTGCCGCGTCTTCGCTTCATAATGATCCACTATTAACGGCGGTTATGACCGCATTATGGCGAGATGCAGAAGTTCATGGCTTATCGGGCGCGTTTTTTGAACAAGGAATTTATACGTTACTAAATAGACTGGTAGGCTATGAACCGAAAAACTTACAAAAGGCCATCGTGTACCCGCTAAATGGTCGGCGCTTACAACGGACTTTAGATTTTATGGAAAGCCGTCTTGGCGGTGATGTTAGTGTGGCTGAACTAGCGGATTTAACGGGTCAAGATGTTCGTTCATTTACTCGCTCATTTCAGGCATCAACGGGCTTTTCTCCTTATGCTTACTTTACCTTTCGTCGTATGGAATACGCCAAACGCCTATTAGTAGATAAGTCTATTATGATCACCGATATTGCATTGCAAGTGGGTTACGCTAACCCGAGTAAATTTTCTGCAGCATTTAGACGTATTGTAGGTGTGACGCCTAACGTATGGCGTAAACAATAAGCCAATCAACTTGCTTCCCAAATGACTGAATGAAATCGTTGAGTCGCTTTCATCCGAACGGATTAGATTGTTTTTGGATAAAGCTTTACTGTTTTTCATTTCTTTCTTACACCGTTTTGAGTGCTTTATTTTTCACCGAACGAATGACATTGCGCAATATCGTCCAATCTTTTTTGTTTGTTATTGGTTAGTCTATCGTTATGGATTGGGTTTGTTTCGAGAGGTTGTGATGTCAACAGAAAATCGTTTCCAGTTTGCGAAAAGTGCGGGCGTTAATGAGATGATGTTGCTTGAGGCATCGATGAACGATTTCACCTACGACACGCACGCGCATGAGGAGTTTTCTTTTGGTGTGACCTTGTCTGGTCGTCAGGACTTCTTCGCGTTAGGCGAACATCACAAAAGCCATTCTGGCAATGTGATTGTGTTTAATCCTGAAGACGCGCATGACGGTCACTCAGGTGGTGACGACACACTGCATTACAAAATGCTCTATGTTCATCCAGATCAATTGTCTCCCATGTTGGAAAGCGCGGGCGTTCGCCGTGCAAAAAATTTTCGAATTGAACAAATGGTTCAAAACGATCCAGTGTTAAAAGCGCATATTTTATGTTTGGCTCAGCTGGTTGAAGACCCAGCAACGTCAGCGTTGGAGTATTCTTCCGCGTTATTTGAATTTGCTGAGTATCTTGCTCGCCAAAAAGGCATTCAGATTGAATCTAAACTGCGTTCTAAAGACCCCGTTTTTGAACGTGTCCGAGAGTATTTACATGCGCACGTTGGCGAAGACGTTTCGCTCGATGCTTTAAGCCAAGTGGCGCATATGTCGAAGTATCACTTGTTGCGCTGCTTTCGGGATTATTTTGGCATGACGCCACATCAATACTGGCAAAATTACCGTATTAATCGCGCCAAACAGGCGATAGAGCGTGGCATGCCATTGGCGGATGTGGCGTTTATGTTTGGCTTTACGGATCTGAGTTATTTTAACCGCCGTTTCAAGCCAGTTTTCGGCGTGACGCCGTATCAATTTAGACGACATTTGCTGCGCACCTAGCGGCACCTCACTTTCACGTTCATTCTTTTCTTTGTTTTTAATGCTTATCAAATCATCTTTTGAGGAACACTCATGCTCGAAATTCTCGTTTATGCCTTTGGCGTTATGTACAGCCCGGGTCCTGCCAATATGTTGGCGCTGTTTGCGGGCGTTAACGGACAAGGCTGGCGCGCTTTTTTGTACTGCGTTGGTGTCGGCGTCGCCATGTTTATTCTGTTTTTACTGATTGGTTATCTTGGTGGTGGAATTATCCCACAACAATATCAATCGGTTGTTGGCATTTTGGGTGGTATTTACATCGCGTATCTTGGCGTAAAAATTATGAAGGCGAGTTTTCAACAGACAAAAATCAAGGCGGACGTGTCGACGATCAGTTTTAAAACGGGGCTAATTTTACAGCTTTGTAATCCCAAATCCTTGGTGGCGATTGTGCCTATCGTGACGGTGCAATTTCCACGCTTTCATATTGAAGGTGTTCAAATCGCATTATGGTCTTTGGTTCTGGCGATCATGGCGTGTGGTTCACCGAGTGTGTATTTGTTTGCGGGAGCACGGTTAAAAAAAGCGGCAATGAATCCTACCGTGATGGCATGGGTGAATCGAATCATGGCGTTGCTGCTATTTTTCGTCGCCTATCGGTTTGTGTTTGCGGCGTGATTCTATGCTTGTCATTTTAATCTTGTCCGTCGTTTAGTATTGCCGATAGCCACAGAGCATTAATCCACCTAAAATAACCGCCATTCACATGCCTTGTTTTCTGTATGAAGACGACCAAGGTATCTCCGTATTACAAGGAATGGCTTTTCATGACCGACGACCAAAAAAAGAAACTCGAACAGAAACTTTGGAGCATTGCCAACGAGCTACGTGGCAAGATGAACGCCGACGAGTTCCGCGATTACTGCTTGGGTTTTATCTTCTACAAATACCTGTCTGAACGCCTGAGCGACTTCGCCGATACGATTCTGCATAACGATGACCCTAGCCTGAGCTACGCCACCTTGGATGAGCAACATGAAGACGGGCAAGAAATGCTGGACGCCTTACAAGAAGATGCCCTTGAAGAACTCGGCTACTTTTTAAAACCGTCGGAACTGTTCAGTAACCTAGCGCAACGCGGTGCTCACAAAGACACAGACAGCGAAGATAAAGACGCTGACATAGTCATTGATCGCTTTATCCTAGGCGATTTGCAAGAAGTGCTGAACAACATCGAACGCTCCACCATGGGCACCGAGAGTGAAGACGACTTCGATCACTTATTTGAAGAATTAGACCTTAACTCCAGCAAGCTTGGCCGCGATCCTGATGCGCGCAATGTGTTGATTGCCAAGATCATGTTGCATCTCGACAGCATAGACTTTGCCATTCACGACAGCGAAAGCGATGTGCTGGGCGATGCTTATGAATATTTGATCGGCCAGTTTGCCGCGGGCGCAGGCAAAAAAGCCGGCGAGTTTTATACGCCGCAAGCTGTCTCTACCGTGTTGGCAAAACTGGTCACCCACAGAAAAAGCCGCTTAAAAAGCGTCTATGACCCAACTTGTGGGTCAGGCTCCTTATTGCTGCGTGTCGCCAAAGAAGTGGGCAAAGAAAACATCGGCCATTTTTACGGCCAAGAAATGAACCGCACTACCTTCAACCTTGCGCGCATGAACATGATTCTTCACGGCGTGCATTACCGTGATTTCGATCTAAAACAAGACGATACCCTAGAAAACCCACAACACTTGGAACAGCGCTTTGACGCCATTGTCGCCAACCCGCCGTTTTCTGCTCAGTGGAGCGCGAAGAAGATATTCGAAAGCGATGACCGTTTTGCCCAATACGGCAAGTTGGCCCCTGGCTCGAAAGCCGACTTCGCCTTTGTACAACATATGTTGTATCAGCTGGACGATAACGGCACTTTGGCGGTGGTTTTACCCCATGGTGTGTTATTCCGTGGCGCGGCAGAAGGGCATATTCGTCGTTATTTGATTGAAGAGCGCAACTGGCTGGACGCGGTGATTGGCTTACCCGCTAACATCTTCTTTGGCACCAGTATCCCGACTTGTATCTTGGTGTTCAAAAAATGCCGTGAAAACCCAGACAACGTTTTATTTATCGACGCCAGCCAAGGTTTCGACAAAGCGAAAAACCAAAATCTGCTCAAGCCTGAGCACATTGAAGACATCATTGCTGCTTACGAAAACCGCCTAGAAATCGACAAATACGCCCACGTCGCGCCAATGGCTGAAATTGCCGATAACGACTACAACCTCAACATTCCTCGTTATGTGGACACCTTTGAAGAAGAAGCACCCATTGACCTTGCCGCTATCACCCAAGAACTAAAACAGTTAGACAACGACATGGCCGAGTTGGACAAGACCATACAAGGGTTTTGCGACGAACTAGGCATTGAGGCGCCCTTATGAAAACAGCACAAAACACCGTGCCAGAACTGAGATTTCCAGAGTTTGAGGGAGAGTGGAAATTAAAAAGAGGCAACGACTTATTTCTAAACAGTAGAATAAAAGGTGAAGATGGATTGCCTATTTATTCTGTCACCCTAAATGACGGTTTGGTTCCGAGAGCATCGTTAGATAAAAAAATGGAAAACGATGCGGCAAGCGGTGATAACCTGAGAGCCCAAGCAGGCGATCTTGTCTATAACATGATGAGGATGTGGCAAGGCGCACTTGGTTTAGCTCATGAAGAATGCATGATAAGTCCGGCTTATGTTGTGTTGTCAGGAAAAGCAAAAACTGACACAAAGTTCTTTGAGTACAACTTGAAACGACCAAGGTCGATATACGATTTATGGGCTTATTCTTACGGTCTAACCAATGACCGACTTAGACTGTATTCAAAAGACTTTCTACGCATTAAATTTCGTGTGCCTGAAGAAAAATTGGAGCAACAAAAAATCGCGTCTTTTCTCTCCAGCATCGACGACAAGTTGACCAAGCTGCGCCGCAAACGTGAGCTGCTCAACGACTTCAAACGCGGCTTGATGCAACAACTATTTTCCCAAGCGGTTCGCTTTAAACAGGATGATGGCAGCGAGTTTCCTGAGTGGGAATATGAAGAATTTAGGTTACTAGTAGACAGAGTAAGTAAATCTTATAACTCTTCTATTGAGACGGTTAACTATCCAGCTATTGAGCTTGAAAGTTTAGATCAAGGATCAGGTAAAATTCTTAATATTTTTAACTCTTTAGATCAAAAAAGTACAAAAACTCTATTTAATCAAGGCGATGTGCTTTTTGGAAAGTTACGTCCTTATTTAAAAAAGTTTGCTAGGCCAAATTTTGATGGTGTTTGCTCATCTGAAATTTGGGTCTTGCGTGGTAAAAAGATAACAAATGATTTTCTGTTTTTTGTTGTGCAAACAAGTCGCTTTCAGAAGGTTGTCAATATTCAATCTGGTTCAAAGATGCCGAGGGCGGATTGGAACTCGGTTGCTGATGCTGTTTTTCTATATCCTTGTCTAGAAGAACAGCAGAAAATCGCCGATTGCCTATCGTCCTTTGATGCCAAGATAGACGCGGTGGTGAAGCAGATACAACAGCTAGACACCTTTAAAAAAGGCCTGCTGCAAAAAATGTTTGTGTAGACGAGCAATCTATATGGTTTGAATGTAAAAGAGGGAAGAGCATGAGTGATAATGGATTAAGAAAAAGCATGGCGCGTTTTTCGAAGGGTTTTGATCAATTGTCCGGTGCTTTTCAACATCTAGATTATCGGTATCCAAACGAGCTGGAACAGTTTGGCTTAATTCGCTTATTCAAAGGCTGCTTTGATAGCGCTTGGCGTTGTTTACGGACCTTCTTTTATGATCAAGGATATGTTCATGTGGAAGGCAGCCGTGATGCTGTACGTTTGGCCTTTCGACTGGGTGTGATTGGTAGTGACTCATCAAAGATTGGTGAAGTTTGGATGGACATGATCAAAAAACGCGAACAGGTCGAACTTGCCAATGACGATCTCGTTAGAACGAACATTCTTACAGCCCTGATGGATGATTATTATGATGCTTTCACGGAATTGAAAGCATTTTTCCATCAAGAAACATCATTAAAAGATGAGTAATAACAAGGAGGTAATGCATGAACAATGACATCGTAATTTATGAAAATGCTCAGCAACAGATAGAGGTATTGGTGGATGGACACAATGATACCGTTTGGTTAAGTCAGACGCATTTAGTCAATTTATTTGAACGTGATCAATCTGTTATTTCTAGACATCTGCGTAATGTATTTAAAGAGGGAGAACTGGATTCAGAGACTAATATGCAAAAAATGCATACTGCAAATTCAGATAAGCCTGTCGTGTTTTATTCTTTGGATGTCATTATTTCTGTTGGTTACCGAGTTAAGTCTCCTCAAGGTATTCGATTTAGAAAATGGGCAACACAGCGTTTAAAAGAGCATTTGGTGCAAGGTTATACCATTAACCAGCAACGCTTTGAGCAAAATGCGCAAGAGTTACAGCAGGCTATTGCGCTGATTCAGAAAACCGCTAAATCGCCCGATTTGACCGCCGAAGCGGGCAGTGGATTGGTCGATATTGTCAGCCGATATACACAAACTTTTTTATGGTTGCAGCGCTATGACGAAGGCTTGTTGAATGAGCCAGAAGGTCAAGTCGGTGGTACTTTGCCTTCCGCGAAAGAGGCCATGGCGGCCTTGTTAGCGTTAAAAAAATCTTTGATAGAGCGAGGTGAAGCGACTGAGTTATTTGCTCGTCCGCGTGGCGAAGGTTTGTCTGCTTTATTGGGGAACCTTGATGTAACCGTTTTTGGCGATCCTGCTTACCCAACGATAGAAAGTAAAGCCGCGCATTTGTTGTATTTTGTGGTGAAAAATCACCCTTTTGCGGATGGCAATAAACGCAGCGGCGCGTATTTATTCGTGGATTTTTTGCATCGTAATAATCGGCTTCTTGATACTGAAGGGGTTCCTTGCATCAATGACACGGGCTTGGCGGCATTAACCTTATTAGTGGCAGAGTCTAAACCAGATCAAAAAGAAACGCTGATTCGCTTAATCATGAACATGCTAACTCGTAGCAGTTAGCTTTAAAAACAACACAACGGAAGGGCTTTATGACTCTGGATGACTCTTTGACATTAATGAGATACGGATTAACACAAGACGATTTGCAACGAATCCGAGCAATTTTTTCCCGTTTTCCAGAGTTAGCGTTAGTGAGCTTATTGCGAAGAGAAAGTGATAATGCACCGTTAAGACTTTCTCTTACTGCCAAAGAGGGAGCCAAGGATAATTCCCAATTACTTTATAAAGTCATTGGCGCGTTGGAAATGCTCGATTTGGGTTACGGCTTTGATGTATCGCTCAACGGTGATAATCAAATCCATGATGATGTGATGGAAATCTACAGCGCATCAAAAAATGCCGTCATTGAACAAGAAGTCGAAAAGCAAGCTCATCAGGTGGAAATAGAAGAAGCTCATGGTCATGCGCCAAACGACGACTATGACCCTGCCTATACCCAGTCCGAAGCGGAATTAGAAGAAAGCCTAATTTCTCGTTTAACAGGGTTAGGTTACGAGCGGGTGACTATCCGCAGTGCTGAGGACTTACGAGCTAATCTAAAGCGCCAGTTAGAAATCCACAACAAGGTGGTGTTAACCGACACTGAATTTACCGCTGTGGTGAATCACTTAAACAAGGGCAATGTATTTGCCCGTGCCGACACTTTGCGTGGGCGTTTCCATCTCCCCCGTGAGAATGGCAAAGATGTGTATTTACAATTTTTAAATACGGATTTTTGGTGTCAAAACGAATACCAAGTGACCAACCAAGTGCGCCAAAAAGGCGGACGGGTGAACCGCTACGACGTAACGTTATTGGTCAATGGCTTGCCACTGGTGCAAATAGAACTAAAACGCCGTGGTGTGGAGTTGAAGGAGGCCTTTCATCAGATTAATCGTTATCAGCGGGATACCTTTTGGTCAGAAGATGGTTTGTTCAACTATGTGCAGTTGTTTGTTATTTCCAATGGCGTGAACACCAAGTATTTTTCCAATAACCGTGATTTGTCGGATTATAAACAGACTTTTTTCTGGACGGATGAGAAGAACAATTTGGTGACTCAGTTGGATGCTTTTGCTGATACCTTTTTAGAAAAATGCCATGTATCGAAAATGATTTGCCGTTACATGGTGTTGCATCAGTCCAGTAAGTTGTTGATGGTATTACGCCCGTATCAGGTGTATGCGGTAGAAAATATCCTTCGTAAAGTCACGCATTTTAATCCAAACCGTGAAGACAACAATGGTTATGTTTGGCACACCACAGGGTCAGGAAAAACCTTAACTAGTTACAAAGCGGCGCAAATCATGTGTCGTTTAGGAGGGAAAGGTAAGGTTGATAAGGTGTTGTTTGTGGTGGACCGTGCGGATCTGGATTATCAAACGAGTAAGGAATTTAATCATTTTAGTGAGGGTTGCGTAGACAGCACCGACAATACTCGTGAACTGGTAAAACAATTAACAGGCGATACAAAACTCATTGTCACCACCATTCAAAAACTCAATACGGCGGTATCGAAAGGCCGCCATGAAACTGCCATGCAAACTCTGCAAGGTAAGCGTGTGGTGCTAATTTTTGATGAATGTCACCGTTCTCAGTTTGGTGAATCTCATGCCAGAATTAAGGCGTTTTTTGGCAAAACAGCGCAATTGTTTGGTTTTACGGGTACGCCTATTTTGTCTGATAACCATGTTAAGTATCAGACAACAGAGAGTTTATTTGGCAAACATTTACACAAGTACTTGATTACCAATGCCATTGCCGATGACAACGTATTGAAGTTCTCGGTGGAGTATTGGGGGCAGTTACGTACTTCTGACAATACCTTGGTAGACGAAAGCACCTTGTCGAAAGCCGATTGGGAGAAAACCGCGCGCATTGAGAGTGTGGTGGATTGGATAATTGAAAACCACGACCGTAAAACTCATCAGCGTAAGTTTTCTTCCATGTTGTGTGTCGGCAGTAAAGCCGCTCTGATTAAATATTACGACCTGTTCCAGCAAAAACGCTTGGCAGGTGAGCATGATTTGCGGGTGGTAACCATATTTTCTTTTGCTGACAACGAAGCGGAAGAAGAAGATGAAAAAGAAGGCGATGTGGGTGACCCTAATCTTGAAGTGCCAGCGGATACCCGTGTTCACCGTGTGAGCCGTGACAAGCTGGCGTCTTATGTGCAAGATTATAATTCCCTGTATAAAACCAGTCATACGATCAAAGACAGCAAGGCGTTTTATCGGTATTACAACGACATTGCCAAACGCATGAAAGAGCGTGAAAAAGATGGTTTCAAAGACGCAGACCGTGCCGATGTATTGCTGGTAGTGAACATGTTTCTCACCGGGTTTGACGCCAAAAAACTCAACACTCTGTATGTGGATAAAAATCTGAAGAATCACGGTTTGATTCAGGCGTTTTCTCGTACAAATCGTATCTTTGGTGAATTGAAATCTCAAGGCAATGTGGTGTGCTTCCGCAATCTTAAAGACAACGTAGACACCGCTATCAAGATGTATTGTAACCCCAATACCAGCGATCAGGTGTTGCTGGAAGATTATGCTTTTTATGTGGGTGAGTTTAACCAAGGGGTGGTGGATTTGCATCGCTTGGTGGCTTCCCCTGATGAGGTTAACAGCTTGGTCAGTGAAGACGCACAGTTAGCTTTTGTGCGATCTTTTCGTTACTTAATGCGTAATATCAACAAATTGAAGTCCTTTACCGAGTTTGATTGGGCGCAGCTGGAAATGGATGCACAAACCTTTAGCGACTTTTCCAGTAAGTATCAGGATCTTTTTGATCGCCAGCGTCAACCTCAGGACGAAAAAGTCAGTGTGCTGGATGGCGTGGATTTTGAACTGGAATTGATCCAGCGGGACGAGGTAAACGTGGCGTATATTTTACGTTTGCTAGGGGACATTCAAGCAGAAGAGCAAGCCCATGGCCCAACTGAAGCCACCCGCCAACAAACTGAAGAGATCATGAAAATGTTGGGCAACGAGGTACAGTTACGCAGCAAGCGGGGGTTGATTGAAAAATTCGTTAATGAATACATGCCTAACCTTGCGCCGGAGCAGGATTTGAACGATACCTTTGCTGGTTTTTGGCAACAGCAAAAACGCCAAGCGGTGCATGCTTTGTGTGAAACAGAACACATGGATAAAACCGCATTTTATGGTTTGATCGACGAATACGCCTTTACTGGTAAGTTGCCTTTGCGAGATCAGGTGTTTGCCTTGTTGGATTACAAGCCCAAGTTGCTGGAGCGTAAAAAAGTCTTTGAACGCATCATGGGTGAGTTCAATGACATTATTGAAACCTATGAAGAAAACACTGGGTTGATTGAAGGTGTGAGCGAGCCGAGTGTGGATTACGATGTAACTACCTTGGCAAGTCTTGCCCATTCCGTTGGGGACCGCTCTTTATACTTTAGCGACCAACTGACTCGCTCTCGTCATACATCGCCTATTGCTAAGTTTGTTTTGCATTTGGACACGCCGTACACCAAAGCCTTGGAATCGTTAAGTCATTACCAACTTGGCAGTGAGTTATTGGCTCATGGGGTGGTGAATGACGATATTTTGGCTCAGTACTTGAGTTTGACCGCTCGTTTTCAAAGCCTTTTAGCAGAATACGATTTGCCTTTTTCTACTTTGCGCGATGAGCAAGAAAGCGGCTTGTTCTGGTCGTTAAGTGAAGCCCGTGAAGGCAGTACGGTACTGGAGTTTGTTTTGCAGTATTGGCAGGTGTTTACGGGCGTGGGCGTGGGGACGAGCATTTATCGATTTGTGATGGATTATCCTAAGTTGTCGGATGGCTTTAAGCGCTTGAAAGACGACATCAAAACTTTTTTACCAGAACAAAAAGAAGAGCAGGCTTCGATGATGATTGTCGAAGAGGTAGAAAACGAATTGAAAAAATTAAGAGACAACCGTGAGTGAGTTGATCGATTATTTAAAAACATTGGCTTTGGATGAGATCCAAGAGTGGGCGGGCGATAAAATTTATGCTCGTGGTAAAGGCATAGTTAAGCATGTAAGTGATCTTGCTTTGACCATCAATGATGCCTTGTCTGCCAAGGTTCAAGGCACAGAAAAATATAACACGGACGTGTTTCTAGAAGACGGTGAGTTGACGTCGTTTTGCTCTTGTCCTTATGAGTATGGCGAATGCAAACACGCGGTGGCGGTAATCTTAGCAGCCGCCAAACAGCTCAACGCTGGTAAAGATATCCCCCAAGATGATATGCAGAGTGCGACACCGAGAGACATTGAGTTGTCTTTTATTGATAACTCGTTAGAAAGATTGAAACCATCGTCCAAAAAAGAGGCGTTAGATCCGACTCATCCACATACGTTAGACGCACTGCACAAAATGCTTTCCAAGCAGCCGAAAGCCGCACTGGTAAAACAGCTATTGCTGTTATCGATGAAGAATTATGAGATCGAGCAAAGTCTTTGGACATTGGCGGATAAAACGCCAAACCTTGTTAAGGTGAAATCTCAAGTTGATTCACTAAGGCGTAAGATCAAAAAAGTGACCGCAGAAGAAAGTTGGCAAGATTACTGGAACCATAAAGGGCATACGCCAGATTACTCGCCCATACGCGTAGGTTTTGAGACATTGCTCAAACAGAATGCGTTCGATGAAGTGGTTGAATTAGGCGGTGAGCTTTGGACCTTAGGCATAGAACAAATTCAGCACAGTGATGACGAAGGTGAACTTGCCAGCGAACTAAGCCGTACTATGTTTATCGTCTTGGAAGCTTTGCCGAAAACCAGTATGAAGCCGGTTATCCAGCTTTTTTGGTGGATTGATAGAGAGTTGCAAGATGACTATGGGTTGTTGCAAGACTTAGATCTTGTTTACAACCATGAGTGCTATCAAATCGAGTATTGGCAAGAGGTGGCGATGGTTTTAAATCAGCGTTTAGCGACTTTTTCTAAGTCTAAAAAACAGGACTATGAGTATAAAAGAGTCGTTGATATGTTGGCCCTTGTTTATCAAAAGGCGGGCGATGACAACGCCATTCTTGCCATGATGGAAAAACAGGTTCGCAACACCCAAGACTATGCAAAACTGGTCGAAGCGTTTGTGAAACAAGGCAACATGAGAAAAGCCAAAGAATGGTGCTTGGTGGGTTTTAACGACACGCTACAATCAAAACCAGGCATTGCTCGTCGCTTAAAAGATCAATTAATCGAATGGCATAAAGAAGAAGGCGATATTACGCAAGTGGCTGCCTTGTTGGTGGATGATTTCTTGGCGTCGCCAACGATGGAAAACTTTCAAATTATTGGGCGTTTATTCAAAACGAAAGCCCCGCTTATTGATGGTCTGTGGGCATCGGTTCGAACAACGATTTTGGATCTTGTTGAGCATGGTGATCCCGCGACGGATGTGTTGCCCGCTGACTGGCCTTTGCCGAAACCCGACGTGAGTTCTTTAGTCGAGCTAAAGGGGTATTGGAGCCAGACTCAGATTGAAGATCTAATGATTAAGGTTGCCGTCCATGAGCAGCATTTTGATGAAGCGGTAGATCGTTTTGGTAATCGTGTTGGTTTTCAAATTATGACAGATAGCTTGGCTAGATCGTTAGCGATTGCCGTATCTATTTCACATCCTGAAACTTCCATTAACATCTGGAAAGCCTGTACGCTTACCGAGATTGCAGCAACCAAAGCATCGGCGTATCAAAGAGCAGGCAAATATCTCCTTCAACTACGCAAAGTCTATGAACAGCATCAACGACTTGATGAATGGCTGAAATTCGTCAAAAGCTTGAAAGCAGAACACAAACGCAAGATTCGCCTACAAGAGGTATTGGATAAGCTGCTTAGCTCGAAGCGCAGCGCCAAGCTAATAGAGTAATTTTGATCATCTTGGTTCTATTTACGCACTATCACAATTATGTATTGAAAATACAGTTGAGAATGACTACCATTTGAATAATATTTTATTCAGTGGAGAGTGTCGTGGAAGATTCAGTGCAACAGAAAATTGTTGATTTTTTGCAGGTCGGTGGGCCTGTTGTTTGGATATTGATGGTGTTTTCTGTCGTTGCTCTGACGATTGTTCTGCTGAAATTATGGCAGTTTTCCTCACTTCGGGCTGAAAGCCTTAAGACCACTGAGTTGGCATTGGACGAATGGCGTCATGATAACGGTGAAGGGGCGCTTGAAAGACTTGATGAAAAACGCCCAATAGATGCCCTTGTTGGGTACACCATGCGAGCTTTGCTAAGTGCCAATCAAAGTGTTGATTTGATTCGTGAAGAAGTAGAGCGCCGCGCGATGAAGCAATTGAATCAATTACGTTCTTATCTGCGCCCTTTAGAAATTATTGCGACTTTAAGTCCACTACTTGGTTTGCTTGGTACGGTATTGGGGATGATCACCGCGTTCCAACAAATGGAAGGTGCTGGCAATCAAGTAGATCCGTCGGTTTTATCCGGTGGTATTTGGCAAGCACTTCTAACCACCGCAGTAGGTTTGGCGGTAGCGATTCCTGTGGTGACACTACAAAGCTGGCTGGAACGTAAAGTTGAACGTGTTGCTCATAATATGAATGATGCAGTCACTCGGGTGTTTACCAGCAAAGAAGCAAAGCATTTGGTAGAAAAAGCCGCCAAAGAGATGCTTCATGCCGCTTAATCTTTCTCAGCCCAAACGTAAGAATGCGATTAGTTTAACGCCACTGATTGATGTGGTGTTTATCTTATTGCTGTTCTTTATGTTGACCTCCAGTTTTGTTCCTTGGCGTATTGTTGATACGCCATTGTCTGTCGCTTCTGATGTCCTAGTGACGCCACAGGAAAAAGACAATGTGGTTCTGACATTGAAGCTAAATGATGATCAGGTTTGGATGAATGATCAACCGATTCGTTTTGCCGATCAGGCGCGCTTTCAAACGTTGATTGCTGATCATAGCGAGGGCATTTTTATCATCAAGGCGGAAGAAGGGGTGACGCTTCAAACCTTGATGCATCTTGCTGATCGTCTAAAACTGAATGGCGCAAAAACCGTATCGATTGCGAATGCTTTTGCTATGCCGGGGGCAAAATGAAAATAGGCGAAAAATACGCCGCAAGAGCTGCTAGCAACGATGACAACATGGTGCCATTGATTAATGTGGTTTTTCTAATGTTGGTCTTCTTCATGGTGGCTGGTCAAATCAGAAAAGCCGATCCTATTCCGGTGATTCCACCACACTCTATTAATGATACTCGTGCTGTGACAGACCCTAATGTCGTTATCGTGGTGGGTGTTGATGACGGTCTTTATGTTGATGATCAATTGTTCGCTATAGACGAGATACAGTCTTATCTAGAAGCTCAATTTATATCGACGATGAATAAAGAGCGTTTTTGGGTGCAGATTAAAGCCGATGGCGGGATTTCATTAGAAAAATTACGACCTGTGTTTAATCAGGTGCGTTTAGCGGGTCTCACGAAAGTCAGTTTGGCAACGCAGCTAGAGCGAGGAAAAGAATGATTTCCACGCGACATTGGATTATTGCAGGTAGCTTGGCTGTTTCGGTTCATGCTGGTGCTTTTTACACGGTATTTTATAACCCGACAGAAGGTAGCCAAGCGGCGGGCTCGCAAGGTATTGAGTTTGATCTTGGCATGATGGGAGATCTTGGTGTTGCCGCTCAAACAACGGCGGTACAAGAAGAGGCAGCAGAAGTTGAAGAAGTGGTTGAGGAGCCGATTGAAGAGATTCAAGAAGAAATTGAACCGGAAGTGGAGCCAGAACCAGTTGTAGAACCTGAACCTATCATCGAGCCAGAACCGATAGTAGAGCCAGAACCAATCGTTGAGCCTGAGCCAATTATTGAACCTGAAATAATCTCAGAACCGGAACCGGTTGTGGTGAAACAAAAATCTCCTATTGAAGTAAAAAAACCAGAACCCAAACCCAAACCAGAGCCAGAGCCGAAACCTGAGAAAAAGCCTGAGCCAAAACCGAAGCCAGAGAAAAAACCGGAACCAAAAAAAGTTGAAAAGCCTGTCGTTAAGGCTGAGCCTAAAAAAGTGGCGCCGCCTTCAATGGCGAATCAAAAAGCAACAACGGGTCGAGCTAATTCTGCCAACAGTGGTGGTAACGCTGGCGCGAAAGCCAGTTATTTCTCTCAGCTAAAATCAGTACTTGCGCAAAACAAACGTTATCCAAGAGCATCGCGCCGTCGCAATGAAGAAGGTGTTGTGTCTTTGTCCTTTGTGGCGCACGCGGACGGTTCTGTGTCGGATGTGAGTATCAGCAAAAGTTCTGGGCACAAGCGTTTGGATAATGCCGTGCTGGACATGATTAAACGAGCAACCCCTTTGCCTAAGTTCACTAAAGGTATGGAAGAAAGTGAATTACGGATCAACCTGCCGGTCTCTTTTAAACTCAGTGACTTAAGGTAGCTGGCTGGTTAAGAGGAATGGCTCAAAAAAGTAACGCCGCGCTTTAGCAATAAAGCGAGGCGTTTTTACTATTGAATAATAGCTTATTGGGCAATCAGTTTTTGAGGAACAAGGTGTTGTGGCAGTAGCAACCACACCTTGCCGAAATGTTTGAGCTGTCCAGCATGGAAGTGCGCTTCCTCGCCGATACCTTGATACCAATCAATGTGCCCCGACCCCTTAATCGCGCCACCTTTGTCTTGCGCAAGTAAGAGACGAAACTCGTGTCCGACTAAGTTTCCATAAGCATCGAGCTTAGGTACTTGTGCCAACAATATTGAGCCAAGAGGAATGACGCTAGGGTCGACAGCCGCAGAATATAAAGGGGTTAATGGTACATTGGCGGCACCCACGGGCGCTTGAGGCCCTTCACTGAAAAACAAATAACTTGGGTTGGTCGATAGGATTTCGCGATTACGTTCTGGATGGTCACTTAGCCACTGACGAATACTTTGAGCCGAGATATTGGCGCGGTCTATCTCGCCCCTCTCAATGAGTTCTTTGCCTAAACTTCGATAAGCGTGGCCGTTTACGCCACCCCAAGACAACAGTTTTTGTTCGCCATCTTCGTATTCAATAACGCCGGAACCTTGCACGTGTAAGAAAAAATTGTCGACTAAATCAGCTGTATAGGCAATTTCTAATTGTTGCCCGGCTAGCGCGTTTTCGAAGTCAATTTCTTCTCTTGAAGGGAACTCCCCTTTGGCATTGCGTTGTGTCGGCTTACGATAAAGCGGATAGCGATACACTTCGTCAGGTAAGTGGCGTACCGATAGGATAGGGACATAATAGCCCGTGATCTGTACGTTACCTCTTTGATCTTGTCCTGCGAGTTGGTGAGCGACTAGTTGGGGTTGCTGTGTTGGGTAGCGCAGCCAATTGTCTATTTCTGTCGCTACTCGTTTTAAATCGGCGACACTCGTTTGTGTGTTTTGAAGTAAATAGGGTTTATCGGATAAGCGATTCAAATATGCGATTTGTTGCTGCAAGCCCGCTTGGAAACTGATGTCTGGATACGGTAGACCAGGCGGTAGGCTTTCTTTTAAATACAAGGATTCTCTTTTGAGCGCCGTGGTGTCTCGGCCATTATTTTCAAAATCATTGGAGCTATCGATTTCATTAAAGCTGCAACTTGCCAGTAAACTAAAAGAAACAAGGCAAAGTGGACGAAGCAGGGAGCGAGAGTACTTTTTTTTGGGTAAAACATGCTGAAAAAAAGAAGAAAAATTCATAAGCCCTATGTCTATAAAATAAATGAGTAAAATGAAGCTGCGTGGCGTTTTGACCACAAGTGAAGAGCGAGGTTCATCTTGAATAGGAATCGATGCTAAAGCAATGTTTAGCAGGCAGTTTTACATTTTATTGTATGTTGCACGCTGGATTCTAAAGGGTATATTGCAGGGCTCATGAGTTTTTAAAACATGAGGTATTCGTAAGCTTGTCTTAAGTCGATGAACAGGTCTTGATCTCCACCTCGGTCTGGGTGGTGTTGCTGTGCTAATTTACGGTATTGCTGCTTGATGACGGTTTTTGTTGGGTTAGTGCTTTGGATTTGCAGCGTTTTGAGTGCAGACTCTCGATTGCCGCTTAAGCTGATGCCTTTATAAAAACTATTCAGCAAGTGAGATACTTCGTCTATCCCTGTTTTTTCGTATTCTTCCCAGTCTAGGTAGTAAGCGGCCAGTTTTGCGTCTACGCTATCGCTCAATGTGGTGCTGTCAGATCGATTGATTTGCGTGGCACTGACTAAGTGAATACGCATGGCACTGATATAAAGCGTTAGATTATCTTCTTGCCAAAGACTACTTTGGAGTTGATACAAGGCATTCATGATGAGAAAGTGCTGACGAAACAGCAGTAAGTTGTTGTCTTCTGCAAGTTGACTAAACTCCGGAAGTTGCTCTTTTAGTGCTTTAAGAATATCAAATTCACTAACACCATTAGGGTGGTTTTTTAAGATTACTAGAATCGGTCCAACTAAAGGGTTCTTCATATCTGACTCTTATTGTGTAAGTTGTGATACACAGTGTATGTGATGAAGCAGAAATGGGTCAAAGCTGAGCGTGTTTTTTTATTATTTTGGAATCTGGTAAAAACAGACTATGTTGTGGATTATCGTTATTTTGATCGCCGTCGTGCTGATCGTTGGGCCCAGTGCTTGGGTGAAATTTACGCTGAAACGCTATGCGACGGAGCGCAAGGATTTACCGGGAACGGGTGGTGAGCTGGCGACGCATTTAGTGAAACGCTTCGAACTGAACGACGTAAAGGTGGAAACGACACAAGAAGGACAAGATCATTTTGACTACGGACAACACGTAGTTCGTCTTAGTCCAAGTGTGTTTAATGGTCGCTCGTTAACGGCTGTGGCCGTCGCGGCTCACGAAATCGGGCACGCCATCGCGCATGAGAAGAAACAAAAAATATCGCATTTAAGTTCTCGTTATTTACCGTTTGCCCATGCAGCCCGAAAAATCACAACGGGTTTGTTAATCGGCTGGCCAGCCATCTCCTTGTTATTACATTTACCTTATGCCGTACCATTACATGCACTCGTCGTCGGTTTGTCGGGCTTGTTAGCCGTTATCGTGCAACTGGCCATACTGCCAGAAGAATGGGATGCCAGCTTTAACAAAGCATTACCGATCCTTGCCGAAGGCAACTACATACCGCAGGAAGATTTACCCAAAGTGAAGAAAATCCTAACCGCCTGTGCCATGACCTACGTCGCCGCAGCTTTAATAAAAGTGCTCTTCGTTTGGCGCTGGTTTAAGCGCTAGTGTTTTAGAGAAAGCGCGAATAATGCCTAAGACTCAATTTATTGGCGAGCATCCGAACAAAGCTAGAGAAGCCTTTCGTCTCATTTTTTGTAGTGGTAAGGCTGTGTGGGCTCGACGTAATGTCATGTTAAGTATGAATGCATTTTTCTGATGTGATTAATTCAATATAAGAACGTATAGTGCGTTTAACTGATAATGTTGAAATTTAATTAGCACGTACCTGAATTAATAAAAGCTTATGAACTCATTGCACTTGAAAGCACTCTTATTGGCCGTCGAAACAGGTTCCATTTCTTCTGCTGCCCGTCAATTAGGGAAAAAGCAACCTCAGGTTAGCCAATGGATTTCTGATTTGGAAATCGACCTTGGAATTAATTTTTTTGACCGAACCGGTAATAAAACCACTTTAAGCAAAGATGGTGAGCGCATATTGCCATACCTTACGCATGCCATGAGCCAAGTGGATAAATTTGTTCAAAGTGCTGAGATGATTGCGCAAGGTGAATTAACGGTGATGACTATCGGAATTGAAAACTATATTCCCGATATTGCTTTCACACAGCCTCTTGTACTGACATTAGATTTTCCTCATTTAAGTATTGAAGTGTATAGGGAAGAAAGGCATCAACTGACACAAGATTTGAACGAAGGTAATGTCGATATCATTATTACTCATGAGTCCGACACTCTTCATCACCAGCGTTTTGAGTATTGCCGATTAGGTCATTACAAAGAAGTTTTAGTGAGCAGTCCGGATCATCCTCTTGCGGCATTATCTGTGGTGAGTACCAGTGACTTAAGCCAATACCGCGAGTTAATTTGGGGAGAAACGAATAAAACAAGCAACCTTCAACATCCCGATAGAAACAGTGATGGATTTAGTCCGATTTACGGCTTTTTTTCGGATATTCGACCACTTATTGCGATGTTGAAACACAGAAAAGGCTTCGCGTTTTTACCCGAACAATGTGTGAATGATTACATCGAAAATCATCAACTGATTGCACTGAGCTGTGATTTTGAACCTGTAGGAATTGAGCGAAGAGTTGAACTGTGTTGGCGAAATGGATTAGTGCTATCTCAGCTTGGTAGTCAGGTAATAGAGGCCTTTAAAACCACTCACCAACTCGTAGACAAATCTGTATTTTAAGTCATTTTTCGGAATTAACGTCAAGACTGGGATTGTATTTCAGATTTAGACAGGGGTTCTGGCTCAATCTGAAGATTATGTTTTGGTTTATGCTCTGGAGTAGAAACAGGCGCGGCAATTAGTGCGTCCCACCAATCGTATGCGTACAAAGATGCGTAAATGGGAAGGATTGCCCAAAGTAGTGGATCATCCCACACTGTTGAAGTAATTCCAACGGCGGCGATTGCCAAAATGATAAGTTCAGAGATGCCAGTAAACAGTAGCAATTTAGTTATGTGAGCAAGCGTACGTTGAAGTCGATGGTTAAGTTGAGTTTTTTGATAAGTAGCCTCAAAAACACCAATAATACCTGCCGCCATCAATAGCCCTATCACTGCTAATATTGCAGACTGATTTTCTTGATCCATCTGGCGCATACTATCAAAAGTATAACTAAACAATACGGGCACAATGAATATCAGTAGAAACAGTTGCCTTACTGCTACCTCAATATAAAAACGTTTTTTTTGCACACTGATCTCCATAAAAACGGTGCAGAGCAAGCCCTACACCTATGGTTTTATTCTACTGCATTGAAGACGATATCACCTTGTAGTACTGTCATTAAGACTTCTGTGTCTGCTATATCATCGGCTGATAAACGGGTAATGTCTTTTTTTAGGATGGCAAAATCGGCCGATTTCCCAACGGTTATTGAACCCGTAATATCACTAATCCCTAAACTATCAGCAGCATTGATTGTGTAGGAATCTATCGCCGCTTTCACGTCTGGCAAGCCTGTTTCACCCATTTTCAAACTATTCGCGATGCCAACTAATGGATTGATGTCATGAACATTCCAATCACTACTTAATGTAACATTCGCACCGGTATTAAAAATGGCTCTTGGATTCATCAATGCGTGAGTTCGCTTAGCGCCTAAGAAGGGTTCTGCCCACTCATAATCATGGTGTACGATATAATCAGACCCTACTTGGAAATCGGCTGTCGCATCCAGCTCTGCGAAGCGAGAGACGTCTTCTGAGTTCACTAATTCCACATGCGTTAACGTATAAGGCTTTTTCGAACCTTGGTTGCGAACATACTCAATAGCATTTAATGATTCGTGAACGGCGCCATCACCAATCGCATGGATATGAGCGCTGTAGCCAATCTTGTTTAATGCATCAAGCCAGGTTTTCATTTGGTGTGGAGGAATATAGTTAATGCCGTAAGGTTCATCTGGAATATATGTGTCTAAGTATGGTGCGAGTGTTTTTGCCGTACCAGTAATAATAATACCATCGCTGTACATTTTGACTTGATCGACCAATAACAAACGCGACTTGTCACTCGACTGTACTTGCTTTAAAAACGTTAACTGAGATGCCATCGAGTCAGTCGGATAAATCCACGGGCGAAGTGACACGCGAGCGGTTAAATCATCATTTTTCTCGGCTTGTTGCCACACCTCATACCAACCGCGTTTCCAATACAGTCGCCCATCACCAATAGTTGTTATGCCATGTGCTGCCGCTTCTTCAAGGCCATTCATTAAGCCAGCGTAGCTTTGGTCAAACTGATTTTCCAAGCTATTCCAAGCCATCTCCATGATCATATCGCCCGCGTTATCAAATAAAATGCCGTTTAACTCACCGCTCTCTTCATCTTTGAGAATTTTTCCTCCTTGAGGTTCTGGAGAGTCTTTGGTAATACCTGCTAATTTAAGAGCTGCTGAGTTGACCCACATTGAATGTGAGGTTTGCTCCATAAGAACGACAGGCTGTGTCGGGAAAATACGATCAATCACTTCCAATGGAGTGTAGCGATTATCTTCACTTAAGATTGCATCCAAAGAAAAGCCGTAACCCATAAGCCAACTATCAGATTTAGCCTTTCTACTGCAAGTCATTAAATACGGGATTTGCTCTTCAAGTAATGCGTCCCTATCTAATTCACAGTTGCCACCGGCTTCTGAAGCTGCTTCAAATACATGGTTGTGATTATCAATAAAGCCGGGCATGACATAAGCCTGTTCGAGATCTATAAGCTCAGTTTTTGTCGTTCGATATGTATTCGCTTCTGTCGCTTTACCAACAAACACAATATTGCCTTTGTGAATGACAATAGCATCGGCATTGTCATGACCGTAAATTTTTGCGTTTGTTAAAATCATGTCGGCTTGTTCAACCGCCAGTGCATTAGTACTCATGATTAGGCTTACTATTGCTGCCATAGGGTAATTTCGGTTCATTATTCATTCCTTTCATATCCCATATAATGATAGATATAGGAGAAGTGTGTTGTGATGAAGAAAGTGTAGTGCAGTATAAAAGCAAAATAAAAATAGTGAGTATAAGACGATAGGGATAGCGGGAAATTTGGAAGCCATCACTGTTAGAGGCATTATCTGTTTCGCTGCTAACCCGCAAAAACTTTCTTGTAGCCTATTTTAAGTAACAACGCTGTAAGGGTATTAACAACGGATAAAAATTCGTCATCACGTAACCGAATTCAGAACTTAAATAAAATCATCTTCTTAATGTCATCAAAAAAACATGAACTTCGCTTAAATTCGTCTTACTATGAAAACTGACTGTTTGGTTAGTATTCTTAATAAGAAAGATATTTGAATGAATGGAGTAATGTCATGACGTTTTTTGTTCCTAAGGGCGCGGCGCTTTTCGCCTCTTCTTTGCTGTTTACTGCAATGGCGCAGGCTTCTACCATCGACTTGCGAGTGATGGAAACCACGGATATTCACATGAATTTAGTGGATTACGATTACTACGGCGATAAGCAAAGTGATTCTGTAGGCTTGTCCCGCGTTGCCACTTTGATCAAAGCGGCGCGTGCCGAAGTGACGAACTCGGTATTGGTGGATAACGGTGATTTATTACAGGGCACGCCGTTGGGCGATTATGTTGCTAAAGGTCGAGTGCTGCGCTTTGGTGAGACGCATCCGGCGTTTAAGGCGATGAACTTGCTGGATTACGATGTGGGTAATATTGGTAACCACGAATTTAACTATGGCTTAGACTTTTTAATGAAGAGTTTAAGTGGCGCTAACTTTCCGTACGTAAACTCGAATGTCTATGTGGACGATGGCGACAACGATGCGTCTAACGATCAGCCTTACTTCCAGCCTTATATTATCAAAGACAAAACCTTCGTCGATTCTGACGGCAAAAAACAAACGGTCAAGATAGGTTACATTGGTTTTGTGCCGCCACAAATTATGACGTGGGATAAAGACAATTTAACCCATAAAGTCATTGCCAAAGACATTATTGAAAGCGCGAACAAATACGTACCGGAAATGAAAGCCAACGGCGCAGACGTGATTATCGCGATTCCGCACAGTGGCATGATGAATTCTCCTTATATGAAAGGTGAAGAAAACGCGTCTTATCATTTAGCAAAAGTGGACGGCATTGATGCGGTGTTATTTGGTCACTCTCATCGAATCTTCCCCGGTGATAAAGCATTAGATGCCTTTGAAGGTGTCGATGGTGAGAAGGGGACAGTATTTGGCAAGCCAGCGACCATGCCGGGCTTTTGGGGGTCTCACCTTGGGGTGATTGATTTAACACTGGAGCCGGCTGGAGACGGTTGGAAGGTTGCTGATGGCAAAGCTGAAGTACGTGCTATTTCACGTCGTGAAGGCCGTAAAACGGTGGCCTTGGTCGAAGCGGATACCAGTATTAATGACGCGGTGAAAACCGAGCATGAAGGCACTTTAGTGTACATGCGCCGTAAAGTAGGGGAGTCCACTGCCGACATCAACAGTTTTTTTGCGTTGGTACAAGACGACCCATCCATTCAGATCGTGAACAATGCGCAGATTTGGTATGTGGAAAATATCGTTCGTGGTACGTCCTATGAAGGCATGCCGATTCTGTCTGCGGGTGCGCCATTTAAAGCAGGCGGCCGAGGCGGTCCAGATTATTATACGGATGTGCCTAAGGGTGATATTGCGCTAAAAAACGTCAGTGATTTGTATATTTATCCGAACGATTTAAAGGTGGTGAAGCTGACGGGAGCTCAAGTTGTCGAGTGGCTGGAAGCGGCAGCGGGACAGTTTAATCAGATTGATGCCAATTCAACAGCACCACAAGACTTGATTAATAGCAGCTTTCCTACCTACAACTTTGATGTGATTGACGGTATTTCTTATCGTATCGATGTGACACAGCCAGCTCGTTACAATGCAGATGGTGAAATCGTTCATAAAGACGCGCATCGTATTAAAAATGTGATGTTTAATGGCGAGGCATTAAGAGCGAAAGAGGAATTCTTGGTCGCAACGAATAACTATCGAGCGGGCGGTGGCGGGCATTTTCCGAATTTATCGGGCGATACAATTGTGATTGATGCGCCAGATAAAAACCGAGATGTAGTGGCAAACTATTTGTTAAGCCAAAAAACCATTAATCCAGCGGCGGATAATAATTGGTCGTTTACGGATTTTGGTAAAGCGAAGGTGCTTTTTACTACCTCACCTAAGGCGAAAGAGGCAGCCAGTAAAAATATGACCTATCAGTCTTTGGATGAAAGTGGTTTTGCTGTGTTTGAGCTGAAATAATCATAGTGTAAGCCCTTTTTAGAGCTAAAATTCATATAAAAAAAGCCCGCTTGATGCTATCAAGCGGGCTTTTTTGTGGGGATATTTTAGATGAGGATCGAAGAAATAAGGAGGTATCTAAGGTAGGTATATATTCTTGACCTTATGGTTGAATTGTACGTTTTCTATACTATGCTTAACAAACTGTCGGGCTAATAATGAGAGAATTGTCACGACAAAAAAACAATAAATCTTTGAATTTAAAAGAGTTTAGGATGATTTTGTGAGATAAAACAGCATAAAGGAATTGCATCATGACGTTTAAAAAGCAAGTATTGTTAATCCTCATCTGCGTTGGTTTATTGCCCGCTTTAGCGATAACAGGGGTAGCCTTATTTATTTCTTCTAGTTCTATGACGGAAATGGCTTATAACCAATTATCGTCATTACGGGAAACTAAAAAAGACGCGATTAAAGAATACCTTACAGGGCTAGAGGATGAAGTCTATTTACTCTCAAGAAGCCCTCAAATCCAACAAGATATGCAAGCCTTGGATAAGGCTTTTGATGACGCTAGAAACTATCCATATTCAGCGCAACAACCTGCATTTTATGACATCAAAAAGACAACGCTTTCTTATTATGACCAGTACTTTAAGCCGTCTTTAGAGGCAAACAGTCTAGGTGTGAGTTTGCCAGCTATGTCGTCAATTGTAGGGGGTATTTCAGATGCAGGCTTGTTATTGCAATATGGTTATATGGTTGATAACCCTAATGGCGTTGGGAAAAAGGATGCCTTAGACAGTTCTACATTAGGATTGCAGTACGATACAGAGCATAAGCGTATACACCCTTACTTGTCGGAGGTGCAAAAACAATTTGGTTTTTATGATTTATTTTTGATCAACCCAAAAGGAGAGGTTATTTACAGTGTGTTTAAAGAGGTTGATTTTGCAACATCTTTAGTAACCGGACCCTATAGAGACTCAGGACTCGCTAAGGCTTTCGAACGTGCTGTGCAAGCATCAAAAGACCAGCGTATTTTTAATGATTTTTCTTTGTATGTGCCTTCATATAATGTGCCAGCAGGGTTTATTGCCGTTCCTATTATCGGGGCGAAAGGAGAGCGGTTAGGTGTGTTAGCCGTTCAATTTCCTATTGATAAATTGAATGCTCTAATGACTCAGCGTGCAGGATTAGGGGAAACAGGCGAAACCTATTTAGTGGGTGATGATCTTCGAATGCGATCAGATTCTTACTTAGACCCAATTTATCATTCGGTACAAGCCTCTTTTCAGCAGAAGGAAGGCAAAGGGCTTGTGGATACTCAAGCAGTCCAGCGAGCCCTACAAGGGGAGACAGCGACTGATATTGTTCAAGACTATAATGGTCATCCTGTGTTGTCTGCCTTTACTCCTTTGAACGTAAACGGACTTAATTGGGTTTTGGTAGCTGAGATGGATGAAGCCGAAGCATTAGCCAGTACAAAACAGCTACTGGAAGTTATTTTGGTGTTAATTGTTGTGGCAACGGTACTGGTTATTCTGACGGCATTTGGTGTTGTACGCATGGTGTTAAACCCTTTAGGTGCAGAGCCAAAAGAGATGCAGCATATTGCAGAGCGTATTGCGAATGGCGACCTGACAGTAAAGTTCGACACGAAAGTGCGTAAGCAAAGTGTGTATGGGGCGATGGGGTTAATGTCGGCCAATTTACATGATTTGGTCAGCCAAATTCGCCAAAGTGTCCTTACTCAAACCGCCACATCACAAGAGTTAGCGGCTATCTCAGAAGAGACAAGCATTAATGTGCAGTCTCAACATATGAATACAACACAAGTCGCGGCAGCAATGCATGAAATGACCATGTCGGTAAGTGAGGTATCAAACAATATTCAGGAGGTGGCTCGTGCCACGAGCGATGCCCAGCATCGTGTCAGCGAAAGCGTTGCTGCTGTATTAGGTGCCGCTCGAGATATGCATGATGTTGCAGATGAATTACGTCGCTCTCAATTAATCGTGAGTGCTTTAAATCAAAGTGCAGCCGATATTTCAGTGGTTATTGAAACCATACAAGGCATTTCTGATCAGACAAACTTACTTGCTCTAAATGCTGCCATTGAAGCGGCACGAGCAGGAGAGTCTGGTCGAGGTTTTGCGGTAGTCGCAGATGAAGTGAGAGGCCTTGCCCAGGGCACGCAGCGAGAAACAGAGCAAATAAGCGCGATTATTGATGCATTACAGCGTGGTGCGAAAGAGGCGCAAACCGTATTAGATGATAATGTGAAGCACGCAGAGAAAGTGTCTAATCAAGCAAAAGGTACGGTTGACCAATTGGAAGAGGCTATGCATTTTGTTGATAAAGTCGATGGGATGGCCATTCAAATTGCCAGTGCATCGGAACAGCAAAGTTCGGTGGTGAATGATATCAGTAAAAACGTGGAGGCTGTCAGCCAGGCTTCATCACAAAATGAGCAGGCCATCAATGAAATTTCCCAGTCGAGCGAGCAGATTTCTCAGTTATCGACAGCATTAAATGACTTGGTGTCGCGCTTTAAGCTGCAATAAAGAGGTAGTCATCAATAAAGCCCCAAGAGATGCGTACAAATCTTGGGGCTTTTACGGTTAGATAGACTAACGTTGCTTGGTTTCGAACTCTGGGTGAATCCAAACGGGCACGTTTAAGCTTGGTAATGCGTCTTTCCCAAGAATCATATCCGCGGCTTTTTCGGCCACCATGATGGTAGGTGCATTCAAGTTACCGTTGGTGATCGTCGGGAAAATTGACGAATCCACTACACGCAGGTTGTCAATGCCACGAACTTGGCAAGCTTCGTTTAACACGGCCATAGGGTCGCTGTCGCTACCCATCTTACAAGTACAAGAAGGATGATAAGCACTTTCTACGTTTTCTTTCACCCACTGGTCGATGTCTTCATCACTTTGAATACTAATGCCGGGTTGAATCTCTTCGCCACGGTATGTATCCAATGCGGATTGCTCAAGCACCTCACGAGTAAGGCGAATGGTATCGCGCCAATCTTGTTTGTCTTGTTCGGTTGAAATGTAATTGAACAATATACGTGGTTTGGCTGCTGGGTCTGCGGATTCAATCCACAATTTCCCACGACTTTCTGGCTTGTTTGGTCCAACGTGCACTTGAAAACCGTGCCCATCAACCGCTGCTTGACCATCGTAGCGCATGGCGGCTGGCAAGAAGTGGTATTGAATGTTTGGCCATTTCAAACCCGCACGAGAGCGAATAAAACCACAAGATTCAAAATGGTTGGTTGCGCCTAAACCGCTTTTGAACAAGATCCAGCGAGTGCCAATTAAGCCTTTGCTGATCAAGTCCAGTTTGCCATTTAGGGTGACTGGTTGCTTACAGCGATATTGGAAGTAGACTTCTAAGTGATCTTGTAAGTTTTCCCCGACACCGGGCAGTTCATGCACCAGCGGCACACCGGCTTTTTCTAATACGTCTTTTGGACCCACTCCAGACAGTTGCAATAACTGTGGTGAGCCAACGGAACCTGCGGACAGGATGACTTCTTTGCTGGCATGCACTTGGCTGACTTGGCCTTTCTTACTGAACTCAATGCCAGCGGCTTTTTTACCTTCCGCTTTGTTACTTTCAAATAAGACTTTGTGGCTCAGTACGCCAGTTTTCAGTGTGAGGTTAGGACGTTGCATCGCACGACGTAAATAAGCGTTAGACGTGGAAGCACGTACACCATTTTTCACGGTCATGTGCATTGGGCCAAAACCCTCTTGACGATGACCATTATAATCCGCTGTTTCGCCGTAACCTGCTTGGTTACCTGCATCAATAAATGCTTGATACAGTGGATTGTAGGTCATGTCGTTGCCGTTGTTGGTCGACAAGGGGCCGTCACCACCGCGATAAGTGTCTGCGCCGCCTTTCCAAGATTCGGCTTTTTTGAAGTACGGTAAGCAGGTTTGGTAATTCCAGCCCGTCGCACCGTTTTCTTCCCATTGGTCAAAATCGCACGCGTGGCCGCGAACATATACCATGCCATTGATGGAAGAAGAGCCGCCCAATACTTTACCGCGTGGGCAATGCATTTCGCGATTATCCAGTCCTGGTTCTTTCTCTGTGTGAAATTGCCAAGCGTATTTGTCTGAGTTCATTGGGTAAGACAACGCCGTTGGCATCTGGATAAAAATGCTTTTATCCGAGCCGCCCATTTCTAATAACAGAACGGAGTGTTCGCCGCTTTCTGTTAGTCGGTCTGCCAATACACACCCAGCAGAACCAGCACCAACGATAATGTAATCGTATGTTTCGTTTGCCATGACTTTTCTCATATCTTAAGAGTTAAGAGTCTCGCTTAGTAAGGTTTTTGAATGTCGTTTAGGTCAACAAAAACACTCTTGTTTTGTGTGTAGTGGTATAACGTATCGATACCATTCTCACGGCCAACACCAGACTCTTTGTATCCGCCTACGGGCATTTCTGCAGGGGAAGAGCCCCATGCGTTTATCCAACAAATACCGGCCTGCATTTGATTAATCACACGGTGTGCGCGAGCGAAGTCTTTCGTGAAGACGCCAGCAGCCAATCCAAATTTAGTATCGTTTGCACGCTTGATCACGTCGTTTTCATCAGTAAAGCTTAATACTGACATCACTGGGCCAAAAATTTCTTCTTGCACTTGTGGCATGTCATCGGTGCAATCAGTAAAGACCGTTGGCGCCACGAACGCGCCTTTGTCTAAGCCGTTTTCAATGACTTGGTAACCGCCACAAAGCAAGGTTGCGCCAGCGTCCTTCGCGGCCTGAATGTAGCCGAGAACCTTGTGCATGTGGTCTTTTGAAATCAAAGCGCCCACTTGTGTTTCCATGTCCATTGGGTCGCCAATGATCATCGCTTCTGTGCGCGTTTTTAGTTCTTTGGTGAAAGCGTCCATGATGTCTGCGTGAACGAATACGCGTGTGCCGTTGGTGCAAACTTCACCTTGTGTATAGAAGTTAGCGAGCATCGCTGCAGAAACCGCTTGATCAACGGGCATGTCAGGGAAAATGATCATTGGGGATTTGCCGCCCAATTCCATGGTCACATCTTTGAGAGACTGTGCAGACGCGGCCATGACTTTTTTGCCTGTACCGACTTCACCAGTGAAAGAGACTTTGTCGATGCCTGGGTGAGCGGTGATCATTTGACCTGTGCGACCATCACCTTGAATCACGTTAAACACGCCATCTGGTAAACCGGCTTGAGTGTAAATTTCAGCCAATTTAAGCGCGGTTAAAGGCGTTTCTTCGGAGGGTTTGAAAATCATCGCGTTGCCAGCGGCCAGTGCTGGGCCCGATTTCCACATGGCGATTTGAATAGGGTAGTTCCACGCGCCGATGCCAGCGCAAATGCCTAATGGCTCGCGGCGAGTGTAGAAAAAGTTGCCGTTGCCAAGGTCTTGGTATTCGCCTTGAATCTTGTCAGTTAGGCCAGCGTAATATTCAATGACGTCAGCGCCTGTTTCGATGTCGACACAAATGGCTTCTTGAAGCGGTTTACCGGTGTCCAGTACTTCTAAACGTGCGAGTACTTCGTTGTTTTCACGCAGTAATTCAGCGGCTTTTTTAAGGATACGACCACGTTCAACAGGGCTCATTGCGGCCCAGACTTTTTGGCCCTTCTTGGCGGATTCAACAGCAGCATCTAGCTCGGCTTGACCGGCGTGCTCAACGGTTGCAATCACTTCCCCTGTGGCAGGGTTAATGGTTTCAAAGTGTTCTCCGCTAGTGGATGCATGGTAGCGGCCGTGAATGTATTGCTGCTGATGTGCCATGATGTGCCTCTTATTGGTTAGTCTGTTTCGATGCTCTTTATGGAACCATCGAGGTATTAATGTTTTTTGTTAAACGTACGTTTAATAAAAACCATTGTACACATTTTTGATCTGTAATGGCAGTCGGGTATCAAGAGAAAGGCGTGAAGAGGACGTTTACAAGCCGTTTATGGCGCTAATAAGTCAGTTGGTGAAAAAGGCTTTTATATAGGAGGAATTGCCTCTTTTTGACGGTGGAAATAAAAAGAGGCATAGGAGAGTTATAGGCTTAGCACACCGTTTGAATCTTGGCTGATGGGGCTCGGAACATAGGCGTCTGCCATGTCATCGTTTAGCCAGTACTGATTGTCAACAAGGTAGCGGAATTGGTAAGTGTGATTGATTTCTAGATTTAAGGTGGAAGCAAAAATACCGGACTTTTGTTTGCGTAATGGGTGCGCTGAAGCATCCCAATCGTTAAAGTCGCCAACCACTGAAACGTTTTGGCCATCACCAATTATGTCTGCTGATAGCGCAAATTTCACTTTGCATTTTGGTTTGGTTTTTAAATATGTTTTCTCGATCATTTCCAGCTCCATGGCCTAGTCATAGGCAAAAAATTAGGCTACTGCAAAAGCCTGAGGGTTGATGAAACGACTATTTAAAATAGTCTCTTTAAATAAGCTCTTTAAATAAAGAACAGGCAAAACTTACGCCATATTACTTAAGTAATTAATCTATCGAAGAAAAGTGTATTACGTGCTGTTTAAAAAGCCTTTAGTTGGGTAGGCATCGCCTCTTTATTGGGTATAAATGCCCTGTTATTGGGCTTACGAAATGAATACATCCCGAGACGTAAATTCACAATTAGATGCGTTTAAATGTTCTACACTCAAAAGACACCAACAATAATAATGAGGTGTTTTTATGGATATTCAAATGATAGTTCTCATTGCGCTTAGTGTGATGTTGGTTATTAAAATTGTGTATCTGGTTGCTTTTAAACGCTCAGATCATGAACATCATCATCATTCCCATAGTGACCATTCTCATAGCCATCATCACGATCCACGGTCGTGAACGAGTAATAGAACTAGAGGCGACTCACTTCGTTGTGCCCTCGGTAGCGTTTGTTTTTCGCTTCTTTGACTGTATTGAGGTCTACTAGGACTAAACCGTCCACGCAGTAGCCAAAGTCTGAATCGACACCAAAGTCTAAGAAGCGAACTCCGCCCGACTCACATAGCTCACTGTATTGCTTAAACAGCGTAGGTACGCTGGCGCCAAAATGGCTGAGTTGTTCTTTTAAAATCTTGAAATCCTCATCGTAGTTGTCGCCACTAAACAGGGCTGAAATGATGTCAGTGTGTTCAGTATTGACCTGATAAGGTGTAAAAGAACGCGCTAAGTGTTCTTTGTCTGCGAAATACAATCGGTAGAATGACACGATGAAATCTTTTGCCACTTGTGGGTAGCTATTGCTCAAACTCACAGGCCCGAACATGTAGCGTATTTCTGGATGCCGATCTAGATAAGCGCCAATGCCATACCATAAATAATCTAAGCTGCGTTTGCCCCAATATTTAGGTTGGATAAAGCTTCGTCCTAGTTCGATGCCTTGTTCAAAGTAAGGCTCCATATCACACGAATACTGGAACAGTTCTGCACTGTATATTTTATTGGTTTTTTCTTCTTTCATGTAGCGTGCGACTTCGCCAATACGATAAGCGCCGACTATTTCTAATTCTTCTTCATCCCATAAAACCAAATGCCGATAGTACTGGTCGAATTTATCTAGATCAGAACGCTCTCCTGTACCTTCGCCGACTTTACGAAAGGCGATTTCGCGTAAGCGCCCGATCTCTTTCATCGTGACCGACACAGAGTCGTAATCGAACAGATAAATTTGTTTGTTGTCTTTGGTGCTACCAAGGTGTTCAGACTGTTTAAGTTCTTGTCGTATGAGCTGTCTATTCTGTGGGTGCTCAACTGTTTTTTCTGTTTTCAACAGTGGTTTTTTTCCCTTGGCGATACGGTACAGATGGCGTTTCACCAGTTTATTTTTTTCTTTGTCGCTTAAAGGTAATTTTGCTAATTCTTGAATGGGAATCGCCTGGCCTACTTGCATAGGAATCTTACGATTCTTTTGACGGAACATCTCATTGGCAAGCTGGATAGTAGATAGCGGGCGATACAAGAGTGAGCTTGTGTAAAACAACATAGAGTTACGGCCACCTATGTGCACCGGCAGTAATGGGCTATTGGTTTTTTGCGCCAGTTTTAAGTAGCTCTGATTCCACTGTTGGTCTTTTACACCACTTGGCGACATACGAGACACTTCGCCGGCGGGGAAAATAATTACGGCTTCTTCATTATGTAAGCAGTTCATAATGGCTTTCAGTTGCTGACGGCCCGTTTTCCCTCCTAGATTATCGACGGGTAAAACGAGACTTCTCAAGCCATCAAATCCCATTAATAAATCATTGGCGACGATTTTGACATCGGGTCGTATTTCACCAATGAGTCGGAGTAACGCTAAGCCGTCTAAAGCACCTAGAGGATGATTAGCAATGATCATCATACGGCCACTGGCAGGGATATTTCGGCGATCAACTTGACTTACTTGGTAACTAAAGTTGAAGTGATCCAGTATGCGGTCAATAAACTCGAAGCCAACACAGCCGTCGTTTTTTTCCAGGAATTGGTTTACTTCATTTTCGTGGAATAAGCGTTTTAAGACGCTTAACGTAGGGCGTGTAATAAATGGGCTTTTATCGAAAAACTGAGGAGATTTACTGGCAATCATTTGCTCGACTTGTATCACAGTGTTGCTCCGCTCTAATAAGTATTTTTAGTTCCTATTAGTGAGAGTAGAGCGTCAATATGACAGAGTCGTGACATTTAGATGGCGAAAATATGACCAGTCATTATGGTGACTGAAAAATGAGAAGGGCGTTAGCTGGTGGCGCGTGTAAAGCATCGTGGGATTAGCCAGAGGGTGTTTGGTCGTCTTCTTTTTCGAATTTGTAAAAGAAGTTCCATAAACAATATAAGGTAATACCTACTGCAACGGTGGCCCAAATTGGTTCATTTGATACCCATTCAAGAACAGACCATGCTACACATAATAGAGTGACAACCACTCGACGCCATTTAGGGCGAAAAAAAGCGCGATCAGATTCGGTAAGCATAATATTCCTGTGTCGGTAAGAATGTCATTGTAGAATTGTCTAGCATAGCAATTTGATCCGCCAACCTATATGCATTTAAGAACGGGCTTAAAGCAGCATTTATAGGGTTGGCGTACAAACGAAAATAGCGTGGAGTATTTTGGATAAACCAAATACTTTTAAGCTTGTTGTGGTTTCGTTTTGCTATTTCCTAGAGATATATGGCGTGATCCTGTTAGCTGAGACTGACCGCTAACCCCTGAATTGATTTTATCTATCTGCCCACCACGAGCAAGGAACTCTTGCATTTGCTTTTCAATGGATTCTGACGTCTCCGAAGCGGCCGGCTGTTTCTTCTTAGTTGCCATGATAAATAGTCCTTGTTTTTAATTTGAACAAGGACTATACCAGAATTTCACAAAATTTGCTCGTTCTAAGCTAACGTCTACAATCGTGCACCTATCGTTAGCTATGGTGGCTTGGCTCATGCTCTTTTTTACACATGGGAGTACGGGTGGTAACGACGAATGATTGGGTTTAAGAGGCGGGTGAACCAGCCTGTAAACTCAATCGGCGCGTCCAACACAGTTAAGCAAATACATTCGGCATCTTTAGTAACAATCGGCTTATGTTTATGGCTGGCATCGCGATTGATAAAGTCACCTTGACGGTAAACGCCACTCTCGTCAGAAAATGCGCCTTCTAACACCAAGGTAATTTCATCTCCAGTGTGAGTATGAGTAGGCATATGTGCTCCTGCTTTTACTCTTGTTAGCGCAATTTGTGCACCGCCTTCTTCGTTATAAAGCGTCGCGATTTTAAAAGAAGGTGATAAGCGTAGCCAAGTGAGGTCGTCGTAACCTTTTGTAATGAACTGGCGCAAGCTGTTGGGGATATTATAATCGTCCCACTGGCTGCTGCTGGCTACTTGTGCTAGTTGATTATCGACACTTTTTTGAACTGGCTGTTCGACTAGATTCTTGAAGAAATTGTCCTTCAAATTACTTAACTGACGGCTTTCTGTTTTTGCTTGATCAAAAAGGTGAGACCCCAGCATTTCTAGTTTTCTAATTTGCTGTTGGCATTCTGGGCAATGCTCTAAATGCGTAGACACACACAAAGAATGCACCAAAGGCAATGAACCCGCAGCGTAGTCGGTTAATATTTCTATCGATGGATGGTAGTTAATCATCGGTACTACCTCTTAACGTAAATAGTGAGTTTGTGTAAAGCAAGACGAACGCGCGACTTTATTGTGCCAAGAGGAAGTGATAATTCTTCGGCGGCTTCCTTATGGGTTTTGCCTTCTAGGTATACTTTCGCTAATACTTGCTTTTGGTCTGATGGCAATTTATCTAATCCTTGTTGAATGCGTTCTTGATCTCTTTTTTGCTGTGCGTCTTTAAACGGATCGGCATTTTCATCCACCACATTACGCCACAAGTATTCTGGGTCGATGTCTGATTGATGTCGGCTGTTTTTGCGTAAGTAGTCGATTCGGGCATTTCTTGCCAAGGTAAAAACCCAGGTATTAAGCGAAGCCGCTTCAGGCTTGTAGGTGTGTGCTTTATTCCAGATACGAATCATCACTTCTTGAGCAATATCATCGGCCATTATGTTAGAACCGGGTTGTGCGGCCAGACAAAATGACCTCACTCTTGGAACATAGTGATCAAACAAGCGCGCTAAGGCGGCTTGATCTCTGTGTTGAGCAATGGCAAACATGTCAGCCACTCGCTGTTCATCGGGTTGTAATGTTTTTGCGCGTTCCATTGATTGCTCCAGAAAGGAAGACGGTCATGACGCTTTGTGCGCTTTGGTACAGTTACGAGCCTAGTGTCAGTGTGGATCACTTTTTTTGTAGTGAACAGTAGAAAAAATACGTCTATCGAATAATGCCTTTCTCTTTGTCTATCGTATCCGAAAAAAATAGTGATCCAATTGTCTGTTTGATACGTTTATCTATTTATGCAATATGAAATGAAGATCCTCTTTTTAAAAGCAACAGTGAAGGTAAGTGGCGAGTATGACGGACTCTAAAATGGACGCAAATTCTTTGTTGATAGAACGCTTTAAAGCCTTCTATCAAGATGTTAAGCATCCACAACTCGATAAAATAGATGACGTTTACACGGATGATGTGTGGTTCAAAGATCCTGTCCATGAGTTGCGAGGCGCGGAGAAGTTACACGCCTACTTGTCCGCCATGTGTGTCAATGTACACAGCGGCCGCTTTGAGTACTTAGATCAGGTTGTGTCTGACAATACAGCGTATATTAAATGGAATATGCACTTTAAACACCCGAAATTAGGCAATAAAACCATTACCGTGCGCGGTGTTAGTCAGGTGCAATTTAATGAACGAATTTACTACCATGAAGATGTTTATGATTTAGGTGAGCTAATCTACGAACATGTGCCTTTGCTGGGTGCGGTCGTCAAAGGGTTAAAAAAACGTTTAGCGTTATGATGCCGGGAGAAATAGATGAGTCAAGTAACAGAAAACGGTGTAGTTTGGGTGACAGGGGCAAGTTCAGGGATTGGCCTATCGCTTACCAAACGTTATTTAGACGAAGGTTGGCGGGTTTTTGCCAGTGCAAGAAGCCAAGGAGGCCTTTCTGAATTGTTAGCAACGAATGATACCCTAACGTTTATTCCTTTCGACATTACGGATGAAAGCCAAGTGGATTTGGTTCGAGAAACGCTGAGTCTCTACACGCCTTATTTAGATTGTGCTGTATTAAATGCAGGGACGTGTGAATATTTAGATATGAAGGATACGGACCCAGACTGGAAAATGATGGATCGAGTGATGGCGGTTAACTTCTTTGGTTTGGTAAACAGTGTCGATGTTTGTTTGCCATTGCTTAAAAAGTCGGCGCGTCCTCATCTGGTTGGCGTCAGTTCTCAAGCGGTTCAAGCGGCTTTCCCACAAGCGGAAGCGTATGGTGCTAGCAAAGCCGCCGTTCGATACTTTTTATCTGCGTTAAGAATGGACTTGAAGCAGTTCAACATCGATGTAACATGCTTATTACCCGGTTTTGTCGACACGCCATTGACTCGAAAAAATACCTTTTCCATGCCTTTTCTTATGTCAGCAGACGACGCGGCAAATCGAATGTATTCGGCGTTGGCGTCTCGCCCTTTTGAATATGCGTTTCCTAAACGACTATCGGCCATGTTGTGGGCTGGAAGACATTTTCCCAAATTATGGCTCTCCTTGTTAACACCTAAAAAAACAGCCAGCAATTGACTTAACAAATACATCAGCGTGTCTGGTTAATGACGACACACATTTAAGGAGACAATGAGTGAGAATTGCCATTATAGGGTCGGGAATTTCAGGTTTAACCAGTGCCTATCTTTTACAACAACAGCATGATGTAACGGTATTTGAATCCGCAGGCCGTATTGGCGGACATACCGCCACGGTAGAGGTTGAGGAAGGTGGACGTACCAGAGCTATAGATACAGGTTTTATTGTTTTTAATGACTGGACGTACCCTAATTTCATTCGTTTGATGGACGAGCTTGGCGTTCCTTCTAGAGCGACTGAAATGAGCTTTAGTGTGAGTTGTCAGCGTACCGGACTTGAATACGGCGGCAATGATTTAAATACCCTGTTTGCCCAGCGCCGCAATATTTTCAACATTCCGTTTCTTGGCATGTTGAAGGACATTTTACGCTTCAATAAAGAAGCCATCCAAGATTTAGAAGGTGGTCAGTTAAAAGAAGGTGTGACATTAGGCGAGTATCTAAAAGAAAAGGGCTATGGCGCTCGTTTTGCCAGTCATTATTTGATTCCCATGGGAAGTGCCATTTGGTCATCGACACTCGACGAAATGATGGACTTTCCTTTGGTGTTTTTTGTTCGCTTCTTTAAAAATCATGGATTGTTGAGTGTGAATGACCGTCCGCAGTGGCGTGTGATTGAAGGCGGTTCATCAGCGTATTTACAGCCGTTAGTTGCTAAATTCAAAGACAGAATCCAGTTAGGAGCGCGCATCGCTCATGTCCAGCGTTCTGGTCATGATGTCGTGATTCAATTTGAAGATGGCGCTCAGCAGACCTTTGATCAAGTGGTGTTCGCTTGTCATAGCGACGAAGCATTACGTTTGTTAGCAGACCCAACACAAGATGAACACGCGATTCTTTCTGCTATTCCTTATCGAAATAACGATGTTGTGCTGCACACTGATACCAGATTGCTGCCGAAGAAAAAATTGGCTTGGTCAAGCTGGAATTACCATCTCGGTGCAGATCAAACCAAACCCGCGACACTCAGCTACAACATGAATATCTTGCAGCATTTTTCCAGCGATACTACATACGTGGTTACCTTGAATCAGACCGATATGATTGACGAAGACAAGATAATAGGGCGTTATCAGTACGCTCATCCTACTTTTTCGTTGGAAGGCATTAAGGCTCAAGATCGTTGGGCAGACATTAATGGCGTCAAAAATACATGGTTTTGCGGTGCGTATTGGCGCAATGGTTTCCATGAAGATGGGTGTTGGAGTGGTGTGCGTGTCGCCAACGGACTGGGCATTACTTGGTGAACAAAATGGATGGTAAGACAGAGGGTGATTTGAAAGGCAATTACGACCCCAAACACAGCGCTATTTATCATGGCACGGTTCGTCATCGTCGATTCTTACCTCGTGGCCATGCCTTTCGTTATCGTATTTTTATGATGTACTTTGACCTAGATGAGTTAGACGATGTGTTAGCAATGAGCCCTTGGTGGTCTATGGCGCCTTGGTCTTTAGCGAGGTTTTCCCGTAAAGACTATTTTGGCGATTCTGCCTTACCGATCAAGCAAGCCGTACAGGAAGAAGTGAATCAACGCCTTGGTTTAAGGCTATCTGGTGCGGTGCGAATGCTCACTAACTGTCGTTATTTTGGCTTCATTATTAACCCCATCACCATTTATTACTGCTTTGATGAAAATGAACAACTGCAAGCCATGCTGCTTGAAGTCACTAATACGCCGTGGGGCGAAAGTATTGCCTATGTATTAAAGTGTGATCCAAACAGCGTAACGCAACGTATTCAGTTCAGTAAAGAGATGCATGTGTCTCCTTTTCATCCTATGGATCATTTTTATGACTGGCGCAGTAATGTGCCGAATAAGAAATTAGCGGTGCATATGCAAAACAAAGAGTTGGCTGGTGAAGAATGCGTGTTTGATGCCACGTTATCACTGTCTCGTATGCCGTTGACGTCGTCCTCTATGGCCAAGGTACTGTTTAGTTACCCTGTCATGACGGCGCAGGTGGCATTTGGAATTTATTGGCAAGCACTTAAACTTTGGGTGAAAAAAATCCCTTTTCATCCACGCCCTACTAACTCATCGTCTACCACTAAGTAGCAAAACACATTAGGAGACTAATCATTATGAACTCCGTCAGTATGGATAATCGTAAAGTGAGAAAAAATAGAACAACAACATGGTTTGATAACCTAGCGCGTAAAATGGTATTTACCATGTTAGAACGACTCGAAGTCGGCCATCTTACTCTAGAAGAGAATGGTGAGATCTATCTATTTGGCGAAGCAAAAGAAGAGTCAAAATACATCGCTCACATACATATCCACGATATTCATACTTACCGAGATGTGTTTTTAAACAGCAGCATTGGTGCAGGCGAAGCTTATATGAAGGGCTGGTGGTCTTCTTCTGATGTGGTGTCGGTGATTCGTTTGATGGTCGCCAATCTTAATATTATTAATAAAATGGACGCAAAGCGGCCGATTTGGAGCCGTATTGGCGCAAAAATAGCTCATAGATTAAACGCCAATACCAAAGATGGATCGAAAGAAAATATTTCGGCTCATTACGATCTAGGTAATGATTTTTTCTCGCTCTTTCTTGATCCTACGATGATGTATTCATCTGCCGTTTACCCTCAAAAAGAGGCGTCTTTAGAAGAAGCATCTGTTCACAAATTAGATCGTATTTGTCAGAAACTTCAACTTAGCGAAGACGACCATCTATTAGAAATTGGAACGGGTTGGGGTGGTATGGCGATCCATGCTGCGAAACATTATGGCTGCCAAGTAACCACGACGACCATTTCTAAAGAACAATATGAATTTGCTAAAGCACGAGTCGAAGCGGAAGGGTTACAAGATAAAATCACCTTGTTGCTAGAAGACTACCGAGACCTAAAGGGCCAATACGACAAGTTAGTGTCTATCGAGATGATTGAAGCCGTTGGACATGAATACTATGACAGCTACTTCATGAAATGCAGTGAGCTATTAAAGTCACATGGTGTGATGGTTATTCAAGCCATTACGATTGCCGATCAACGTTATGATTATGCTCGTCGTTCTGTGGACTTTATTCAGCGCTATATTTTCCCCGGTGGTTGCTTGCCATCTAATCAAGTGATTGCTCATAAAATCGCCTCTAAAACCGACATGCAAATAGTAGGGTTGGAAGACATTACCGAGCATTACGCAAAAACCCTTGCCGATTGGCGGACACGCTTTCATGCGGCGCGTCATGAAGTCGTCGAAATGGGCTTTGACGATGTTTTTTGTCGGATGTGGGATTTCTACCTTGCCTACTGTGAAGGCGGCTTTAAAGAGCGAGCGATCAGTACTGGGCAGTTTATTTTTGCCAAGCCAGATCATCGGCTCTCTATTGAACAAAAATAGACGAGACGAATAACATGCAGCGTTTAATCAATGCGGTTCTGTTTCAGTTGGTATGGTTCGTTTGTTTATTGGCGGGCAATGTTTGGGCACTTGTGGCGACAGCGGCGTATTTGTTGCTGCATGACCGCTACTTTATGCACACTCGTAGAGAGTGGCGTTTGCTCGGCGTGTTTTTGGCACTTGGCGTCATCATTGATGGTGCTTTGTTTCAGCTAGGATTTTTTTCCTTTGGTGCCAATGTCACCAGCCAGACTAGTTTTCCACCTCTGTGGCTACTTTGTCTGTGGGTTAGTGTTGCTACTTTATTTGCTCACAGTTTGGCTTTCTTGCGTTCTCGTTATTTATTGGCTGCTACAATGGGTTTGATCGGGCCGACATTGAGTTATTTAGCTGGAGCAAATCTGGCAGGCATTACCTTAGCAGATCCAATTTGGTTATCTCTATTGGTGGTGGCTTGTGTTTGGTCAATGGTTCTGCCATTCGGGCTTTTCTTAGCCGAGAAATGGACACTATTTCAAAAGTAAGGATAAATCATACAATGAAGCATTCTCTTAATTCTTTATCGAAAAAGTGGCCTTTAGTCATGGCACTTTTTACGTTTTTATTTAGCTCGGTTACTACAGCTGAAGCGCTTTCTTCTAATATTGTTGGCAGTGCTTACAGTTTAAAAACAGGGTCTTTACTATACCGAGAAACACATCAACCGCTCAGTGATAAAACGTATAGAGTTGAATACTCAGAACCTGATGGGACCGTTTTTGGGCATAAGACAATTGATTTATCTAAGTCTGCTATAACGCCCAGTTTTAGTCAGGTTAATGACCGTAATGGCGAAAGAATCGATGTCATGCAAGCGAATAACAGGTTGCAAATAGCGTATCAGGAAAATGGTGCCACGGAAGTAAAAAAAGATTCGGTAAAACTGGTCGCAGGCATGATCGTTGATGCGGGTTTTGATGCCTTTATTAAACAATATTGGGACGCGTTAGAAGCGGGCAACGAGATGGATGTTGAATATCTGGTTCCAAGTAAGCAAACCACGTTTACTTTTCGATTCAGTCAGGCGTCTTGTGTTCAAGGAACTCAAAAAGGGGCGGAATGTTTCTCTCTTATTCCGGTGTCTTGGTTTGTGAAGCTCGCCGTCGATCCAATCATTGTGGCGTACGATCCTGTTCAAAAAAGACTATTACGATTTACGGGCCGTGCGAATATTTGTGATTCGCAGGGTAAATACCAAAGTGTTGATATTCAATATCGCTATTTATAGTTCGATTTTTTTAGGTGATGCTATGAAATCCATGATGAAACGTTTTATTTCGCCGCTTATTATTGCTTCTATGAGCATTCTTTTATTGTCCGCGTGCTCGACGCCAGATGTGTCCTTGTACGCAAAGAATGAGCCTAAATTTGAATTGCAGAATTTCTTCTCTGGGTCATTAAAAGCTCATGGCATTTTAAAGAATCGCAGTGGCGAAGTCATACGCTACTTCAACGCCACGTTAGAAGGCGATTGGGAAGACGGTGTTGGAACGCTTGCTGAGGTTTTTACTTTTGATGATGGGGAAATTCAAAATCGAACATGGATAATGACGCCCAATGATAATGGTGAATATACCGCCACCGCGAACGATGTTATTGGTACCGGCGATATTAAAATAGCGGGCAACGCCTTGTTTATGAGTTATGTTTTACAGGTTCCTTATGACGGTGATTTACTGGAGGTCAATGTGGATGACCGCATGTATATGGTGAAAGACGGTGTAGTGATGAACGAATCTATCATGACTAAATTTGGCGTTGAAGTCGGTTATTTATCTATTGTGATTGAGAAAATAAAGGCAGGCATATAAATCATATCCAAAGTTTGAATGCGATAGTAAGGGTGATATTACCAAAATAAATATCATCTGGTCGTGAACAGTAAGTTTATTTGTGTTTTCCATAAAAGGCTGCCTTTGGGTGGCCTTTTTTATTGGTGCAAGAGAACTTGTATGTAATTATTTGATACTAGTAACATTTTATTACAAATGATTTTTTTACATCAGCGTTCATGGAATAGGAAGTTGCTTAATGTTTAAAAGTATCAACTCAATAATGCCCTCTAAAAAGAAGTGTTTCTTTTATTATGGTTTTATTTCTTTATTTCTAAGCGTATTTGTTTTTATGTTGGGGCTTTATGCTTATCAGCTAAAGGATTTAGAAAATAGGGCTGAGTCTGCAAAAAATGCATTAACGTATCGAATGAATGATATCTTTCTAGAACTAAAGCACATCGTTGATAACAGCGAACTTTCTTGTGAAAAAGAAGACATTGATAGATTACGACGTATGACATTCTATTCACCAACCTTTAAAGAGTTTGGTCTGTTTAACGATAATTTTCGCGTATATTGCACAACCTACGGGCCAAGAGATTTTGCTATTTTTTCGTCCATTGTGAATCGAATAAAAGAAAGTAGCGAGCGCAAAACTGTTTCTTTGGTACGCTCCCATAGTCTTGGAGAAAGTACATTTTTTGCTTTTTACCAAGGCGCGGATGGTTTGGGTATCAATGGTTTGGCTCCGTCCCAAGTTCTAGCGGTAGACGTAGATTACTTGTTGTCGCCTGACCTCCCATACGAACTCACTATTGGTAAACAAACGGTAGTGTCTAGCGAATATAACCATAAATCGTCAGTGCTGGCTAAGCGAGTTGAGTCTTTAGATGGCTGGGCTATCAGTTTAGTGGTCTTTTCGCCTTTCAGCTTGTATTGGGGCCATTTGGTCTCTTTGTTGCCTTTTATGTTTATTTTTTGTTTGTTGTGCTGTCTTATTTTTTATACTGCACACGGTGGAATTTTATATTATCGCTACTCTTTACCTTTGAATATAAAAAGAGCCATCAAAGACAATTCAATAGATGTACATTTTCAGCCGATTGTGTCACTTAAGGCTGGTGGGTTTCATGAAATGGAAGCGCTTATCCGATGGCACTCTCCTTATCATGGTCAGGTATCTCCTCTTGTGATTGTCGAGACTTCAGAACGTCTTGGTTTAATAGACGACCTTACTTGGATGGTGATTCGCAAGGTGGGGGATTTCTATCGCGAGTATCCTATACAGCTCAAAGAAATAAATATTTCTGTGAATGTGGACCGATACAGTTTACTCAAAGAAAGCTTCGCTCCAAACTTGGAAGGCATTATTGCAGAGTACCCTGAGTTAAAAGGTCGTTTAGGTCTTGAAGTAACAGAAACCAGCGCCTTAACAGTCACTGAATTACCTTTGATGGTGAGTCGCTTCGAGCACATTAAAGCATTAGGTATTCGTTTGTCTGTGGACGATTTTGGAACCGGTTATGCGGGTTTAGATTTCCTTCGTCGTTTCCCATACGACACGTTAAAGCTGGATAAGGTTTTCATCGACAGCTTAAAAGACGATCAGTTTACGCGTCAGATCTTAACTTCCATTACTAAGCTAGCAAAAGAGTTAAACATGGCGTTGGTGGCCGAAGGGGTCGAACGCGAAGACCAACTTGATGCAGTTCGAGCGCTAGGAGTGGATCGAGTGCAAGGCTATTACTTCTGTCGTCCTCTTCCGAAGGACCAAGTTATTACTTGGGTCGAGAAAAACGCTACCAAGTAGCGCCAGTTTGGTGATGCAAGATTGTATTATTGTCTGGCTTCTCTTACTCTTTAGCGCTTCATTTTTCACGCTCAAGGTTATGACATGGCGACTCTGGTTTTTCGGCTTAAATATGTTCCTGATGAGGAAGCGGATGAGATACGTCAATTATTAACCGATCATGACATCGCTTTTTATGAAACGAATGCAGGTCGTTGGCAGATATCCATGGCAGGACTTTGGGTTAAAGACAAAGAACAAGCATTAAAAGCATTGGCGCTTATTCGGGAAGATCAAATTCTTCGTGCCCAAACAATGCGACCTATTACGCTTGGGCAGTGGGTGTTGGGGTATCTACAGCATACTCGTCAAAATCCAGCAGAAGCTCTTTTTACCTTGGTCGCTGTCCTGCTTATTTTAGGCATTTCGATTATTCCTTTTACACTGTGGCTATAACCGTCACATTCAGCTTAGACGACGTTACTCAGTGGTTTTGCAAGTAAGGCGGCTTTACGTTGAACCCTTGCGCTAATCAACTGCACGTTAATGGCGCTGACGATCACAATCAACATACCAAATAAGCTTAATAAATCGGCATGGGAAGAGCCGATGATGCCTGTCCACCAACCAAGAGCAACACAGGACTCTGTTAAAATGAACGCCGTAACAGGGGTTAATGCAACGGAAGCGCTTACCTGTACCGTTTGCCAATACCGCATTGCTTGAGCAAAAGCGCCATAAGCAATCAGCGTATTGAGACAGCAAAATGCCGCAATCCAAGCGTCGTCCGAAGACATACTTAATAATGTGCTAGGGGATGCAAAAGGCAGCATGACGACCAAGGCATAGGCATAAATTGCTAGTAGAATATTGGACGGTGCTAAGCGCTGAAACAAAGATTTTTGCAATAACGCATACATAGACCACGCCGCGGCAGAGCATTGTACAATCGCAAAACCCACCCAGATTGAGCCTTGACTTCCTTGTCCCAAAATAGGGTGGAAGAAAACCAACATACCTAATCCAATGCCAACGAAACACATCCACTGTTGCCAGTGAATGGTGTCTTTCAAAAAGAATAAGCCACCTAATGCCAGAAATAATGGAGCGATCTGGAAACTCAGTTGCGCGGAACCTGGCAGTAAAAAGTCCAAACTCCAAGCGAAAGTGGTGTAGTTAACAATCAAAAATGTACCAGCCGCTGCCAGGCGTAACCAATCTTGTTTACGAAGATTTTTGAACTCTCCCAGTTTGCCGCGCTGCCACTGCCATAACCCCAAAATGATACCCGCCACAGAGAAACGCAACCAAGTGAGTGTAATGGGGTCCGAAAAATCCCCTGAGAGCTTTAAGGCGATTGGTAACATTCCCCAAAACAGTACGGTAATGGAGCTAAAGAAGAGCCCGTACAAAAAAGTCTGCTTGGCGGTTGGCATAACGATAACCTTATATAAAAGAAGTTGTTCTGATTTTCCATAATGGCTTTCCCTCTTAATTAAAGCCAATGCATAATAGGTCTAATCATTATGCATAAATCGGAATTTGGTTATGATCCCCAGCGCATTACAGCATTTGGACCTTAAATCACTCACAGGGCTGTTATATTTACTGGAAGAGCGCAATGTTGGCCGCGCGGCGGATCGCTTGTATCTGAGCCAGTCCGCCATGAGCCGATTACTTAATCGACTGCGTGATGCCTTCAATGACCCTTTGTTTATTCGTACGGCAAAAGGCATGGTGCCAACATCGAAAGCATTAGCATTGGAAGCGCCATTAAAGCTCATGCTAGAGCAAATGGCAGGGTTGTGGGCAGAGTCTGAATTCCAGCCGCAAAGCAGTTATCGTACTTTCCGTATGCAAACGACGCATTATCAAGCTCAAGCCTATATGCCCGCGATTGCTGAGCAATTCTATCGAGAAGCGCCTTTTGCTTCGTTAGAAACCAGCACACTGACCGAAACAAGTTTGCTTAGCCAGGCGGAACACTCCTTTGATTTGGCTTTGTGTAGCGAGTACATACAGCTTCCTAATAGTTTTGAGAAAAACCTACTCGGACGTGAAAAATTTCGCTGCGTGATGTCTGCGAATCATGCATTAGCCGCGAAAGAGCACATCACGCTAGATGACTATTTGGCTTATTCTCATGTATTGGTGAATTTAGGCGGTTCTAACCCTGTGATTAGCGATGCATTGCTAGGCGAACGCGCGAGAGAGCGTCATTTTGCATTTCGTACTCCTTATATGCTGGCAGCGCTGGAAACCGTAGGTCGAACGTCTTTGTTAATGAGTAACAGCGGTTTATTACCGGAACGTTTTCGAAAGCAATTTGGTTTGGTTATTAAGGACCTTCCGATGGATTTTCCTTTTATTCATTATTATTCAAGTTGGCCAAAATCTGTGGAGAACGACCCCGGTGTGATCTGGTTTAGAGGTATTTGTGAGCGGGTCGTCAAAGCCTTAATTCCTTATCCTAAAGAGTGACGGTGACGCATTTTAGTCCATGATCAGGAATTCGGTTATACTCCCCTTTTGGTTTAACTCAATGGCATCTACGTGGTCTTAAAAAGCAAGAATACGAAAAGCAAACGCACCAATAAACTAGAGCTTCATCCTCGTAATCCGCATCGTGCGCGTTATGATTTTGCACTCTTGGCGGATTCTTGTCCCGAGCTTTCTGGTTTTATCCAACTCAACCAGTACGGCAATGAGTCGGTGGATTTTGCTAACCCTAATGCGGTTAAAACCTTAAACCGAGCCTTACTCAGTCACTTTTATGGCGTTGCATTCTGGGACATCCCACCGGGTTACCTTTGTCCGCCGATTCCTGGTAGAGCCGATTACATCCATTATTTAGCCGACTTACTAGCGACCAGTAATCAAGGCGTGATTCCGCGTGGAAAAAACATCAAGGTTTTGGACGTTGGTGTGGGGGCGAATTGTGTTTATCCCATTATCGGGCATCAAGAATATGGCTGGCAATTTGTTGGTTCCGATGTGAATCCTATAGCCGTGTCGGCCTGCGATACCATTATAAAATCCAATGTTTGTTTGAAAGGCGCTATTACGGCACGTTTGCAAACTCACTCGGCTAAGATCTTTGATGGCGTGTGGAAAGAAAAAGACCGATTTGATTTGACTCTGTGCAACCCTCCGTTTCATACCAGCGAGTCGGCGATGATAGATGAATCGCAGCGTAAATGGCGTGGTGTAAAAGGTAAAACACCGAGCGTAGAAAAGCCTGTTTTAAACTTTGGTGGAACGGCGCCTGAATTATGGTGTGATGGTGGGGAAGCGGGCTTTGTGTCTCGAATGGTAAAAGAAAGTGTTCAATACGCTGATCGATGTTTTTGGTTCACGTCTTTGGTGGCGCGTCAGGGGAATTTAGACACTATCTATCGTACATTAAAAGACGTTGGTGCTCGCCAAGTTAAGACGATTGACATGGCTCAAGGTCAAAAAATCAGTCGGTTTGTCGCTTGGAGCTTCCTCGAAGACAACCAAATAGATTACTGGAAAGACAACTACTGGCAGGGTTAACGTGAGTGCTAGTCGTTGTCCTTCTTTTTACGCCTTATCTAGAGCTCGATAGCAATCTTGGCGGCTAGACGAGCGTTGTTAAATACTAACTGAATATTACTTGCTAGGCTGTCTCCGCCCGTTAATTCAGCGACACGTGCTAACAAGAAAGGGGTCGATTCCTTTCCGGCAACGCCTTGTTCTTTCATCTCGGCTAGTGCTTGATTGATGGCTGAATCAATCGCGGCTTTATCCATCGCAAATTCTTCTGGAATAGGGTTGGCAATAATCACCCCACCATGCAATTGCATTTCCCATTTTGCTTTGAGGAAATTCGCAATGTCATTTGCGGATTGTAGATTATAGTCGACGGTTTGATCACTCTCACGGGTATAAAAAGCGGGTAGAGTGTCCGTTTTATAGCCTAAAACAGGCACGCCTTGAGTTTCTAAATATTCACGTGTTAGCGCAAGGTCTAGAATAGATTTCGCCCCAGCACACACAACCGCCACGCTGGTTTTTGCTAGCTCTTGTAAATCTGCTGAGATATCAAACGTTTGCTGTGCGCCTCGATGTACTCCGCCAATTCCACCTGTTGCAAATACTTTAATACCGGCCATTGCCGCAATAATCATTGTCGCCGCTACGGTTGTTGCGCCATGTTGTTTTTGGGCAATAACAAAGGGTAAATCGCGGCGTGAGCACTTCGTTACAGACAAACCGGCTTTGGCTAAGGTGTCTATTTCGTCATTGCTTAATCCCGCTTTAAGGCGGCCATCAATGATGGCGATGGTCGCTGGTACTGCGCCGTTATCACGAATGATTTTTTCCACTTTTTTAGCGGTTTCGGCATTTTGTGGCCATGGCATACCATGAGAGATAATGGTGCTTTCCAGAGCGACAACAGGTTTTCCCGCTGCAATGGCGGCGGCAACATCTGGGTGTATATCTAGGTATTGGTTCATAGTTTTTCTATCCATTGAGTGACGTTTTGAACAGTGAGATCTGGGTAGTTTGCATGAGGACTTTCTAGTGTCATCGCCGCGCAAGCGAGGGCAAAAGAGAGTGAATCTTCGAGATTTTTATTTTGCTGACAGGCACTTAAATAGCCCGCTAAAAGCGCATCTCCCGCACCGGTATCGCTGACTGGCAAGGTGGGATGGCACGCTTTAAGTTGGCTGTGTTCGGAACGGCTAAAAAGAACACCTTGGCTTCCTAGGCTGAGCAATACTTCATCAACGCCTGTATTAAGTAAGGCTTTTGCGAGTTTATTAGGATCTGTTTCATTTGAGTCAAGAATGGCTCTTGCTTCATCTTGATTGACTTTTAATAAGGTTAATTTCGCTAATATGGGCCGTAATCTAGGTGCTTTCGCTGTGGACACTGCGTCAGCGACAAGTTGAGCAGAAAGAGATTGTTGTGCGAGCCATTCGATGGTGTTGGAGGAAAGATTAGCATCAACAATGATGCTATAAGCACTTTGCAGTAACGCTTGTTTACTACTGAGTTTTTGCGCATCAAGTGTGTCGATGATTCGCATGTCTGCAATAGCGGCTTGTAGCTGCCCACTGTCATTATTGATGGCTAAGTAGGTGCCTGTGGGTAGGGTGTCATGACGCAAGATATTGTGTGTTTCTACGCCACTTGCACGAGTTTGTTCTATTAGCCAATTACCACGTTGATCCAATCCAATAGATGCAATCAAATGTACGTGTTCACCTAGGCGTGCTAAATTTTCAGCAATATTTCGTCCAACGCCACCGGGACTTTGGCTGATGGTTCCTGGGTTAGAATCATGTGTGGTTAATACCGCACTACTGTGGCCATTGATGTCCACGTTGGCACCACCAATGACGACATAGGTATTTTGCTCTGCGAGTAAATAGCCTTTTCCTAAGATATAGCCTTGCCGAGTCAGTTGCATAATATGCCCTGCAACTGATTCTCTACTCATATTGAGTCGATCAGCGAGAGCTTGCTGTGAGGCAAGTGGATCGAGCTTTATGGCTTCATAGACGCGATAAGTTTGATTTTTCATAGTCAACATAACAAATGTTTAAAGAATTAACATATGTTTATATTGAGTTGTATACAAGTTCTTTTTGGGTGGATATAGCGTAAAAGAGGTATAACCCCTATTATTCTTGATCATCCGTTGCGTTTTTAGGTTTAAGTCCAATAGCCGATTCGATAAGGTCTATGTGATTCGTATTAAAAGAGATTTCAAGGTGTTTAAAAGCTTTCAAGCACAACTCATTATGTTTGTCTTGATGTTACTTGCGCTGGCTCAACTGGGAACCGCGCTTGCTGTGTTGTCATCTTTAAAAGAAGACAACTATAAGCAAGGTGTGAGCTCCATTGACGTATCGCGTAATGTATTTGATTTGTTCTTAAAAGCGCGTGCTGAACAGCTTACCAAAGGGGTGGAGATTTTGACCTCTGACTTTGGTTTTAAGCAAGCTGTGGCCACCAGAGAAACAGGGACTATCCGCTCTGTTTTGCAAAATCATGGTGCCCGAATTAGCGCGGACGTGTCTATTTTAGTGTCGCCGGGCGGCGAGCTTATTACGGCGACTCAGCCTGTTAATGTCAGTGACACAGTTTCTGAACTTGTGCTTGCAGCGCGTCGCACTGGAGGCTCGTCAATTAGCACCATGATTGACTTGGATAATCGTGCGTACCAACTTGTTTTAGTGCCTGTTAGAGCGCCGAATGTCATTGCTTGGGTCGGCATGGCGTTTTTATTGGATCAAACGTTGGCAGAGCAAATTAAGAACGTCACAGGCTTGGACATTAGCTTTGTTCATGAAGTGGGAGATACTCATGTACTTGATGGCGTATCAACATTGCCTAAAGACGAGACAACCACCTTGCTTGAAGGAATAGGGAGCATCAGCAGTGTTCTTAAACTTCCGGCGTTTTCTGCTGATGAGAAATACTTATCGTTGGGCGTTGATTTAGGTGTTACTGATCAATGGGGCATTATTCATCTTCCTTATGGTCCTTGGATACAAAGCTACAACAGTACTCGAAATCAGTTGGTTTTGATTTTCACGGGGGCGTTGGCGTTGGCCTTTTTATTTGGTGTGATGCTTGCCCGAACCATGACTAAACCGATCGGTCGCTTGGTCGATTATGCAACGCAGATTGGATTAGGAGCGAATAACCAAAAAGTGAAAGCACCAGCAATAAGCGGCGAGTTTGGTGTGTTATCTAACACCATGAAAACGATGCAAGATGCTATTGTAAGTCGCGAAGAAGAACTGACTTATCGGGCTTCGCGTGACCAGCTTACGGGACTATTCAATCAAAGTGCTGTAGAGCTGTATTTAGGTGAAGCCTTGCCTAAGGCTCAAGGTGGTTTGATACTGATTAATATTCGACACTTCAAAAACATTAATAATATGTTGGGCTTTGATGTTGGCAATGTTTTGTTATCAACAGTGGCGGAGCGCCTTAAAGTGTGGGGAAGTGACGCTGACATGATTGCACGTCTTAGCGGCGATAAATTTTTGCTTATTTTCGAACACAATATTTCAGAACAAGACTGTGCGGATTTAAAGTGTTTTTTCTGCGAAGAGTTTGAAGTAGAAGAAGGTTCAAATATTCGTCTTGATATCAGCATTGCTGTACTGCCTTTTGAGCATGCCACTGCCGATGTAAACAGCGCCATGCGCCGGTTAGATATCGTTGCTGACAAAGCTCGAGAAGAAAGTAATCTTTGTGTGTTCTATGAAATCGGACAAGATGAAAATCACCGTCGTCAGTTGACGATTATTCGGGATTTGCCTGCCGCCTTAGAAGGTGGTCAATTGTTTGTTGTTTACCAGCCTAAGGTTGGCCTAGCAGGTAATGATTGTCACGAGGCAGAAGCGTTGATTCGTTGGGTCCACCCTGAGCTGGGTTTTGTTCCACCGGATGAATTTATTTCTATACTTGAACACGCGGGCAGCATCCAATTATTAACCAAATGGGTATTGAACACGGTGTTGTCTCAACTGAGCCGTTGGTGGGCCGATGGTCATGAGATTCGTGTTGCGGTGAATTTGTCCGCTCATGATCTGGTGGATGAAGAATTACCCGCTATGGTTGCTCATGCATTGAAAACGAACTGTCTACCAGAGCGTGCTTTGGCACTTGAAGTCACAGAAAGCGCTGTGATGAAAGATCGGGTGAAAGTTACTAATGTGCTGAAAGCCTTGCAGAAAATGGGCGTTCATCTTGCTATTGATGATTTTGGTACAGGTCAGTCTTCATTGTCCTATTTGCGTGAGCTACCTGTGAATGAGGTGAAGATCGACCGCGCCTTTATACAGTTTATCGATACCAATAAAGGCGATGAGTTTATCACTAAGGCGACCATTGATTTGTCCCATAGCTTGGGCTTTCAAGTAACAGCAGAAGGCGCTGAAAATGCGGAAGGTGTGGCACTTTTAGGGCTGTATCATTGTGATAAAATACAAGGCTATTTCTTCTCTAAACCTTTGATTGCGGAAGATTTCTTTAAATGGCGTGAAAACTTTCATAAAATTTAACGAGAGTGACACGTTGTTAATGTGAGGCTTATTGCAATATGTTGTTTTTGATACGTATAGCACTGTTATTGCTATTGATTATTGCCGTTACCTTATTCGGCATTATTTTCTGTTTGTTCACCTTACGCTCAAAAAATCGAGTTTATCATTTAGGCCGAGTATTGGCGCAAGTAGGGGCGCTGTTTGGTTTATCGGTTGAGGGTAGAGTTGCGTCTCAATCAAAACATTCTCCTCAAGCGGTTTATGTGGCAAATCATCAGAACAACTTTGACTTATTTACCTTGGCGACTGTCGTGCCAAAGGGGGTTGTTACTGTCGGAAAATCAAGTTTGCGATGGATTCCCTTTTTTGGTGCTTTGTACTGGGTCAGTGGCAATATTTTAATTAATCGTGATAACCGAAAACAAGCGATAGCGACGATAGACCAAGTGGTTGCTAGTATGAAAAGAACCGGTTTATCTATTTTGATGTTTCCAGAAGGCACACGTAGCCGAGGCCGAGGCTGGCTACCGTTTAAGCGCGGTGCGTTTCATGCCGCGATTCAAGCAGGTGTGCCCGTCGTCCCCATCGTTTGTAGCAGTACTCATCAACAAGTGAATTTGAATCGCTGGAGTAATGGTAAGGCGATTGTTGAAATGCTTGAGCCAATTGATACCGCAGACTTACATGAAGCGGACATCATTGCCTTGATGGAAAAGTGTGAGCAACAGATGCACGACACTCAACAACGCTTAGATCAAGAGCTTGCTCGTTAGTGTTTGTTCGAAGTAAGCGCTTTTTGTAGAATTGCTTGTATGCCTTGTTGGGTAGGGTGCGACTCTGATAGAGCGTAATTTTCCCATTCTGGATGTTGTTGAGCTTGTTTCCAAAAAGGCTTCATTTGGTCAATAAACTCATTATCTTTTGATGGGGTGATAAGTTGGTAAGATTGCTGAGAGGCATGACCGCGTTGATGCAAATGCTGAATGGCAGTCAAACCGCGTAAACATAACAGTGTGAGCGTGGCGCTATCTAAGCACAAATGGTGACGGTTCGTGAATTTGCTTTTTAGTGTGTCTTTATAATGCTGTCCTGTTTTCCACGTGGCGCCCAAAATTGCGCCAATAGTGGTGGCGGTTCCTAACGTCAACCCTGCCGACATCACATCAATCCCTGCGCCAATCGCCGCGCCAGTTAATGCACTTGTGCCAGTTTCAATGCCCCATTCTTTTAGTGTCTCTGCCTCGAAAATATCCTGCTGCCAGCGGTCATTTTGAATCGCCAATGGCGACACAACTAAGTCTTCTTCTTGAAATTCATAAAGACGCAATAGCTGGGTAATATGATGTTGTTCCAATTGGCGTATTTTATTTTCGAATGCGGTTGATTCTGCTCTTTCTGGTGGGTACTGGACGCACTCAAGGCGGGAGCTCGCCGCTTTGATCAGTAATTCAGCCAGTTGATTGCTTGCCATTGTTAGGCGTAGTTGAGCCGCTTCTTCACGTGATGTAACCAATTGATTGACGGCGTCGTAATGCTCCGGCATTAAGCTTTGAATACTTTGATACAAACGCTTTTCATCTTCAAAATAAAACGCAACAGAGTCGTATTTAACGACCGCATGTAAGTGGCGTTCTGCCAAGACTTTACGCCACGCGTCTAAATGCGCACTTGGTGTCGCGCTGAAATTTAATATCGGAATAATCGGTTTATTGGCGCTGGCCAGTAACGCAAGTTCGTCTAAATATTTGCCGAGTGGGGCTTGTCGAATATCAATCACATAGAGAATGATATCGGTGTTTGTTAGTTGCTTGAGTATTTTGGCTTCTTGTTCGAATTCATCTTGGGCAAAGTGGCTGTCACAAAAAGGCCCTAACCAATCTGCGCCTTGAAAGGAACGAAAAGGCTCAGTGTGACGGATGTCCCATAAACCAATGGAATCTTCAAACCCCGGTGTGTCAGTTAACGTCACAATGGTTTGATGTCCTATGCTGATCTTGACGCTTTCCACATGGCGCGTGGTTCCAGCTCTGTCGCTAACGTCACCAAAGTCTTGCCGACGCAATAAAGTGCGAATGAGTGATGTTTTGCCGGTATTAGCGTGACCAACGACCAAAAGAGAAATCGACACGGGTTAATCCTTTCGTAGTATTTGGGTGGAAGGCAAATGTGTTTCTCTGGCAAGTCGTTGCCAATCCTCGATGAAGGTAGCGTGCTCATCGCCACATATCACCATATACAGCGAGCTATAAGAGGCACTTACTCGGGCAAAAAATCGTCTGCTACCGCGGTCTGGGCTTTGTTCACCATCGACTAAGATGTAAGTAGGCTCTTGGTTGGGTACGTCTAAAAACCGATCTTGCTCTTCTCGGCTATTTAAAAACGACAAAGAACGCGCGGTGCTCAAATAATTGGGTTTTAAACCGCTCCATTCAAATAAAGCCCAGTGTTGCAAAAAGACACTGTCTGGAAGAGTGCTCATGTTCTCGTCATGAGCATTGCCTTGTAACGTAGACGATGCATGATGGTCATTGTCTAAGATCGTTCTATTCTGACTCTCTTGACGTGAATAGCGATTTTTAATAATACGTTCTTGTGTGCCAAGTGGTTGAGTCGCGCGTTTAAAATGGTACATTCCTAAGCTTATAAGCATGAATAATAGTCTTGGTAGCACACCGTAAATCATAATGCTGGCCAGTAAAAAATTAGCCCAATGTTGTCGGGTAGACGCATTTTGTGAGATGAGATCCACACGACTCGCCAGAATATCCAGTTGGTTAGGCAGTGAAATACCAAACCATTGTGGAATCACATTTAATGTTTGAGTCAGGTGAATAAACGCCTGATCACTTAATAGTGTCGTTTCCCAAACAAAATTCACTTGATTGGTAAGCAGCAACAGTAACGTCATGATACAGCCTGCCAACAAATAACAGCCCCACGCGCCATGTGAAATACTACTGATCAACCATTTATTTGAGTGAGCTGGACACTGCCAATGCAGATACGCCGCACTGATATCATCTTCAAAATGTGAGTGCTTACTTATTTTCTTGTTCAGAAAAATCAATAATCCAAGTAAAAAGCCTTTGCTCTCATTGCGCTGGTTCATTGTCGCTATCATAGTGATAAACCAAAGCGCGAAGTTAAGTGCGTGAAAACCCAGTAATATGATGAATAACCAAAAAATATTGACCTGATTAGATTGGCTTGTTGCAAAGGCGGGAGGCACGGCGATTAAGCCGAGCAAAAATGAGACGGCTAGTACACCCAAAATAATGCGATTAAAATAGCGCTTTAAGCGAGAGAATTGAGCTGAATAACTGTTGGTCTGAGGCTGGGTGTCGAGCGCTGCTAGTGCGGAGGTGAGATCACTCGCATGGGCAGACAGCCGAAACTGAGTGTGAGTTTCTAACCAAGCCGCAAGGGCGAGTTTGGCACGGTGTGTGGGGAAGCTCATTTTATCGCGTTGCTCTTTTCAAATGTCAAAATAGTGAAGCATAGATGAGGCGTGACTATCCTCTTAATAATGCTGTTTTACTTGATGTCATAGACAAAGGCAAAAAGCGTCTTTAGATAAACGTATGTTAGACCCTGCTTTTTTATTTTTTGCCTTATTTGTTTCACTTGAGTTTGTCACTATAAATGCTTTCTTAATATAGAAAACACTATAACGGCAACGGCGCATCGCTTTTAATGGCTCGGATCGCAAAATTACTGTGAATGTCTTTCACGTAAGGCAGATTTTGCATGGCTCTTAAAATGCTCTCATAATCCGCAAGGTCTTTCGCCACAACTTCTAGTCGGTAATCGGCAAACCCAGACACCAAATACGCACTAATCACATTGGGCAAGTTGGCCACGCTTTCCTCAAACGCTTCACTGGCTTCGCTAGTATGGCTCTTCAAGCGAACCTCAATAAACACTGTCATCGACAAACCGACCTTTTTACGTTCAAGGCTCGCTTTATAGCCTTTAATCACCCCTGACGATTCTAATTGTTTAACACGACGCAGGCAGGGCGACGCGGATAAGTGAATTTGCTCCGCTAATTCAACATTACTCAGGCGGCCATCATTTTGTAGGTGCGTTAATATTTGAACATCTGTGTTATCAACTTTCAAATTGGCATACCTGCATTTATAAGGTGGTTAAATAAGTATATTCTGCCAATAATTTAATATTTAAGGGTACTAATGGCAAGGACATGCTCATGAATCTATCCCTATAATGAATACATTACTTCATTTTTGACATACGTATTTTATCAGGGCAGATCATGAGCGACGTTACACATCCAAAAGCAGCATCAAATCCAAGCTATCGGCATATTGCCTCAGGGGCGACGTTAAAATTTGGGCTGATCGCGGCTTTTATTACCGCGTGTATTTGGGCCAGCTGGTTGGTCAGCGTCAAAATGGGCGCACAATCTGCGCTGACGACATTTGATTTAGCGTTGATGCGCTATGGTATTCCTGCACTGGTGCTGTTCCCATTTTTGTATCGCTCTCGTCGGTTGTTATTGACGGTTCCTAAATGGACCTTGTTTGGTATTGTGCTCGGGGCTGGTGTGCCTTTCTTTTTCTTAAGCTCTGCTGGTATGCATTATGCGCCCGTGTCTCATGCTGGCTTATTGATTCCAGGTACGTTCCCTTTGTTCGTCACGGCCATCGCGTTTTTTGTGTTTAAAGAACCGCTGAGTCGTCCTCGTTTATTGGGGCTTATTGCCATCATGATTGGCGTTGTTGCCTTGTTGCTTATTTCTATGTGGTCACTCAATGGTGACGTGTGGAAAGGGGATTTATTGTTTATTGGTGCGAGCTTCTTTTGGGCGGTTTATACCATTTGTCTGCGAGTTGCAGGCTTGCCGCCTTTGGCCGCCACCGGACTGCTTGGCCTAGTGTCGACTTGTATATTGGTGGGATTGCTGGCAACCGGCGTGGTGTCATCGGGAATGAGTTTGGTCAGCGTCAACGAATTGGCGTGGCAGTTCTTTGTTCAATCTATTCTTGTCGGGCTTTGTACAGGGTTTAGTTATGGTTACGCCATCAACTCATTAGGCGCAGAAAGAACCGCAGCAATGGGCGCATTAACGCCAGTATTAGCATCGCTGTTAGCGATTCCTTTATTGCATGAATCCATCGGCTTCGCGGCTACAATAGGGTTATGTTTTGTCTGTGTCGGGGTGGTGTTCGCGAGTGGAATCGTAAAATCATCGCGCTAGTCGTTTTTTATTATGTCTCTTAAACTGTTCTTTTTCTGTTGAATTTACGGAAGGTATCTGATGTTTAGCAATCTTATTCCCGCTGCGAAAGACCCTATTTTGTCTCAATCGCTGGCTTGTCAGCAGGACGCTCGCGCAAATAAATTGGATTTGGGTGTGGGTGTCTATCGTAATGAACAAGGCGTCACGCCTGTTTTGCAATCCGTTAAAAGAGCAGAAGAGCGTTTGCTTAACACACAAGAAAGTAAAGGCTACGTCGGCTTGGCAGGATGCGAACGCTTCAATAGCGCCATGATAGAATTACTATTGGGCGAAAACAGCAGTCGTTCGCGCGCTATAGCTGTTCAAACACCTGGAGCCAGTGGTGCGTTACGATTACTGGCTGATGTCATCGCCATGGCGAACCCATCCGCCAAAATATGGATGAGTGATTTAAGTTACGCAAATCATGCGCCGATTATGAAAACAGCCGGGCTTGAGGTGGCTTATTACCCTTATTTTGACCCTCAAACCAAAATGGTTAATGAGACGGGCATGTTGGCGACGCTGTCCACACTGGGTAAAAATGATGTGGTTTTGCTGCATGGCTGCTGTCACAACCCAACAGGCGCAGACTTAAGTTATCGCGCATGGCAGTCAATCACGGAGATGGCCAATGCCCAAGGCTTCTTGCCCTTTATTGACATGGCGTATCAAGGTTTTGGCGACGGCATGGAAGAAGACGCGGCAGGTTTTCGTTACCTTGCTGAACGTGTCCCTTCTTATTTAGTGGCCAGCTCTTGTTCAAAAAACTTTGGTTTGTATCGCGAAAGAACGGGATTAGCAGTGATTGCGTCCGACACCTTACAACAGAGCGAGTGTATTAAAAGTCGTATCATGGAATGCGCACGCAGCTCCTACACCATGCCACCTGATCATGGTGCTTCGATCGTTCGTATCATTTTGGAAGACCAAGCATTAAAAGAGTTCTGGCTGACCGAAGTAACACAAATGAGACAACGCATCCAAGGTGTTCGATCTTCCTTAGTAGACGCCATGCAAATTCAGACTGGCACGCATCAGTTTGATTTTATAGCTCAGCATAAAGGCATGTTCTCTATCATCGGCGCAAGCGCAGACCAAGTGATGCGCTTACGAGAGCAATTTGGTGTGTATCTTGTTGATGGTGGTCGAATCAATCTAGCAGGATTGAAAGAAAGTGATGTTCCTTTCTTGGCAAGTGCCCTGTCTGAGGTGATGGCGTCGTAAAAAGACAAAACGAAAAAGAACGATCAGCAACAAGCCTGCTTTTTATCAAGGCAAAATCTTGTATATTAGCGTTTCTATTTTTGCTCTTAATGCTTGATGCTGATCTGTTTTTTTAGGGATTGTTGAATGAATTTTACAGAATACTCCGCCATTCTCCGTGCGTTTGAAGACGGTGCTTTTACCTCTATTCACGATAACTACGACGACATTTGTCATGCACAGGACCAATTGATTGCCGAGCTAACGAGCAAAGGTGCGGTGATAAAAGGCTGGAAAGTTGTCGACGATTCGGGCGTGTTTATTATCTCTCCTATTTTTGATTTTCAGATTTTCGACAATCAAGGAACTCAATTACCGAAAAACGAATTATCCGGCATAGAAGTTGAAATTTGCTACCAATGCAGCGTGCCTATCTTGGCCAGCGACATAGCATACAGCGTGAAAAGCAGCGAACCGCTGGTGGCCATCGAAGTATTGCGCCCTAAAATTAACCACAACAGCTCCCCGTCTTGTGATTTTTATTATAACTACGGCATCCTAGTTTCTAGCCAACCTATCGCTGACGATTTTACTCTTAAAAGCGGTCACCAAAACCAAACTTACGACTATTCAACCAGTACGCCAGACTTCTTTGAACAGAAGAAAAAAGTGCTGTTGAAAGGCGTGCAAGAATGCGTTCGCCGAGGTTACGTTGACGACTTTTTTTTCATGACCGGCAGCTTAAACGGACTTATCGGAACCGATATTTGCTTAGGTAAAAATGACGTTGTTGGCGAACATGGTATGTTAATCAGCGTGGATGTTGTGTAACACCAGCTTCTTTTTTCACAGCCGTTTACCGAAAGCCGTTTACCTACAAGTAAGCGGTTTTTTTTCCACTAGTGAATTATTGATGTTACCGTTAAATTGTTGGAAGAGGTGCACAGGATGTGTTGAGTATTGTTGAAATACTACCCAAGGAGGGTATACTTTGATTTATAAAACGAAAGAGTTTTGTTCTTTAATTAAAAAAGATCGTTTGTCTGATATGGATCTCATCGAAGCATGTGATGAGATCCAGAGAGGATTAGTTGATGCTGACCTAGGTGGCGCTCTCTATAAAAAGAGAGTGGCAACAGAGAGCAAAGGTAAGAGTGGCGGCTATCGAACAATTATTGGCGCTGTCATTGGTGAAAAATACTTTTTCTTGTATGCCTTTGCTAAAAACAAACGCGCTAACATCACGAAAAAAGAGCAAATCGCGCTAAGGGAGCTAGCCCAAGTCTTTATTAGTTTTAGCCAGAGCGAACTAGAAAGCTTGATGGCTTCGAAAGAATTAATCAAAGTAGAAAATTGCCAAGAAGGAGATCGCCATGAGTGATATTTTAACGTCTGTTCATAAGACAGCCAAAGGCCTTAAGAAAGCAGGTGTGATTGATAAAACCACCATGCGTCGGTTTGATACCTTATGCTTAACCTCTATTCATGACTTCACGCCTGAACAAGTCAAAAAACTAAGGCTCGCCAACCATCTTTCCCAGCCTGTTTTCGCGCAATACCTCAACGTCAGCGATAAGCTCGTTAAAAAATGGGAGCAGGGCGAAAGTAAGCCTAGAGGTGCCGCATTGAAAATGCTTTCGTTGGTGGAGCGAAAAGGGATAGAAACGATAGCCTAGCTTTACTAATTCGAGGATGACTAACATGAAATTTGTATCTCACTATTTCATAAAAATGAGATACAAGATGGTTTGTCTCTCACTCGTGTACATCAAACTCGCTAGTCTCTCATTTTTTCAAGAAAATGAGGGACTACATGTTATGGGGTGGATCAATGTTTAATCGCTCATTAAATTTTGATGGAGTGGAAAAATCATGAATTTATATAAGTATCAAACGGTCAGCACTAGATCCCTTGAGGCATTGTTCAAGCATAGTTTGTATTTTGCTAAGTCGGATCAGTTGAATGATCCGACAGAAAATATGTTTCAACTTTTGGATGCTGATTATGTAGATCGTTATAGACCTGACATTTCAGGTTTAGGCGAGTTTGGTATTCTTGCAATGGCTAAGGGAGAAAGCACAGATGTTGAAGCATCGCCTTTTATGTGGGCTCATTACGGTAATCAATTAAAAGGATTTTTTTTGGTGTTTGATTTTGATTCATTTGTTCAAGGCATTCAAAGTCGACTCTTTTTACATGACGAGGTTGATTACAATAAGTATCGAAAGGTACTGTCAGGGGCTGATAATTTGATCAATGAAAGTTGGGGAATAGAGCAAGTAGCAGGTGTTGATAATACTTCTAGAAATACAAAACGTATATGCAAGTTTTGCTTTTTCCAAAAACCTAAAGAGTTTGTGAATGAAAGGGAATATCGTTTTTTATCAGAGACGTCCGGTCTCAAGCATTATCATATTGAGTCTCTTTCTAAAGTGATTATAGGTAAACGAATGGACCCAAGTGATAAGGCAGTATTGCTGAGTACTTTAGAAAGTTTAGGTCTTTCAGATAAAGTTGAATATGCTACAACCAAAAATAATAGCTTTAAAGTACATATTACAAAACGGGACCCGCAATAAAAGAACCGCTTCCATTCCTGCAAGCGGTTTTTGTTTTCTAAGCGTTAACTCAACAACTAAGCATCAATACGTTTGTATTTGATGCGCGTTGGTGTCGCGTCGTTTCCTGTGCGTTTTTTGTGGTCGATTTCGTATTCCGCGTAGTTACCTTCAAAGAAGACGGCTTTAGAATCGCCTTCGTACGCTAGGATGTGTGTCGCGATACGGTCAAGGAACCAACGGTCATGGGAAATAACAATCGCGGCACCTGGGAAGGCAAGTAACGCGTCTTCCAGTGCACGCAATGTCTCAACGTCAAGGTCGTTGGTCGGCTCATCCAGTAGCAATACGTTGCCACCTTCTTTAAGCAGTTTTGCAAGGTGCAAACGGTTACGTTCACCACCAGACAAATGCTTAACGAGCTTTTGTTGATCCGATCCTTTGAAGTTAAAGCGACCGATGTAAGCGCGAGACACAACTTTGTAGTTGTTCACCGTGATCATGTCTTGACCGTCTGCGATTTCTTCAAAGACGGTTTTGTCTCCATCCAGTTCACGCATTTGATCCACGTAAGCAAGCTGTACGGTTTCACCCAAAGTCACTGTGCCTGTATCAGGCTTTTCTGTGCCAGCGATCATTTTGAACAGAGTCGATTTACCCGCACCGTTACCGCCCACCACACCGACGATCGCGCCTTGCGGCACCACCATGTTGAAGTCTTCAAGCAGCATCTTGTGTTCGAAGCTTTTACTTACGCCTTCGATTTCGATGACTTTGCTACCAAGACGTGGCCCTGGTGGAATGTACAATTCGTTGGTTTCGTTACGATCTTGGAATTCTTGTGAATTCATTTCTTCGAATCGAGCCAAACGCGATTTAGATTTAGATTGACGACCTTTGGCGCCTTGACGAACCCATTCAAGCTCCGATTTGATGGCTTTTTGGTGGGACGCTTGTTGCTTCGCTTCGGTTTGTAGTCGAGCATCTTTCTGCTCTAACCAAGAAGAGTAGTTACCTTCGTATGGAATACCGTGACCACGGTCCAATTCCAAAATCCAGCCCGCGGCGTTGTCTAGGAAGTAACGGTCATGGGTAATTGCCACAACGGTGCCCGGATAATCTTTCAAGAAACGCTCTAACCAAGCCACGGATTCGGCGTCCAAATGGTTAGTCGGCTCGTCCAGAAGGATCATGTCTGGCTTGTTTAGCAATAGACGACAAAGTGCGACACGACGACGTTCACCACCAGAAAGATGCTCAACGCTGGCTTCCCAAGGTGGAAGGCGAAGAGCGTCAGCAGCGACTTCTAACGCGCGTTCTAGATTGTGACCTTCTTTCGATTCGATCAAGGCTTCAAGTTGACCTTGTTCTTTTGCCAGTGCATCAAAGTCGGCATCTGGTTCGGCGTATTCGGCGTAAACCGCGTCTAAGCGCGCCATCGCCGTGATAACTTCTTCGAAGGCTTCTTCAACAATGCCACGTACGTTTTTGGTTGGGTCAAGGTGAGGTTCTTGTTCCAAGTAGCCGATTTTAATACCCGGCATTGGGCGTGCTTCACCGTTATGTTCTGTATCAACGCCCGCCATAATGCGTAAAAGCGTCGATTTACCAGAACCGTTAAGACCCAAAACGCCGATCTTAGCGCCAGGGAAGAAGGAAAGAGAAATGTCTTTAAGAATTTCGCGTTTAGGTGGAACAACTTTCCCAACGCGATGCATGCTGTATACAAACTGAGCCATAAAAGAGTCAACTTATTGAATGATTGAAAATACACGTCATGGTTGCCAAATGAAGGTAGGCGAATCGATGACGAGCCAAACGAAACGAGTGCGCTAAGAATAGCACAGCTAAGGCTAATGAAGAATAATCAGAGCCGCACCTGTCACTACTAAAATCGCACCAAGCCAAGCGCCAAATGTTGGCCTTTGACTCGTGGTAATCCACAATCCCGGTAGGATAAGTACGGGAACCACCGCCGAAAGCGTGGTGACAATACCGACATTGGCGTTGCCAACGCCCCATACCAAAACGCTCATACCAATCACCATGCCAATCGTGGCGAGAGCGGTAATACCGATGAAGTCTTGCCGAGTGAGCTGCGAAAAAGCAATGGCGTGTTCGGGTTGTCTGTGTCGGTAAAACAATCCATAAGCCAACATAAGGGCAACCGCGCCAGTGGTAACTCGCAAAGCAGAAACAGCGATAGGGTCTGCACCATCCAATAATGCGGGCTTGCTGAGCAGTGCGCCGCTGGCTTGACCCAATGCGCCGCCGAGCGCCATCAAAATTCCGATGCTAAGCTTGCCTTTGGTTTGCTCCCAAGCATGAAGGCTGTGTCGTTTCCCAAACAATATGGCGATAACCACGCCGCTTAACACTAAGCCACAGGCGAAGAGTTGATTCAGCGAGAGGTGCTCATTGAGAAACAACCAGCCGAGTAAAATTGACATGGGCGCATTCGTGGCAAAAATGACCCCAGTGCGCCGTGGACCAAGACGATGAACGGCGGTAAACAACATGGTATCACCAAGAAAAATCCCCAGCACCCCCGACAGCATAATAAGGTCAGCATGCTGCCATAATGACGCGTTAAACCGCTGAGTGACCAAACAGATGAGTAGCAGAATAGCGCTGGCGATCATGATCCTCATGGTATTGAACCGCATAGTACCAAAACGCTGTATGAGCCCCGGTGCCATTAAGCTTGAGATGGTCCAGCAAAGCGCAGCAACCAAACCTGATAATTCTGCAAGTGGCATAAATTTCCTTATGACCTTATCCATTTTTTGATGAAACAAAAGGATGAAACGCTCGCTGTAGCTCAGTAGCTAAATGATGGCGAGATTGGTATGATTTGAGCCAGAAAATGACGGCCTATACTCAGGCATTTTTACATCAAATTAGCGATATTGGAAGCACTATGCGATGCCCTTTTTGTGGAACTCAAGATACTAAAGTAGTGGATTCTCGACTGGTTTCTGAAGGCGCACAAGTTCGCCGTCGCCGTACCTGTAACCATTGCCAAGAACGCTTCACTACGTTCGAAGTGGCCGAGTTACAAATGCCAAAATTGATCAAAAGCGACGGCAGTCGTGAACCCTTTGACGAAGACAAGTTGCGCAATGGCATTATTAAAGCCATTGAAAAACGCCCCGTCAGTATTGAAGCCGTCGAAACCGCGATCTCTCGTATTAAAGAGAAAATGCAAGCCACTGGTGAACGAGAACTGCCTTCTCGTTGGACGGGTGAAGCGGTAATGGAAGAATTACAGCGCCTTGATCAAGTCGCTTATGTTCGCTTTGCTTCTGTGTATCGAAGCTTTAAAGACATCAGTGAATTTCGCGAGGCGGTAGATCGCCTAGAAAGCCACAGCGCCGACGCCCTAGAATCTCCTAAAGAAGACAAAGTATGACAGTGAATAACCACGAACATTGGATGGAAAAAGCCATTCAGCTCGCGCGAAAAGGCCTTTATACCACGCACCCTAATCCACGTGTGGGCTGTGTGTTGGTTAAAGACGAGCAAATTATCGGACAAGGCTTTCACCTAAAAGCCGGAGAAGGCCACGCCGAAGTGAATGCACTGGCCGACGCGAAACAAGATGCCACCGGCGCAACCGCGTATGTGACATTAGAACCTTGTAGTCATCATGGCAAGACACCGCCTTGTGCGGATGCCTTGATCAAAGCGGGTGTCGCTCGCGTTGTTTACGGCATGCAAGATCCGAATCCAGACGTCTCTGGTCGTGGTTTAGCGAAAATCAAAAAAGCAGGAATCGACGTCATCGGGCCGGTGTTAGAAGCCGATTGCGAAGCGTTAAATCCTGGTTTTGTAAAACGCATGCGCGAAGGACTTCCCTTCATTCGAGTGAAGTTGGCGATGAGTTTAGATGGCCGTACGGCCATGGAATCTGGCGAAAGCCAATGGATTACGGGACCGGAAGCGCGCCTTGATGTACAACGATTACGCGCTCAAAGTGATGCGATTGTCACCGGTATTGGGTCTGTCCTAATGGACAACCCAAGCATGACGGTTCGTATCGACAGCGACGACCAAGACGCCGACGCAAAAACCGTTCGTCAACCTCTTCGTGTTGTGATGGACACCGCGCTGTCTATTCTTCCAGAAGCAAAAATTCTGTATCCAAGCAATCAAGCCTGTGTGTTTTGTGTTGAAGACGATCTAGAAAACGAGCATTTGGAAGCGTTGAAGAAAAAAGGCGTCACAGTTCGCTTTTCGCCGCGCGGCGAAGACGGACGTTTAGACTTATTAGACGCGATGGAGCAGCTCGCTGACGCTGGAATCAACGAAGTCTTGTTAGAAACGGGCTCGGAATTGGCAGGTGGTTTTTTACAAGCGGGTTTGGTCGATGAAATTGTGGTCTACATGGCACCGAAACTACTTGGCTCCAGCGCACGACCATTATTTCAACTACCATTAGAGACAATAGACGAAGCCGTCGAGCTAGAACTTAAATCGGTGAGCCAAATAGGGCAAGATTTACGCTTGGTTTATCAACCAAATTACCTAGATGACGATTTTGGCGACGACTTTGATGATGGCTTAGAAGAATAGACGAGACGTGAGTGATTGCTTTCTCAGCCTTTTTTAAGAAAATCACGGGAAACCGTGTTTTCTTAACGATATTTAGAGAACTTTGCCAAGAAACGTAGAATAAAAATTGCTATAATCGCCGGCCAAGATAAATAGTATATTTGTACCTTTGGCCATAATGACCGTAGGTGTTGTTTATTAGAACGCCTAATAGACAAAACAGGTACTTCCAAACAGACGAAAAACGTCAGCCCATAAGGCGGCGTAGTCTGGACAACTGAGGCGAAAAATGAGCGAAGTGGAAACAACAAACGACCAAACTCCAGCACCAAAACGCAAGGAAAAGAAGCCTTCGCGTTCGCAATTGCGCAGTGCTTCTCGTCGTTTGGCATTACAAGCGGTCTACCAATGGCAGATGAATCAATCTGCGGTTAGCGAGATTGAAACCCAGTTCGTGATGGATCAGGACATGGATTCTTGCGACAAAGTCTACTTCCGTGAAATTTTGCAAGGCGTTACTGCCAGCGCGAAAAAATTGGATAACTTGTTTGAAGAGTTATTAGATCGCCCATTGAGCGAACTAGACCCAATTGAATTGGCCATCATGCGCATCGGTTCATTCGAACTGTCACAACGTTTAGACGTGCCATACCGTGTAGCGATCAACGAAAGTGTTGAGTTAGCAAAAGGTTTTGGCGCAACGGAAAGTCATAAGTATGTTAACGGCATTCTAGACAAACTAGCGCAACGTGTTCGTCGCGAAGAAATCGCTGAACGTCGACTAGCTAATAAGTAATTGCAAACAATTATTTAAACGCTATTTTAAGCGTTCTTGAAAGATTACTAAGAGCCTCGTTATTACTGGTTAATAACGGGGCTTTTTTATGCCTCGATTTTGGTGGAACCGGTTGTTTTGGCGGTGATAATCAATATTATGGCGGTGTTAGTTGGTAATGCAGGGGAGAATAAGAATAGTGTCGTAACAGGTGATGCCACTTTAATGGATTAAGCCTAATAATAGGGCTGTTTGTGTAAACAGCGGAGGTAGGGAATGGTTCAGGTATTGTCAAAGGTTTGGGCTTTATTGCTCGGTATCGTGCTCATTATGTTGGGCAATGGTATGCATTCCACTCTGATCGGTTTACGGGGTGGAATTGAAGGTTTTTCTTCTGCTTCGCTGGCGATTATTACATCAGGCTATTACGTTGGTTTTTTATCTGGCGCCCGTTTTGCCCCATTATTGATTCGTCGAGTGGGCCATGTGCGTGTGTTTGCGGCACTGGGCAGTTTTATGTCGGCAGGCTTGATTACCTTTCCGTTGCTGACAGACCCTTGGGCCTGGACGTTTATACGGTTGTTGGTGGGTTTTTGTATGTCGGGCATTTATGTTGCGGCAGAAAGTTGGTTAAACGATTCGGCGACCAATGAGACCCGAGGCAAAGTGTTATCCACCTATATGATTGCCCAAACATTTGGCATCATCGGAGCGCAGGGCTTACTCACATTGGGTGATGCAGGAACGTCAGTGCTTTTCATCTGTGCTTCGATCCTTGTGTCGATTTCTTTTGCGCCCATTCTTCTCTCTGTGTCCTCTGTTCCAGCCGTTGAAGTGGCACGTCCAATGTCTCTGCGGTCTCTCTTTATGAACTCGCCACTCGGCACGGTGGGGATTTTCCTATTGGGTAGCGTTTATGCTACCCAATCAGGTATGGGGGCGGTTTTTGGTAGTCAGATTGGGCTGACGGCGAACAGCATCGCGCTGTTCATTGCGATGTTGTTCGCTGGTGCGCTTTTAATGCAATACCCTATTGGCTGGCTTTCTGACCGGATGGATCGACGTAAGCTGATTTTCGTGGCGTCTTGTGTCGGGGGCTTATCCTGTGTGTTTGGTTGGATGAGCCATGGTGCTTTTTGGCCTTTGATGGCGTCGGCCTTTTTTGCTGGCGGTGTAACAACGCCGCTTTACGCTTTGTTTTTGGCTTATACCAACGATTCTCTTTCTCCAAGTGATATGCCAGCCGCATCTGGAGGGCTTGTTTTCACGTTTGGTTTGGGTGCTATTGCGGGGCCCTTGTTGAGCGGTTGGTTTATGCAAATGTTCGGGCCTGACGCTTTTTGGGTTGTGGTGGGAGTAACGTTTCTAGGCATTGCAAGCTTTGCCTTATACAGCATGACTAAGCGAGATGAGGAGATAGCGGTTGAAGACACTGACAGCTACTTAGGCGTCTTACCTACCGCCTCACCTGTCGCCGTTGAAGCGGCGGGTGAATGGGCAGCCGATCATGCGGAAGCCGAGCGCGAAGCCAAAGCAGAGTTAGAAGTTGAAATGGAAGATCACTCAAACAAGCGTCCCTAGATCGGGTCATAGCGTGTGAAAAATAGCGTTTCAGTTTCTATAATGCTTTATCTTCATAACCACGACGATAATTCTTCTGCAGGTTGTGAATAGACAAAGGAAAAATGCTTCTAATCGCTCATATTCATGGCCGGATACTGCTTAAACCGCTATCATATGTAGCTATTAGGGTTGTTGTTACGCTGCCTTACCCAATATTTTTAGGATCATAATGAAAAAGAACTTTGTATTGTCTCACCCAAAAAAACCATACCAGCGCCTCATTGAAGAAGCGAAAAATGAAGTTAAGCAGTACATCAAAGCAGAGCGTAATAAAGCCTTGCCTGAAGGCGCGGATTTTTGGGGATTTAACTGCAAGTTTGGTCAAACGGCTGACAAGGCGAGAGCGATTCACGAAGGTGATATTAATACCAATATTAGCTCGGCGCAAAGCCAACATTGGAAAACTTTTTACGTTGAAGTCGTAGCAATACCAAAGACACGTGCTAAGCGTTCAGAAGAAGATTAAAGCGCCACTTTTAGCCAACAATCAAACACAAAAAAAGCAGATCAGCCGTCGAGCGATCTGTTTTTTTTGTGTCTGCGTTCTGTTGGAAATTCGAGCGTGCTTCATGCTAAGCAAGCTCGGATTTCAGTTATTATTTTTCGCCTTTCGCCAAATACTGCTCAAAAGAGAGTCGCATGTTGGTGCCTATGCTTTTAAATGGCTCGGGCGGTATCCAATTTGGGGATGAGCTACTCAGAATAAAGTTTAGATTGTTACTCTTGTTACCAACCATCATTTCCGCCATGTAGTAGCCAAGATAAGTGCCTTTTGCGATGCCAACACCATTCATTGCGGCGATGGCAAAAACGCCGGGGTAACACTCGTTGAAGACGGGTTCGTGATTTCGAGTCATGCAGAGCATTCCGCCCCAGCTGTGCTCAAAGGGAACTGCGCTCAGAAACGGAAAGCGTTTAAGGAACGAAGACCTGTGATGCTTTTTAGCGTTTTGGATGCGTTGCTGATTGCTGCTAAGTTCCGGTAAAACATCAAAAGAGTTGCGAATGAGTATTCGGTTATCTGGTGTGAATCTAACCGTTGACCCTGCTGGGTGTGCTGACGTGACTCCCCATGGACTAACATTTTTAAAATGTGCTAATTCTTTGCCTGCTAATGGGCGTGTTAAACTAGCGTAAGTGTAAATAGGAGCTAATTTACTTTTGCATCCCTGAAATTCCTCTGTAAAAGAATTGGTCGCCAAAACAATCTTATTCGCCTGCAATACCTTTTGACCAAAAAACACTTTTTTAGTATTCCAGTCAAAGCCTGTGATTTTTGAGTTCTCAAAAACCACTACGTTATCGGGCAGGTTCTTAGAAATAGAATGGGCAAGGGCAGCTGGATTTACAAGCACATTGCCCTGAGTGAAAATGGCCTTTTTATAATAATTGGTTCCCAGTTTATTTTTTAGTTCGGAGCCTTCCATCACAAAATAAGACATATTGATATTATCAAGCATTGCGGCAAAGCCGTCTAAATTTTTGATATGTTTTTCTTCATGTGCTGCTAGGTATTTACCAACCTGATGCCAATAAACGTTATCGCCCTGTGATTTACGAATATGATCTAACCTAGAAATCGCAAACATATTTAGATTTTTTACTTGGATATCCGCGATGGCGTCCGCATTAGTGGCATCGAGATTATGAGGTATGTCAATAATGAACCCTGCATTGCGCCCAGAGGTGCCTTGCCCAACCATTAGGGCATCAACCAGAGCAATACTCGACTGAGGCTCTAATTCGGCCAATCTTCCCGCCGCTGATAAACCGGTGAATCCCGCCCCAACGACAATATAATCAAATGTCCTATTTTCTGTTACCTGAACAACAGGATGCGTTCTTTGAATTGGCATGGTTTCATACCATCCTAAAGAGCCATCTATGGTAGGAAATCGTTTTATTTTTTTCATTTAGTTGCTCCGGTCAGGTCATTGTTCGAAGCAATGTTAGGGAGAGATAAAGATTTAAACAAACGACTTATTAGAATTGAGCCATTCCAAAAAGGAATTCATGATGAATGGGTCAATGTGAAGCTATGTTGGAATGTATGAAAAAGCTCATGTCATTCCTTCATTCGAAATGTCCTTAGAGATATCAGCCAAGAGCCAGTCACGGAATGTCTGAGCGGCTTCGGATAGTGCTTTTGATTGTCGATAAACTAAATAATCAGCCATGTTAGGTGCATAGAAGTGATCACTTACGCGTTTCAATTCGTGTCGTTCAAGCATCTGTTCTGTCATAAACTCCCATCCAAGGCCTATTCCCATCCCCAGTCTAACTGCTTCAAGTCCAAGGGTGACCTGATTAAATGTCTGAACATTTAAGGGGATCTCATAGTCAATTCCACAGCTCGCAAACCAATCAATCCACGTAGGCCAACGCCATGCAGACGGGTCAAGATGAATTAGTTTTTTACTGAGCAAATCATCAGGTGTTAAAAGCGAATCAACAGGGTAATCAACATGACACACGGGGTAAATTCTTTCGCGAAACAGCAGGTGGCTATTGAAATCAGATCGCCATACTCCTGTTCCGTTAAGCACGCCAAGATCAAATTGAGAGCACGTGTCTTCCCTTATGTCGTTTGAAGCATAAATATTGATGGCAATATCTGGGTGCCCAAGGTTAAAGCGCGTAATACGCGGAAATAGCCAGTAATGTGAAACCGCCTGAGTACAAGTGATGGTCACCGTGTTGGTATTGGCATGGCGCCTAATTCGTTCGACGCTTTCAGCCATCTGGCGTAGGGCACTTTTTGCCTCGTCATAAAACTCACAACCTGCATCGGTAAGAGTAAGTTGTCTTGGTTCTCGGATAAACAAATCAAACTCGAGCCACTCTTCCAGTGTTTTTATTTTTTTACTAACCGCACTTTGCGTAACACACAACTCTTCTGCCGCTTTGGTAAAACTCTCCAATCGAGCCGCGGATTCAAAGAAGGCTAGGGAACTCATAAACGGAAGATAGTTGCGCATAGTCGGCCTCATCATGCAAAACGGTTGATTATTCTCATGATAAAGTAATTTAACGAATGCTTACATTACATATTCCAATATGGAATGATTTTAGTCGTTGTTAAGGCAGGCGTTGGTAATATTGGCGCCGTCGATGATTCAGTAAAACGTCGACGTCCTGCCTATGAATGCGCAATCCGCCACTGAACGATCTGCACTGTTTCGTTTCTGACATATCTCTTGCAATACGGTATCCTCTTGTCAGTATTTTTGGCGGTGAATATATCCTGCGAAGACAATAAAAGGGCAGAGTGTTGAAAGAATTCGAGTTGATACAAAACATCTTTCAAGCGTCGGTGATGGCGAGCACGCAAGGGCGTAGTGACCTTATGCTAGGCATCGGCGACGATTGCGCTCAGATCCAAGTGCCACAAGGGCAAAGCTTAGTATTCTCGATGGATACCTTGGTCGAAGGGCGACACTTTCCGTTCGACGCAGACCCAGTCGATATTGGTTATCGTGCGGTGGCAACGTGCGTCAGTGATTTGGCCGCGATGGGGGCGAAACCGGCGTTCTTTACCCTAGGTCTGACCATACCAGAATCTGATCCGCAATGGTTGGCTGGTTTAGCGCAAGGTATGGCGGAGTTGGCGGAACCGATTGGTTTGGCGCTGGTGGGTGGTGATACAACAAAAGGCCCATTGACGATTACCCTGCAAGTCCATGGTTATGTGGAACCAGATTTGGCCGTAAAGCGCAGCGCAGCAAAAGTCGGGGATGATATTTATGTTACGGGGCTACTTGGCGACGCCGCTGCTGCCGTGCCGATTGTCACGGGCGAGCTTCAAGTGTCGAGCGAGCGCTTTGATTATTTTTATGACCGTTATTGGCGGCCTAAACCAAGGTTGATTGTGGGCATGGCGCTTAAGCGCGTCGTGCATGCCATGATGGACATTTCCGATGGCCTTGCTCAAGATATCCAGCATATACTCAAAGCCTCCGGTGTTGGCGCGACGATCGATGCGGCTTGCTTGCCAATGTCCGCCGAGTTAAAGCAATGGCAGCCAGAGTCTGCGCACATATTGGCGTTAACGGGCGGCGATGATTATGAGCTGTGTTTTACCGCTCCAAAAGAACAAGCGACCGAAATTGCACTGATTACTCAAACGCTGAGTTTGCCTTGTACTAAAGTCGGTGAGATTGCCGAAAGTGGTTTTGTGATTCAAAACTATGATGGTGAAATAACGGGCTGGCAACACTTCTAATTTTTTAATTTAACGAATAGGTAATGGTTTCATGGCAAATTCTGCCCCAGCGTCTGTATGGCGCAATCCGATACATTTTTTAGCGTTTGGCCTTGGTTCTGGTGCCGCTCCCAAAGCACCGGGAACCTTTGGTACATTAGCCGCCGTTCCTATCTTCATCTGGCTTCTACAGGGTTTAAGCAACACTGAATACCTAGTGATGCTGTTGGTTACCTCGCTGGTGGGGATTTACCTTTGCGGTAAAACCTCGAAAGACATGGGTGTACACGACCATGCTGGCATCGTCTGGGACGAGTTTGTTGGTTTCTGGATCACCATGTTTCTGGCGCCTGCGGGTTGGTTTTATATTGTATTGGGTTTTGTGCTTTTTCGTTTATTTGATATTTTGAAACCTTGGCCTATTTCTTGGATCGATAAACACGTCCACGGTGGCTTCGGTATTATGCTGGACGATGTGTTGGCGGGGTTAATGTCGTTTGTTGTGCTTCAAGCTTTGGTGCACTTTGTCTTTTAGGTAAGCGTTTTTTAAACACCTACTTCAGTAGGGTAAAACGCTTAGTCCCTTCCCCTTTTGTCTTCCAAGGGGAAGGTTAGGATGGGGCTGTTTTTGTTTCTCGAACCACGTTGACTCCCACGACCGAATAACATTTCTCCTCGAAACTACGCCTCCCTCGTCGAAATGTTATTCGCTCAATCAGTTAAGGGCGGTGGCCCTTTTAACTGTCTGTCTTAACGCACGACCGCTTTGGGTTTATTTAATTCCTTACGCTTTCTTAACGCTTCGTAAAACGGTGCGTAAGTGGGTCGATCCACGTACTTTCCTTCGCCCGATTTTACCATCAAGGTATTGTTGTGCCACGCAAGTTTTCCGTTACAAACAGTGGTTTCCGGTACGCCATGAATTTCCATTCCTTCAAAAATACTGTGTTCAATTTTCGAGTGATGCGTTTTTGCGGAAATCGTTTTTGTGGCCGCTGTGTTCCAGATTACTAAGTCTGCGTCTGCGCCAACACGAATACAGCCTTTATTCGGATAAATATTGAAAATCTTGGCGGTGTTGGTCGAGGTAAACGCGACAAATTCATTCATGGTGATTTTGCCTTGGTTAACGCCTTTTTCCCACAACACCATCATGCGCTCTTCCACACCGGCGGTGCCGTTGGGAATTTGCGTGAAGTTGTCTTTGCCCATGGCTTTTTGTTCGGCACAAAAGGCGCAATGGTCGGTGGCGGTGGTTTGTAACGTACCGGCTTGTACACCTTTCCAAAGCGCATCTTGGTGATGTTTGGGTCTAAAAGGAGGGCTCATAACATGCGCCGCTGCGGTAGCCCAATCTGGGTTTTGATAGACGCTTTCATCCACGGTGAGATGCCCTGCTAAGACTTCACCAAATACGGTTTGACCGTGGTCTTTAGCGTAGCGAATGGCGTCGACGGCTTCTTCTGTGGAGACGTGAACAAGGTAGATAGGCGCGCCAAGCGTATTGGCTATGCTGATGGCGCGGTTTGCTGCTTCGCCTTCAACAGAAGAGGGGCGAGACAGTGGATGCGCTTCTGGTCCTGTCATGCCTTCTGCCATGAGTTTATTTTGTAAGTGATAAACCAACTCGCCATTCTCTGCATGAACGGTTGGAATCGCGCCGAGTTCTAAGCATTTGGTGAAGCTCGCGACCAGAATGTCATCGGTCGCCATGATGGCGTTCTTATACGCCATAAAATGCTTAAAGCTGTTCACGCCATGGTCTTTGACTAGTATGTTCATTTCTTCGGCAACGGTGTCATCCCACCAAGTAATCGCTACATGGAAACTGTAATTTGAATGGGCTTTTTTCGCCCAGTCACGCCATTGATGATAGGCATCTAAGAGCGACTGCTGAGGGTTGGGGATGACAAAATCGATGATGGTGGTCGTGCCGCCCGCCAGTGCAGCGGCGGTGCCAGAAGCAAAATCGTCTTTCGCAACCGTGCCCATAAAAGGCAATTGCATGTGAGTGTGAGGATCAATGCCGCCCGGCATGATGAGTTTTCCGGTCGCATCAATGATTTCAACGTCTTTTGGTTGTTCGCCGATGTCACCGATTTCGACGATTTTGTTGTCCTTACAAAGAATATCGGCTTTGAAGGTTTCTTCGTGAGTGACGATCGTCCCACCTTTAATTAATAAACTCATGATTTCGTCCTTTTTCTAAGAAAAAATAAACAGTAAGTGCGGATCAAAAGAACATCAAAAAAACAGTATGGATGCGCTTCTACCTACACTCATAAAATAATGGAAGAAAAAATGCTGGCGATGCGCAAGGCATCGCCAGCAGGTAAAGCAACTCATGTTTTAACTAGGCTGTTTCTATCTGACTGACAGGAACTGCTTGTGATTTAGCAAGAAGGTAATACAAAAACGCACCGGTAAAGGCACCGGTAAACCAACCATAGCTATAGAACCAGCTAAAAGCAGATACATTTAGTGCGATTAAAGTCAGTACCACAGGCCCAGCAAAAGCGATTAACCCCGCACTGTTAAAGGCTGGGTATAAGCTGTTTTCTTTATAAAGTGCGACTAAATCCAAATGCTGACGTTTTATTAAGAAATAATCGACAATCATGATACCGGCAATCGGGCCTAATAAGCTTGAGTAGCCTAAGAGCCAATTTGAATACATGCTTTCAACACTGACATCGGATTCGATCCAGCTCATTTTTTTCAATAATTCCCAACCCATTAAAACAATACCCACAACACCCGTAAGCAAGACACCACGAGTGTGGTTAATGAGCTTAGGCGCAATGTTTTGGAAATCGTTAGTAGGAGAAACAATATTGGCTGCAGTGTTGGTGGATATTGTGGCAATAACGATCAATACCATGGCAATAGCAACCCAGAAAGGGCTGTCGATTTTACCAATCAAAGAAATAGGGTCAGAAATGGTTTCACCCACCAAGCTTGTCGAAGCGGCCGTCAAAACCACACCCAAAGCGGCAAAGAAGAACATGGTCGCAGGCAGACCGATGATTTGACCAATAATCTGATCTTTTTGAGATTTTGCATAACGACTAAAGTCGGGAATATTCAAAGACAAGGTTGCCCAGAACCCAACCATCGCGGTTAAACCACCAAAGAAATACCCCCAAAAACTAGCGTCTTCAGGACGGTTTGCAGGAATGGCGAGGACTTCAGTGAAAGACACTTTTCCGCTAGCCCAATACATTAAACCAATACCAACGATCAACAGTAGAGGCGCCGAAAGTGTTTCTAACCACTTAATAGACTCAGCACCACGAATCACTACAATCATTTGGATAGCCCAAAATAGGAAGAAGCCGATTACTTCGCCGACGCCACCTAAACTTGCCCAGCCGGAAGAAATAGCGGATAGAAACAAATGAATGGCTAGGCCACCAAACATAGTTTGAATGCCGAACCAACCACAGGCAACAAAGCCACGAATCAAGCAAGGAATATTAGATCCCACCATGCCGAATGAAGAACGCAGTAACACCGGAAAAGGAATGCCGAACTTAGTGCCCGGATACGCGTTTAAGGTCAGTGGCACCAATAAAATTACGTTAGCGATAAGAATAGTGAATAAGGCTTCCATCACAGAAAGACCAAAGTAAGCCGTTAATACGCCGCCTAAAGTATAAGTAGGTACACAAATAGACATACCAACCCACAATGCTGCAATGTTCCACTTGTTCCAAGTGCGATCTTTTACTTTTGTTGGCGCCAAATCGTCGTTATACGCTGAACTCTGTTGAAGGTCGGTATCGACCTCCAACTCATAAAACTCATCTTGTTTAACGGACTTACTGGTCATATTTGCCACCTCTTCTATTGTGGGTTGATAGCTTTTATTTAATAGGAGCTATTTCATTCGATTCGAGCCGCTTTATGATTCACAGCCCTCGTTTTTTCTTCTCTTGTATTCGTTTATTTTGTTACTGATGCTCTCTAGCAATACGTTCGCTGGCTTCTAACATGGTGTGCAGTAATACGTTTGCTCCGGCGGCGCATTCTTCAGGCGAACTGTATTCGGCTTCGTTGTGGCTGATGCCGTTTAGGCAAGGTGTGAAAATCATGCCGGTAGGGACTAAATCCGCCATGTAACAAGCGTCGTGACCGGCGCCAGCGTAAATGTCCATGTGGCTGTAGCCGAGCTTTTCAGTGGCGGCTTTTACATCGTCGGATGCATTAAACTCCACTGGGGCGAAATACCAAAAAGGGTCAATGTTGACGTCTAAATTGTGTTCTTTGGCGATTTTTTCACAAAAGGCGATCAGTTCTTTGTGCATGGTTAATAAAATGTCTGGGCGTGGATTGCGAAGATCTGCGCTGAATTTCACATTGCCCGGAATCGTGTTGCGAGAGTTTGGCCATACTTGCATAAAACCGACGGTCCCTAAGCCATTTTCATGGCGAAGCGCGATGGCGTTCATTTCGGTGACGATCGCGGCGGCGGCTAACATGGCGTCTTTACGCAAGTGCATTGGCGTAGTACCTGAGTGAGAAGGGCGGCCTATAACTTCAATGTTATACCAGCGAATACCTTGACCTAACCTGACGATGCCAATGGCTTTCTTTTCGTCTTCAAGGGTCGGACCTTGCTCTATGTGCGCTTCAAAAAAGGCGCCCATATTACGACTGCCCAGTTCCATGTCACCTAAGTAACCTATGCGCTTTAGTTCGTCACCAAGACGAATGCCATTGACGTCGGTCTTGTTTAGTTCGGTTTCTAAGTCAAAACGACCAACATAAGTGCCGGAACCTTGCATGGCTGGTTGGAAGCGTGAGCCTTCTTCGTTGGTCCACACGGAAAATTCCATGGCGGTTGGGGTTTCAATGTTGTTGTCATGAAGAGTGCGCAACACTTCGACACCAGAAAGTACGCCAAAGACCCCATCAAACTTACCGCCAGTGGGTTGTGTATCAAGGTGGCTTCCGGTGCCTACGGCGGGTAAGTCGTTGTATTTTCCAGGACGACGAGCAAAGATGTTTCCAATTTTATCGACCTCTACATCACAGCCGCAAGCTTCACACCAAGAAACGAAGAGATCACGAGATTGTTTGTCTAAGTCCGTTCCAGCAAGGCGGTTACAACCGCCTTTTTCTGTTCCGCCAATATCCCCCATTTCCATTAGCGTGTCCCAAAGGCGTTTCTCGTTGATACGAAGGTTTTGCATAATTCTCTCCCAATATAATTTATATCTCTTTGAAAATACTTAACTATTTATTGAAATAAGCATTTATCAAATAGAAATAAATATTCATTAACGATTTTTGTTTTGAATAAATATTGACCAAAAGGTAAAACCTTTTTTTAAAAAAAGTCAATCATTTGTCGATTCATAAAAAATAGAATGTATTACCTTAATTACGGAGTCGCGATTTAAATAGAAAAAATATGGATGTTGTCTATTTGGTCAGCAATAAATAGGCCAACTTTCTATACTTTATTTTAATATGACTCGTTCCAATGGCTTTCTTATGGTATTTTAAGGCCTAATAAAAGCCGTAAAAGTAAGTAAAAACAGTGGTTTATCAATATAATTTTTTGAATGAGAGTAGGCATACAGTTTGGCTGATCAAAGAGTAAGACGTACCAAGCAATCGATGAATAGAGAAGTGTTAGAGTCACGTATATTACGCTCTGCAGAGGTTATATTTGCGGCTAAAGGCTTTAGTGGTGCGTCTATGGAACGTATTGCGGAGATATCAAAAATATCCAAGCAAAACTTGATTTATTACTTTCCAAACAAAGACTTACTGTATAAAAGAGTGTTGAAAGAAATCCTCGATATCTGGATTGAAAAGCTGTCTTTACTTGAAAGTGATGGCGCTACGCCAGAAGAGGTCATACGTGGTTATGTGCGTGAAAAAATGCAACTTTCACGTTTGTACCCTAATGGTTCTAAAGTCTTTGCTCATGAGGTTATCAGCGGCGCTCCAGTCTTAAAAGACTACCTTTTAAGCCACCTTAAACCTCAATTTGACCGTGATGTAGAATTAGTTAAGTCATGGATAAGTAAGGGATTAATAGACGATATTGATCCTGAACATTTGTTTTTCACTATATGGGCTGCCACTCAAACCTATGCTGATTTTTCTATTCAAATGGAAATTCTATTAGGTAAGACCAGTTTGGATCAAACAGATTTCGAACGGGCTGAAAACGCAGTAACCGAATTTGTTGTGCGCGCTCTTGGTGCTAAAAAAAATATTTAAAATAAATCCCTCTCTAATTTTCTTTCTTTATTCCTTAAAAATAGCGTGATTATTGATAATAATTAACTAAAAAAATCTATATATTCATAGCCTTAACTATTTAGTTAAGCATTTAGTTAAGTTAGCTTTAATAACCATGTTATTTTTTAGTGCGAGCGCTGAACCAAAAAAAACAATTTACTCCTTCTCAAATGACTGCTATTAATTTTTATACCAAATGGTAAAAAAGTTAATTCAATCATTAAAACGTGGAGTAAATATGATCTCTGTTTCTGAAGCCATATCTTATGAATTTGCTACTGGGCCAGACTTGTATGCACTTTGCCAGCAAGCCGCTAGCGCGCGTGATAATGCTTGGGGTACGCAGTTAACCTTTTCTAAAAAAGTATTCATTCCATTAACGAATATGTGTCGCGATTCTTGCGGCTATTGCACCTTTGTACAGTCCCCAGATTCTATTCATTCTAATTACATGACACCGGAGCAAGTGTTGAAAACCGCACACGAGGGTGCCGCGCTAGACTGTAAAGAAGCGTTATTTAGTTTGGGCGAACGACCAGAAGAACGTCATCAAAAAGCACGGGATTTACTGGCTGCATTAGGTTATGACAGCACGTTAGATTATCTGCATGACCAATGTGAAAGCGTCTTAACACACACTACGTTGTTGCCACACGTGAACGCCGGTGCATTATCGTTTGATGAGTTGAAACGATTAAAGCCTGTTGCTGCCAGTATGGGAATGATGCTGGAAAATGTTTCCAACGAATTACTCAAAAAAGGGCAAGCGCATTACGCTTGCCCAGATAAAACGCCAAAACGTCGACTCGATACTATCGAGCAAGCGGGTCGTCTTGATATCGCCTTTACCACCGGTATTTTAATCGGTATCGGCGAAAGTTGGGAAGAGCGAGTGCTCAGCCTAATTGCCATTCGTGATCGCCATCTTGCTTACGGGCATGTCCAAGAAGTCATTATTCAAAATTTCCGTGCTAAAGCGGGCACCGCCATGGCGGGTTGCCAAGAACCGGATTTAGACGACATGAAACGCACCATTGCCGTGGCGCGTTTGATTTTACCGGATGACATCAGTATTCAAGCGCCGCCAAATTTAGAAGTTGAATACGGCAGTTATATCAATGCCGGTATCAATGATTGGGGCGGTATTTCGCCACTTACTAAAGATTTCATTAACCCAGAAAGAGCATGGCCGCAGATCAGCAGCGTGGCGCAAGCGTGCGAAGGTCTGGGTTATTCGTTGGCAGAACGCCTCACCATTTATGACCGTTTTCAGCATCAAGAACAAAAATATCTAACACCCAATTTAACGCAACGAGTCGCGTCACTTATGAGTCGTGCTGCTCAAGCCAGTCGTCAGTTACAGGGAGACATCGCATGAATCCATCGTCTTTAACATCAGAACAAGCAACGTCAAATAATGTCGCGCCAGACAATTTTTCATTACTAGATTCGCTTCATTCCACTCAATGTAATGATCTCGTTAGTGCGCCAGTTCGGACAATACTGGAAAAAACGCTGCTGGGTGAAGAGCTGAATGTAGAAGAGGCGTGTGTTCTTTTTGCAACGCAAGGCGCAGAAGCTCAAGCGGTATTAGACACCGCCGACAAGGTGCGTGAAAAACGTGTTGGCAATACGGGCACTTTTGTTATTACGCGAAACATCAATTTTACCAACGTGTGTTATATGGGTTGCCGTTTCTGTAATTTTGCCAAAGAAAAAGGTGATGCAGAGGCGGAGTTCTTAACCGTTGAACAAGTCGCAGACAAAGCGGAAGAAGCGTGGGCTCGTGGTGCGACAGAAGTGTGTATTCAGGGTGGATTGCATCCAGACATAGGTGCGGATTATTACCGAGAATTAATTATCGCAGTGAAGAAACGCGTGCCAGAGATTCACATTCATGCTTTTTCGCCCTTCGAAATCTGGTATGGCTGTAAAAAAGGCCGCCTTGAGCCGGAAGCGTTTTTGACTGAATTAAAAACACTGGGTTTAGGGTCTATGCCGGGCACCGCAGCAGAAATTCTAGACACCGAAGTTCGCAAACAATTGACCAAGAACAAACTCACCACAGAAGAGTGGGTGCGAATCATTAAAGCCGCACACTCTGTGGGTGTGCCGACCACCTCTACCATCATGTACGGCCACGTGGATCAGCCGATTCATTGGGCAAACCATCTGGCTTTATTGCGTGATATTCAAAAAGAAACCGGTGGCTTTACCGAGTTCGTGCCGCTGGGTTTTATCCATTATGAAACGCGTTTGTACAACGATAACCCAGACAAAGTTCGCCCGGGACCGACACAAGACGAGCATTTCAAAATGCACGCCATTGCGCGACTTATGTTGCAAGGTCACATCGATAACATTCAAGCCTCTTGGGTGAAAATGGGCCCAGAAGTGGCAACCAGAATGCTGCGCTCTGGCGCGAATGATCTGGGCGGAACCTTGATGAACGAAAGTATTTCTCGTGCTGCCGGTGCGACTCACGGTCAAGAAGTGTTTCCTGAAGACATGGTGGCCAACATTCAAGCCGCCGGTCTAAACGCGGTGCAGCGCAGTACAAAATATGAGGTGGTGAGAACCTACGTTGTTGAAGAAAACAGCGAAAAAACGCCCTTAACGGACCGCATTGCGATTCGAGGAGTGGCGTAATGACTGCGTTAAACATCACTTTATTGGCCGGTGGCGTAGGCGGTGCAAAAGCCGCCGAAGGCTTGGCCAAAAGCCATTACGCTGACTCAACTAAGATCATTGGCAACATTGCCGATGATGACGAATTTCATGGACTTTGGGTCTCACCAGACATTGATACGCTGATTTATTCTCTAGGTGATCAGATTGATAGACAACAAGGTTGGGGCCGAAAACACGAAACACATCAAGTCTTAAGTGAGCTAAATGCCTTAGGGCAAGACACTTGGATGACCTTAGGTGACTTGGATTTAGCGACGCATATTTATCGTACCAATCTAAAGCATCAAGGTGTCAGTGCCAGCGAGATAACTCAACGTTTAGCAACACGACACGGTGTGACATTGCCTATTTTGTTGCCAACCGACGATGTGTTGCAAACTCGAGTGAAGACGTCAAAAGGTTGGTTGTCGTTCCAAGAGTTCTTTGTGCGCGAGCATTGCCAGTTGGACGTGATCGACATCGAGTATCAAGGTATTGAAAGCGCCAGACCGACTCAAACCGCCTTGGATCAAATTGCTAATAGTGACGTGATTATTATCGCGCCGAGTAATCCTATCGTGAGCATCGGTGCGATTCTCGCGGTGCCTGAAATTCAACAAGCCATTGAGCACAGCGGTGCTTATGTCATCGCCGTATCGCCATTAATTGGTGGGAAAACGGTGAAAGGGCCCGCGGATAAAATGCTTGAAAGCGCGGGTAAAAGTATCGATTCGAAAGGAATTTACAGCTGTTATTACACTTTTCTGAACGCCATGGTGATCGATGAAGAAGACCAGCAAGACGCAACATGGTTGGAAGAACAGGGGTTGGATGTGTTGGTGACGCCGACGTTGATGAAAACCTCAGAGGAAAAAACAGATTTAATGTCTCGCGTGGTTGAGTTTGCCTTAGCTTCTCAGAAACAGAGGGCCGCCTAATGATGCAGCATTCAACCTCGAATCATCCTAACGTCGATCATCTGATCGATAAGCTTTGTGTGGTGATCCCAATGAAATCACCAACACGTTCCAAACAACGCTTGGTCGGGAGTTTGTCGGATTCGTCTCGCGAAAGCCTGTCTTTGACCTTGTTTCAAAACACCTTGGCGTTCTTTAAACGGCACTTTCCCATGCTGGATGTGCTGGTGGTGAGCGAATCGCTTGAGGTGCTTAGTCTTGCTCAATCCTATGAAACAAACACCTTGTTTGATGATGGCTCTAAAGGGCTAAACGGTGCGCTGGATTTTGCTTGTGATTGGGTAAAGCAGTCTGGATACGACAGTCAACTTATTGTTCCCAGTGATATTGCGGTATTGGATTATCAAGAAATTACCTCGTTAATCGCCGCGATTAATGAAGCTCAAGTGGTGATTGCGGTGGCCAAAGACGGTGGCACGAATGCGTTGTTGACCTCGCCACCCGACGCCATCGATTTTCAATACGGTTATGAATCGGCGTCGGCCCACAAAGCCAATGCGCTGAATAATCGTTTGGTTTGTCGCAGTTTACATTTCGCCAATCTTGCCTTGGATATTGATCACAGCGAAGACCTTAAAATGGCTGTGATACGCCAACCTAAACGGTTTAAAGCATGGAAAGAGCCTTCTCTATTACCCGTTAAGGAGCATCATTATGCCTGATTCTATGAGCATGTTTCGTCTAATGGGATTACCGGATTTTCAAGCGGGCGATGATTTAGCGAAAAGCATTATTGACACCTTAAGCACGCAAAACCAAACCCTTATGGAAGGTGATATTTTGGTGATTGCACACAAAGTGGTTTCTAAAAGCGAAGGGGCTTGCGCCTATTTAGACGACATTACACCCAGTGAAGAAGCGATCGAACTGGCAAAAACCGTTAATAAAGACCCACGGAAAGTGGAAGTCATTTTATCTCAATCTAAGCGCATTGTTCGCGCGATGAAACGACCAGATCAAGAAGAAGGCGTGCTGATCGCCGAGCATAAAAATGGATACATCTGCGCCAATGCGGCGGTGGATGAATCCAATGCGGATCATCCAGGACAGCTTATTTTATTACCCGAAGACCCTGACAAAAGCGCGCGCGAACTTTGCCTCGTTTTAGAAAAGCACTTTGACTGTGCGTTAGGCGTGGTGATCAGCGATACCTTTGGCCGTCCTTGGCGACTGGGGCAAACCAACGTAGCGATTGGCTTAGCCAATGTGCCGGGGGTGATGCACATGTTGGGCGAAGAAGACGCTTTTGGACGACCTTTGAGTGTGACCGCGCCCGCGTTCGCCGATGAGCTCGCCGCCGCGTCGGGTTTATTGATGGAGAAAAGTGCTAAATCTCCAGTGATTATTTTCCGTGGCTTATCTTGGCCAAAAACAGACAGCTCCAGTCGCGATCTTATTCGTGCGCACAATGAGGATCTCTTTCGATGATAACAACGATGCAAAAAGCGATCAAAACAGCAATGACTGAATCAATGGAAAAAATGGTGAAAAAACTATGAATGACGCTACAAATAAAGTCGCCATCATTGGCGGAACCGGTCCACAAGGCAAAGGTCTTGCTCTGCGTTTGGCGCAAGCTGGCGTGAGTGTGGTGCTGGGTTCTCGTGATCCGATGAAAGCACAAGAAGCCGCGCAGCAATTGGTGAGTACCTTGGCAGAATTGGATTGTCAGGCGGATATTACGGGGATGTCGATGGAAGACGCGACCAATGCCGCAGACAGTCTTGTCATCTTGTCGGTTCCTTATGCAGGTCACGATGCAACATTGACTAAGCTTGCGCCTTTGCTGGTCGGCAAAGTCTTGGTCGACATTGTCGTACCCTTGGCTCCGGGTAATCCGAAAGCCGTGGTTATGCCAGAAGCGGGCTCGGTAACGGAATCGGCTCAGTTGTTATTGGGCGATGCCATACCTGTCGTGGGGGCATTGCATAACGTGTCGGCGATTACCTTGAACGACCTTTCTCGTTCCATTAATTGCGACATCTTGGTGTGCGGCAACGATCTAAATGCGAAGAAGCAAGTGATGGCGCTGATCGAAAAAATGGGCACCAAAGCGTATAACGCCGGTTTAGCTGACAGTGCTCGTTGTATCGAAGCACTGACGCCGATTCTGATTCGTTTGAATATCTCGAAAGACGTGCCGTTCAGTCATGCGGGTGTACGTATTTGTCCTCCAGACGAGCATTAATTAACCACTGTGCTCGGCACATCGTGACAAGTTGTTTAGTTATTCGGTTGTTTTAAAAATTAGAAAACTATTAAAAGTATAATCACAAGAGGAACACATTATGGAATTTGGTATCACGTTTAAAGGCTTTGTCAGTCCAGATCGCGCTCGTAACTTAGTTCGTCAGGCAGAAGCCGCCGGTTTTACTTATTGCTGGTTTTACGATTCGCACATTTTATGGCGTGAATCGTTTGTTGCCATGGCAATGTGTATGGAACACACCACAAAAATGCGGTTTGGCCCTTGTGTGACTAACCCAAACATTCGCGATTGGTCATTGGCAGCCAGCTTATACGCAAGCTTGGCACATCAAAGTAAAGGTCGTTTTGACATTGGCCTTGGACGTGGTGATTCGTCTATGCGTGTCATGGGCAAAAAACCGGCAACCATTGCGCGCCTTATGGAATTCACCACCAAGGTAAAAGCCATGGTTCGCGGTGACGAAGTAGAATACGGCGAATGCCCAGAGCCCGTGAAATTACCTTGGGCAACAGGCTATGAACTGCCTGTTTGGATTGGCGCGTATGGACCAAAAGCCTTAGCGGCGGCAGGAGAAGTAGGTGACGGTTTGATTCTACAAATCGGGGATCCTGCTTTGGTTAAATGGTTTAGAGATCAAGCGGTTGCCGCGGGTGAAGCCACAGGTCGTGATATGTCTAATTTCAAAGTACAAGCCGCCGCACCGGCTTACTTTGGTGATATGGATTACTGCATCGAACACACTAAATGGTTCCCTGCCATGGTCGGTAACCACGTCGCCGACATCGTCGAAAAATACGGTGCAGATTCCGGTCTGGTACCAAAAAGCCTGACAGACTATATCGAAAACCGTAAAGGTTACGACTACTCGAAACACGGCCAAAGCGACAACCCATTCTTAGACTTCATCACCGAAGACATCATCAAAAGTTTCTGTGTACTGGGAACGGTTGAAGACCACATTACTCGAATCAAAGACCTAGAAGCCGCTGGTACAACGCAATTTAATATCTACTTAGACAACGGTGATGAAGAAGAAATTATTGCCAAATACGGCCGAGAAATTATTCCCGTATTTAATGGTGAGAAGTAATCTGAATGACTGATCTCTAGTTCCTTCCCCTTGTCACTTTGGAGGGGAAGGTTAGGATAGGATAGGGTTCATCTCTGCACACAGAATTTTCTAAACAAAAGCCATGAGCAACACATCATTTCGACACTGGCGCGAACCCTACATGATGTGTTGCTCGCGGCTTTTTTGTGTTTGTCGTCCGGCTGATTGTTTAGCACTGGTAGAAAATGGAAAAGGATTTTAGTATCAATGGATAAGGTTTTCAGCGTCGAGATAACATGCTGTGCTTATCCTGATAAATAGACAGGATAATGTGTACTATTAAGATGTTAAGTATTTAGATGGGTGATGAATTTTTGGAGAGTATTTTGAGTAATGAATGGGACGAATATGCTGATAGCTGGGATATAGATCCTAGTGTCGAAGATTATGCAAAAAAAACATTTTTAGCACTTGTGAATAATATAAGTATTAATGGTTTAACCGTTCTTGATTTTGGCTGTGGTACAGGGGCATTAACCAAGCTTATAAGTCCAAATGTGGATAGTATCGTTGCGATTGATCCATCTTCAGCAATGATAAAGTGTCTAGATAAAAAAGCGTTAAATAACGTATTGTCAGTTTCCGATTATTTATCAGAAGATCTGATCCGTAAACGTCCTGAATTGAAAGGTCAATTTGACCTAATTGTAGCCTCGTCTGTTTGTAGCTTTTTACCTGACTATGAAACGACTTTAAGTCTGTTAAAGTCGCTATTAAAAGAGAATGGTGTATTTGTACAATGGGACTGGCAATCAAGTGATGATTCATCTGAGATGGGCTTATCCCCCAAAAGGGTTAAACAAGCATTTGAAGCAAATAACTTTGTGAATACGACAATCACAAGTCCTTTTATTATGAGCAGTTCAAAAGGCGATATGCCTGTTTTAATGGCTATCGGTAAAAATGCCGTACAAGGGACTAAAAGGGCTTAATGATAAAGGTGATATCTTCCCCTTGAAAAAAGGGGAAGGGGCAATGTGTCAGCCAACCAAGCTTTACGACTCTTCAATATTGGCTATTCGCAAAGTTTAATCTTGTGAAGAATCCAATATTCTCACGCTGAAAAAACGATTTTATTTTTATCTAAATCTCTCACATAGGCAGAAAATTTAGGCCCCGGTTGATTGGGTTCGCCTTCACAAGAGCCGCCCAATTCAATCGCTTTTTTATGAAGCCGTTTTACCTCTTCGATAGAGCCCACATTAAAACCAATCATGGTTCCATTGCCATTGCTTGCGGGTTCTTGGTTAAAGGGGATAGCTATTGCAAAGGCAAAGTCTTTACCCTGCCAGAAGGTCATTCTTTCAGTCGATAACACTTTGTTCAGTTCTGTTTGTTCGAAAAGTGAATCATAGAATGCAATCGAAGCAGTCATGTTGTTTGTTCCAAGAACGCAATAATCCATTTTCATAATGTCATACCTCATAGGGTTAAAATCTGACCTCTTCAATCGGCCGTGGTTGGTATTATGCTGGACTGCTTTGACAGTTTCTGTCAGGGTGGTTTGATGCGAACAACAAGATTATTTTCCATATTAGATGAACTACGTTCACGGCGATTACCGGTTTCTGCTGAGGTACTTGCTGGATTACTGAATGTGTCGGTTCGTACCATTTATCGCGATATGGCGACTCTTCAGTCAATGGGAGCGCCTGTGCGTGGTGAAAGCGGGCTGGGGTTTCAGATAGAAGAGGGAACCTTTTTACCGCCACTGCATTTTGCACCTGATGAGTTGGATGCCTTGCTGATTGGTATGCGTATGGTTCAGTCTCGTGTCGATAGCACTCTTGCCGATGCCGCTTCTCGGGCGCTTAACAAAATAGGGTCTGTGCTTCCAGATCATCATGATCATCTGTTTCTAGATTCCCCTTTGTTGGTGCATTCATTGGCGTCTGGCAAGCCGTCACTTAAAAACGACATATTGAGTGAATTGTGTGACGTGATAAGAATCAAAGAACGCGTTGAAATACACTATGTGGATGGCAACGGCGGCAGCACTAGTCGGTATGTTAGGCCATTAGGAGTGGTCTGCTTTGATTCAGTTTGGTTGTTTATAGCATGGTGTGATTTAAGGCAGAATTTTCGTAGTTTCAGAGTGGACAGAGTAGAGCTCGTTTCGAGAACGGGTGACATATTTAAGGACAAACTAGGTGAGGGGTTCAAAGACTACATACGCTCACTTTAACCAGAGCCACCAACTTTTAACCGCAATCACTTAGATACGAGCAATAACTATGACGATAATCCAAAACCTTACCCCTTTTGTTGGTGTGCATTGTGAAACGACGGCATCTGGCACCTTGTTGAGGCAGTTGGATATTAAACTGTCGGAAGCGATGATGTTTGGTTTGGGTGAAGGCTTGGGTTTTATATTCTGGAATATGAAAATAATGGATTTTCCTTTTATTGGTGGTCGAGTCAAGCCTTTATCACTGACGAAAAACCTCGCTAGAAATTTAAAGTTGGCCTTTGAGATAAAAGAAACCTCTTCTGTTAAGAAAGCGTGGCGTAATGCTCAGGCGTTATTGGATAAAGACATCGCGGTTGGTCTGCAGTTGGATTCGTATTACCTTGAGTACTTTGGCATCAAGCTACACTTTGCGGGGCATTTTGCAGCCATGTACGGTTATGATGACGACTTTGCCTATATGGTTGATACAAAGCCAAATGGCGGAAAAGTAAAAACCTCGTTAAAAAGCCTTGAGCTCGCCCGCAATGAAAAAGGCCCAATGGCGGCTAAAAATCTCCTGTATTCATTACGAAAAACGGGGAAAGCGTTTGATCTTTCAGACGCCATTGTGACGGCTATTTTGAACAACGTTCGTGATTACCTGAACCCTCCAATCAAGAACATTGGCTACAAAGGCATTTTGAAGACAAGTGTAGAAATTAAGGCGTGGTTTAAAACGAGCACTGATGTCGAACATGAGTTTTGTACCACAGCGATGATCATGGAAAAAGCCGGTACGGGTGGCGCTATTTTTAGAAATATGTACCGTGACTTCCTCAAAGAAGCCTACGAGATTACCAAGCTTGCACCTATTAATGAGGCGTACGAGCAGTTTGTGGAGATCGCTGAGTTATGGACCGATGTGGCAAGTTTGTTGGATCGCGCGGGGAAGCATAATGACGAGCGTCTTGTGAACAAAGCGTCTGATATTCTGGTTGAGCTGTCGAGTAAAGAATATTTGGCGATGAAAACACTGGAAAAAATCGCATAAAATACTTTTACAGTAGTAACTCCAGCCAAATTGTATTTTTCCACTAAGCTTACTTAGCGTGCATGGGGTTATTAAACAATGAGGTGCAAAATGAAGTTAGGAGCATTTTCAATCAGTTTATCGGTTAAAAACATAGAAGCATCGAAAGTCTTTTATCAAAAAATGGGCTTTGAGGCCGTGGGTGGCGATCAATCTCAACATTGGTTAATACTACAAAATGGTGATCATAAAATCGGATTGTTTCAAGGTATGTTTGAAGGGAATATGCTGACATTCAACCCCGGCTGGGATCAAAGCCGTAACACATTAGAATCATTTACTGACGTTAGAGATCTTTTAAAAGAGTTTGAATTGCAAGGTATCAATATAGTCGATAAATCCATTCATGGTGAAAGTGGTCCTTCGCATATCTCTCTACAAGACCCCGATGGAAATAGGATTCTCATTGATCAACACATCTAAGTGTTGTCTTCTGCTCTCTAAGTAAACTTATTTTTGGACGGGATACCAAACGAAAAAAGCGCCAATGTTAAAATAACATTGGCGCTTTTTATCGAGTAAGTATTGAATTAAGCAGAGAGGGGGTTACTCTGCAGAATGCGCTCGTAATTCATCAAATTGTGCCTGAAGGTCTGCGTGCTTAGCATTGTAAACAGCTTCTTTTTGGCTGTAAGTGTAAGCACCGTTCAAATTAACACTTTTATCGACTGTTGCACCTAGGTTTTCTAAAGTAACGGTTAATGCTTCAACGCCTCCACGAGCACTTTGGAAACGGTCAGAAGCGTTATCATCGTCAGATGCAAACGCAGACGTTGATAAAACAGAAGCGGTAATAAGAGTGGCTGCAATAGCGGTTAATTTTTTCATAATAATGTACCTTTTAAGTATTCGTTTAAAGTGAAGCCCGCCGAGCAAGCCCCGTCTGATGAAGGTCATATTAGAGGAAAAAAATTAGATTGAAATAGTACTCAAGACGCTTCCATTGTCTTTGCCGAATGCTACTTTGTGCGTCCATAATCGCTTAAATATGCAGATTTTTAGTACATTAAGTATGAATTAGGTCGTTTTTTTGAAATGAGGATGAAAAACTCAAAATTCAACGAACTATGTCGAAGAGTAAGAATGAACCGTTCTAAAAAACACATTATTCAAATCAATAAAACTGATATAAAGCCTCAAAAGAGTCATGGATATCGAGTAAAAAAAATTCCTCTTGCACAATGTTTTTTATGAATAAAATGCTCTGTTGGAGATTTCTTTGTGTGACAATCTATTTTGACGCCGTTTTTAGGCCGTCTGAATGCTGATTATGCTTGGAGTGGTTAGTCATTATGGTAAATAGAGCGCTTATATAAATGTATGTAATAGAAGCAAAAGCCGTTTTGTCGTATTTTCTAGGGGATTGGGAAATGCATCGGGTGATTTCTGGCTTTGGCGAAATAACAGGGCGGGCAACGTTTCGCCTTAATGGCGAAAGTGATCAGCATCTCGATTATAAAGAAGCCGTCATGTTACCCAGATTAGGTGAGCAAAAAGCCAATGCTTTTCGAGAGTATGAATATCGGATGACAGACGCTGGCTTTGATATATTTTTCTCTGACGGCGCGACCAAGGGGCAGCTGTTTTTGAGCTTTGCATTTGCCCAAGCCAGCATACTTACGTCCCATCATCTGTGCATACAAGACCATTACGACGCCGAATTTGTATTCTTATCAGACGATGAATTTGAACTGAGTTTTACCGTGGTCGGCCCTAAAAAAGATTACTCGATTCAAACGCGTTTCATTAGAGTTTAGTTGCTCACTTTTCTAGTGAATAGTGTCTTTAGTCAATGATGATCGTTGCGTCTTAAGTGCGTTTCAAAGGCGCGAATTAACAAGGATAAACTTAAGGTAAGAACAAGGTACATAAAGGCAACGACATTGTAAGTTTCAAAAAACTGAAAAGTCGATGAGCTGTATATTTTTCCGAGTTGGGTGATGTCTTGAACGCCGAGTACGGATACGAGCGCTGAGTCTTTGATCATGGCGACGAGGTCGTTGCCCAGTGGTGGTAGAATTTTCCGCATGGCTTGTGGCAAGGTAATAAGACGAAATCGATGCCAGTTCGACAACCCCAATGCTTTTGCTGCTTCTATTTGACCTTTCCCTACTTCTTGAATACCGGCACGAAATACTTCTGCAATAAACGCGCTGTAGCTGATCGCGAGGGCAAGAATAGCGCGCCACAGAAGGGTGAAGTCGCGAGTTCTGGCGGTTTCTAGCCAGCCGGCTTCAATCGGTATTTGTAATGCCCAATTGTAGAGTTTTACCATTTCTGGTGCGCCGACAAAGGCGATGTAAAACAGCAGCACAAGAACGGGAACACCACGGAATATTTCTACATAAAAACGCGCAAATTCACGAAGGATACGATGGCGAGAAAATCCAGCCAGCGCGATTAATAAGCCGATTAGACTGGCCAGAACAAAAGCCATAAAGGTGACACCAACGGTGGTCAGTAGCCCTTCGCTTAGTGCGTTCGCTATGCGTTGGTAGCTTTGGTCTGCCACCATGTTCCATAACAGAACAAGAGCGATAATGATGATGGTGACTAACCACCACGGCGTGCGTTCTAAGGTTTTTTTAAAGGGCATAATCAAGTCATAGCTGGACCGTTCCGTGGTCTATATCAATAAAAAACGGATCGTCTTTAATTAGAAGACCCGTTACAAAGTCGGACTATCAGTGACGTCTTATTGGTTGTAGTCGAAGAACCATTTTTTGTTCAGCGCATCGAGTGTACCGTCTTTTTTCATGCTGTTGATCGCGGCATTGATTGGCTTAAGAAGGTCCGACCCTGGTGTTAGGATAAAGCCAAAATCTTCGGAACCTAACGGGCCGCCGATGATTTTGAACGCACCTGGATTGGCACCAATGTAGCCACGGGCCGACGCGGCATCCATTAATACACTGTCTACATCGCCAGATTTAAGTGCTTGTACTGACGTGCCAAACGTTTCGAGTAGCGTGATGCGTGGGTTGTCTTCGTTGCCATCCAATACGTCATAAACAGCGACATAAAAGTTGGTGGTGCCAGCTTGAGCGCCAAATTGAAAGTCGTCATTGGCGGCAAAAGACTCGGCATCGGTGAAGCGATCTTCGTCAGCGCGAACCAACATGAACTGTTGAGATGTCAGATAGGGAACGGTGAAATCAATTTGCTGTGCGCGTTCTTCATTAATGGTGATGCCATCCATACCGACATCGTATTGTGCTTGCTTGACCGCTTGAATCATCGTGTCCCAGCTACTGAGGTGCCATTCAATTTTGGCGTTTAGGCGTTCGCCTATTTCGTTCATGGCGTCGTATTCCCAGCCAATGCCTTCGCCTGTTGCAGGGTCTACAAAGTTTAGCGGTGTATAAGCGTTTTCTGTGACCGCTAAAATAGTGCGGCCTTTTAGATCGGGTAAGGTGTCGGCGAAACTGACGCTGCTGATTGAAACAGCGGCGATAACCATCAAACGAGATAATAAAGAAATCATGGGTGTTTACCTTCTAAAAGATGTTTTTTGAGTTTGCTCAAGATGGCAGAGATTATACATAGACGATAAAGACTAGACCATGCAATCTTGTGGTCATCAAGTGGCATGTCGAAGCGTAAACGAGTATATTTGCTTTTTCCTATTCAAACCGCTGAATGCTCGCATTCAAGGCGACTATTTAAGGTTCTTATGTCCCGCGAATTACCTCCTCAACAGGCTTTTCAAACCCATTGTTTATCGCAAATGGGCGTGGTGTCTTGGTTGTCTTCGACGGACAGCGTGTCAGGTACGGTTTTTATGCCGATTCAGCCTTGGTACATAAAAACCGAGGTAGAAACGACTTTTTCTTCAACCGATACCATGGTCGATCCTTACTCTACGGGGTTTAAAGCGGCGGAGCCTGCACCTGTTCCTGTGGCTAAGTTGTTGACGGACACAAAAGATCCGTTGGTGAACCATCTTCGCGAGCAGCTTAATGCAGGACCGGAAATCGTGGTTGAAGATTTACAGCCGATTGAAGAATTGGCTGTGGATATTGTTGTTGAGCCTGATCCTGCTGTTACCAGTCAAATAACTCGTCTTGATATTCGCGCTTATGCTTTGTCGAATAAATTGTTGATTTTAAGTGATGTACCAGCGGTATTTTCACAGCAAGAAGAGATTGAGCGTCTTGCTTTGAAAATGGGGCAGGCGCTTTTAAAACAACCGATAGATGAATGGCAGGGTAGTGCATTTTCTTGGCCGGGTGCGTTACGAAATCAGCATTTTCTAAGACGCACAGATTGGCTTTTTGGTGCATTAGAAAGCTATGTGGCGCGGTTGGTAAAAGGTTTTCCTGATACGCCAATGTTGGTGCTTGCGGGTTCGCAGATTACTCAGATGGTGGAAGACTTGCCGCCAGAGAGTCCATTGAAAGACTATCCTACCGCGTGTATCGTGAGTTTGTCTGAGCTGCATCGTATTCCTGAGTTACGCAAAGACGCATGGCAAATCATGCAGTCTCGTCTTTTTCGTTAACCTCGCTCACGGCTAATTTGGCTTGAAATTTATGACTCCTTCCGTTTTTATTCGTCAGGCGCTTGCGTCTGATTTACCCTCTATTATTCGACTTGATGCCTTGTCTAATCCTTACCCTTGGGGCAAGGATTTAGTTGTTGATGCGCTGCAGACTCGCAAAAATTGGGTTGTTGAGTTGGGTGGTGTGACGCAAAATCCGCTCGTTGGTTGGTTAACTGCGTCGGTGATATTTGATCAGTCTGAATTAGAATTAATTGTGATTGATTCCGCTGTCCGTAGACAGGGGCTAGCAAGAAAGTTGATGATAGTTTGGTTGGACGTCGCCGCGCAGCAAGGAGCCTGTGAACTGTTATTGGAAGTGCGCGAGTCGAATCTTGGTGCGATCTCTTTGTATGAGTCGTTGGGATTTGAGCTGGTGGGGCGTCGTAAAAATTATTATCAAATAGAAAAAAAAGGACAAACCGAACAAGGCCATGAAGCGGCCTGTTTGTTCACGTTAAAAATGAACGTTTGAATTCTATCCTAATTAAGGAGACTAATTATGAGTAAGGTGTTGGTTCCTATTGCCAATGGCAATGAAGATATTGAAACCATTACGATTATCGATGTACTGCGCCGTGGTGGTTTAACGGTAACCGTAGCGAGTGTGCATGAGTCCAAACATATTGTGGCGGCACACGGTTCTAAACTAGAAGCGGATGTTTTGTTAACAGACGTGGCGGACCAAATGTTTGACGCCGTTGTATTACCAGGTGGTATGCCGGGTGCTGAGCATTTGCGCGACTGTGCATTGTTGATTGATATGTTGGAAAAACACGATATTCAAGACACGCTGTTGGCGGCTATTTGTGCATCGCCTGCGGTGGTATTTGGTACGCATGGTTTTCTCGTTGATAAACAAGCAACCTGCTATCCCGGTTTTGAAGGCGGTTTGAACGGCGCTGAATACATTGTTAATGAACCTGTGGTGATGGATGGTAATATTTTGACGGGCAAAGGGCCTGCTGCCGCAATGGTCTTTTCATTGACCGTGTTGGGTAACTTAAAAGGCTATGAAGCCGCGCAAAATGTAGCCGACGGATTGTTGTGCTAATTGACGTTGCTAATGCCTCCTCATTCTTGACTAAGAAGTCAAGAAAAAATACGCGTAACCCCTGTGTTTTTGCCTGTTTTCTTGGCAATTCGGTGGACGCAAAAGTCGTATCGGAGTAGAATTGGGCAGATTTTTTGAACGCGAGATCTATTAATTATCGATTAATAGATGAACGGCAAAAACGCAATATCTTAAAAGCGAGATGAGCTATTGGCTCTTCTCGCTTTTTTGCAACCTGATAGGCTCTAAATGGGAGGTTCCTTTGGCAACATCAGCGATTCTAGCTCTGGAAGACGGCACTGTATTTAAAGGCGTGTCGATCGGGGCAGATGGCTCCTCAACAGCCGAGGTGGTATTCAACACTTCGATGACTGGTTATCAAGAAATTCTTACTGATCCTTCCTATGCTCGACAAATGGTCACCTTGACCTATCCCCATATCGGGAATACTGGCGTTAACTCTGAAGATGAAGAATCCAACAAAATCTGGTGTGACGGTCTGATCATTCGTGATCTTCCCTTGGTCGCGAGCAGCTGGCGTTCACAAGAGTCATTAGACACTTACCTGAAACGCAAAGGCGTTGTCGGCATTGCGGATATCGACACTCGCAAGCTTACTCGAATCCTACGCGAGAAAGGCGCGCTAGCGGGTTGCATCATGGCAGGTGAAAACCTAGATGAAGCGACGGCTATTGCGGCGGCTAAAGCGTTCCCTGGCCTAAAAGGCATGGATTTAGCGAAAGAAGTGACGGTAGAAAAAGCGTATGAGTGGACAGAGTCTACTTGGGATCTTGTAAAAGGCCATACGACACCAGAGACATTTGAATTCCATGTTGTTGCTTATGACTATGGGGTGAAGCGAAACATTCTTCGCATGCTGGTTGAGCGCGGTTGCCGTCTAACGGTTGTACCAGCGACAACACCAGCAAGCGATGTGTTGGCAATGAATCCAGATGGCATATTCCTTTCTAACGGCCCAGGTGATCCAGAGCCATGTGATTATGCGATTCAAGCCATTAAAGAAATTTTAGACACACAGATTCCTGTTTTTGGTATTTGTCTTGGTCATCAGTTGCTGGCATTAGCGTCTGGCGCGAAAACGAAGAAAATGAAATTCGGCCATCATGGTGCGAACCATCCAGTGCAAGCAATTGAAAAAGGCACTGTAATGATTACCAGCCAAAACCACGGTTTTGCGGTAGACGAAGACACTTTGCCAGCTACCCTTGTGATGACGCACAAATCTTTGTTCGATGGCTCTTTGCAAGGCATCGCGCGTACAGATAAGAGCGCCTTCAGTTTCCAAGGTCACCCTGAAGCGAGCCCGGGGCCACACGATGTTGCGCCGCTGTTCGATCAGTTTATTGAAAATATCAAAGCCTCTAAAGCTTCTAATAAAGCCTAAGACAAAAAACCTAAATAGGAGCGGAACGAAAATATTATGCCAAAGCGTACTGACATAAAGAGCGTTTTAATTTTAGGTGCAGGTCCTATTGTTATCGGTCAGGCCTGTGAATTTGACTACTCTGGTGCCCAAGCGTGTAAAGCCCTTCGAGAAGAAGGCATTCGCGTTATCCTAGTGAACTCAAATCCAGCCACTATCATGACAGATCCAGCCATGGCGGACTCAACGTACATTGAGCCGGTTGAGTGGCAAACGGTTGAGAAAATCATCGAGAAAGAGCGTCCAGATGCGGTGCTACCAACCATGGGTGGCCAAACTGCGCTGAACTGTGCGTTGGATCTTGAACGTCATGGCGTGCTCGCTAAATACAATGTTGAAATGATCGGCGCGACAGCCGACGCGATCGATAAAGCGGAAGACCGCAATCGCTTCGACAAAGCGATGAAGGCGATTGGTCTGGAATGCCCACGTGCTGGCATTGCGCATAACATGGAAGAAGCGATCAAGGTGCAAGCGGATTTAGGTTTCCCTTGTATTATTCGCCCTTCTTTCACCATGGGCGGCACCGGTGGCGGTATCGCATACAACATGGAGGAGTTTGAAGAAATTTGTACGCGCGGCTTGGACTTGTCTCCAACCAACGAATTGCTAATCGATGAGTCTTTGATCGGTTGGAAAGAGTACGAGATGGAAGTTGTCCGCGACAAAAAAGACAACTGCATTATTGTTTGTGCGATTGAAAACTTTGACGCCATGGGCGTTCACACCGGTGATTCCATTACTGTGGCGCCAGCGCAAACCTTGACGGATAAAGAATATCAAATCATGCGTAATGCTTCTTTGGCGGTATTGCGTGAGATCGGTGTTGAGACAGGCGGTTCAAACGTACAATTCGGTATGGACCCAAAAACAGGTCGTCTTGTTGTTATCGAGATGAACCCTCGCGTGTCTCGTTCGTCTGCTTTGGCGTCTAAAGCAACGGGTTTCCCTATTGCTAAGATCGCCGCTAAATTGGCGATTGGTTACACACTAGACGAATTGCAGAACGACATTACGGGCGGTCAAACGCCCGCCAGCTTCGAGCCTGCGATTGATTACGTTGTCACGAAAATTCCACGTTTTACCTTCGAAAAATTCCCGACAGCGAATGATCGCTTAACGACGCAAATGAAGTCGGTTGGTGAAGTGATGGCGATTGGCCGTACTTTCCAAGAGTCTTTGCAAAAAGCATTGCGTGGCTTGGAAGTGGGTTCTGATGGCTTCAATCCTCAGTTGGATTTTTCTGAAGAAAACAGCAAAGAAAAGCTTTCTTACGAGCTTCAGTCTCCGGGTTCAGATCGTATTTGGTACATCGGTGATGCTTTCCGCTCCGGTATGACGGTTGATGAAATTTACGCAGCGACCGGTGTTGATCATTGGTTCTTGGTACAGATTGAAGATTTGATCAAAGAAGAAGCCGGATTGGCGGACAAAGGTCTGATGGACATGACGTACGATGTGATTCGTCGATTGAAGCGTAAAGGCTTCTCTGACTCACGTCTTGCAAGTTTGTTGAGTGTGACTGAGAAATCGATGCGTGAGCGTCGTTACTTGATGAACGTCCACCCAGTTTACAAACGTGTGGATACTTGTGCGGCGGAATTTGCGACCAACACGGCCTACATGTATTCCACTTATGAAGATGAGTGTGAAGCGGCGCCAACGGATAAAGACAAAATCATCATCCTTGGTGGTGGTCCAAACCGTATTGGTCAAGGCATTGAGTTTGACTATTGCTGTGTACACGCGGCATTAGGTCTTCGCGAAGACGGTTACGAAACCATTATGGTGAACTGTAACCCTGAAACCGTATCGACAGACTACGACACCTCTGATCGTTTGTACTTCGAGCCAGTCACGCTAGAAGACGTATTAGAAATCGTCCGTAAAGAAAAACCAAAAGGCGTGATCGTACAATTTGGCGGTCAAACACCTCTTAAAATTGCTCGCGCATTGCAAAATGAAGGCGTGCCAATCATTGGTACAACGCCAGAGTCTATTGACCGTGCAGAAGATCGTGAGCGTTTCCAAAGCATGATTCAGCGTTTGGGCTACAAACAACCACATAACGCGACGGTTCGCAGTGTTGAGCAGGCGGCGGTGAAAGCGGCTGAGATTGGTTATCCGCTGGTGGTTCGTCCTTCTTATGTATTGGGCGGCCGTGCGATGGAAATCGTCTATAACGAGAAAGATTTAAATCGTTATATGACAACCGCTGTTAAAGTGTCTAATGACAGTCCAGTATTGCTTGACCACTTCTTGAATGCGGCGATTGAAATCGACATCGATTGTATCTCTGACGGTCATCAAGTTGTGATCGGCGGCATCATGCAGCATATCGAACAAGCGGGCGTTCACTCTGGCGACTCTGCCTGTTCTTTGCCTCCATACTCTTTGTCGAAAGAAGTACAAGACGACATTCGCGACATGATTAAAAACATGGCGCTTGAGCTTGGTGTTATTGGCTTGATGAACACTCAGCTTGCCGTGCAAGATGGCGAAATTTATGTGATCGAGGTGAATCCTCGTGCCTCACGTACAGTGCCTTTCGTTTCTAAGTGTATTGGTCGTTCTTTGGCGCAAGTGGCTGCCTTGGTGATGGCGGGTAAAACATTGGAAGAACTTGGCTTCACTAAAGAGATTATTCCTTCTTACTACAGCGTAAAAGAAGCCGTCTTTCCATTCAATAAGTTCCAGGGCGTTGATCCGATCCTTGGGCCTGAAATGAAATCTACTGGTGAAGTCATGGGTGTTGGCGATACGTTTGCCGAAGCCTTTGGTAAAGCGGTACTTGGTGGTGGTACGGTATTACCCACATCGGGCTGTGCTTTCATCAGTGTTCGCGATGTAGACAAAGAAGGTGCGGTTGCGGTTGCTCGTCGCTTAGCTGATTTAGGGTTTGACCTAGTCGGGACCGAAGGCACTGCGAAATACCTAACTGAAAACGGTGTTGCCGTGCGTAAAGTCAACAAGGTGAACGAAGGCCGTCCACACATTGTTGATATGATGAAGAACGGCGAGATTGATTACATCATCAATACCACGTCTGGTACGCAAGCAATTACAGATTCTTCTGTGATTCGTCGTACAGCATTACAGCGTAAGGTTTGTTACACTACAACATTGGCTGGCGCAGAGGCGACTAGCTTGGCGATTGGCTTAACTGGCGAAACGAAAGTCAGAAGATTGCAAGATTTGCACTTGGGGAAATAATGAAAAAAGTACCAATGACAGTAGAGGGTGAGGCGCGTCTTAGAGTCGAGCTAAACCACCTGAAAACTGTAGTTCGTCCTCGCGTGATTGCAGACATTGCAACCGCTCGTGAACATGGCGACTTAAAAGAAAACGCAGAATATCATGCCGCTCGTGAAGAGCAGAGCTTTGCTGAAGGTCGTATTAAAGAGATCGAAGGCAAGCTGTCTGATTCACAAGTTATTGATGTGAAATCGGTGCCCGCATCGTCTAAAGTGATTTTTGGCACCACAGTCACACTTTTTAATGTTGATACTGAAGATACGGTAACGTACCAAATAGTCGGTGACGATGAAGCGGATGTGAAAATTAAGAAAATTTCTTACGCTTCACCGATCGCGAAAGCCATTATTGGGAAAGAAGAAGGCGACGAAGTCGTTGTCAAAATCCCCAGCGGCGAAGCGACGTATGAAATCGAGAAAGTACAATATCTTTAATTGATATTGGGTTTCTTCTAAAAGCCACGATGTGAAAGCATCGTGGCTTTTTTGTGTCTGAGAAATGTGGATTAAAAGCATGAGCCGAATAAATTGTTTATTCGGCTCATAAAATAGTGTTATTCTGAGCCGAATAATTCACTTAACTGGCTCATACTATGAAATACAGCTGGCAACACCCTGATTGGCCAAACTTCATCTTTGACGAAACGCAGTGCAAAGACGCTTTGTATCAGTACGCGTTAGAAGCTGGTCGTTTGTCTGGTGGAATGAGCCAACTTGAAGATACGTTGCAGTACGATGCTTATATCGACCTTATGGTGAGCGAAGCCATTAACACCAGCCAGATAGAAGGCGAGCGATTGGATCGTGAAGACGTGCGTTCTTCCATCAAAAATTTTCTAGGTTTGAGTAATCCACCAACACAAATCACTGATCCGCGAGCGGAAGGCGTGGCGGCCTTGATGGTCGATGTACGAAATAGCTTTGCTAGCGAACTCACAAAAGCCACCTTATTTCATTGGCATCAACTGGTTCTTCCACAGCAAAAAAGTAACCTGCTTCCACGTAACCTTAAAGTCGGTCAATGGCGAGACTCCGAAGAGCCTATGCAAATTGTCTCAGGCCCAATTGGCTATGAAAAAGTGCATTACGAAGCACCGCCAGCGTATCAAGTCGATGCAGAAATAAACCGATTTATCGATTGGTTTAACCGCTCTAATCCATTAAAAGCAGAGCGAGATATCGTTCTTGCTGGCCCTGTTCGCTCGGCTATCGCGCATTTGTGGTTTGAAACCATCCACCCATTTGATGATGGCAACGGTCGAGTAGGGCGAGCGATTGCCGAAATGGCATTGGCTCAAGACCTCAACCGACCACCATTACTCAGTTTGTCGACGATAATCGAGAAAGACAAAAACGCCTATTACAACGGACTGAACAAAGCCAGCCAACTCAATTTAGATATCACCGACTGGTTAAAATGGTTCGTCGACTCGGTTCTGTTGGCGCAGCAAGATGCTGCTCAGAAAGTCGACTTTGTATTAAAAAAAGCCAAATTCTGGGAAAAGCATCAACACACCGAACTGAACGAACGCCAAAAGAAAGTGCTTAACAAACTCTTTAATGCCGGATCAGATGGCTTCGAAGGTGGGCTCAGCGCTAAAAAATACATCAGCATTACCAGCAGCTCCAAAGCCACCGCAACCCGAGACCTAGGTGATTTAGTTGAAAAAGAGTGCTTGTGCCGCTTGGAAGGCGGCGGCAGGAATGCGAGGTATGGGGTGAGGCTTTAGATTATACTATGCCACTAATGCTTAAAGGAGTTTGAGAATGAACCGACCGGAGTTTTCTGACAATTTTGATAAAAGGTATGAGCAATTTACAAAAGAGGTTTGTGAGGAGCGCAGGCATTTTTTCTCTGATGAAACTCTTACTTTTTTAGAAGATTTATATGCATATATCGAGTCTGGATCAGACAACATGTTCTCATTCGAAAAAGGTTTTCCTCTATATCGAGCGAGATCACATGTTTTTGATGTAATTAAAAATACGTATATTTCAACTCCTTATACGAATGAAAATATGAAGCCCGTTTCTAATATAAGGTCAGAAGGTAGGTTTAACTCGTATAATACAAATGTTTTATATTTGGCCTTTTCACCTGAGATCGCTATCTCAGAAGCGAGGTCTGATACTTTGGCTCCTGTTTCTGTTGGTGAGTTTGAGCTGAGTAGAGAGGTGAAAGTTATTGACCTAACTAAAAGCGTAGGGGCTTCCCATTATTTTTTTAGAAGTAAAGAAGATGATGCATTAGCAACATTAGGAAGTATTTTAAGTCGTCCGTTAGATAATCAACACAATAGAGGGCGGAGCTATATACCCATTCAAATTATCTCAGAGTACTTTCATTTTGAAAAAGGAGTTGATGGAATTATCTATAATAGCCAATTTCAGGGCTCTGAATCCAATGTTAAGGATCATAAAATAGATCCTAAACATCAGGATAAAAATATTTGTTTATATGATTTAAGCTCTGCGGAATGCAAAAGTGTTGATGTTTGGAAAATAGAGCAAAGAATAAATAAAGTTAGAAGAAATCACTGATATGAATTTTTTGGTTTTGTCTCTTTTAAGTTTAATAGTTGTAAATTGGGTTTTTTAAAAAGCCAAGCGGCGTTTCGATGAGGTAGGCGGTAGTTTCGAAGAGAAACGCTGCTTGGCTTGGTGTCATGTGATTAAGTTTGTGTTGGGATGGCGTCGCGGCCTAAAAGAGCACCCCTCCCTAACCCTCCCCTTGAAGAGAGAAGGGGAGGGAACAGAGAAAGCAAAAACACCAGCCGAGGCTGGTGTTTTTAGTGGCGCTGTATGAAAAAATAAGCTTCGTAAGTTAAGCCTGTGCTTTCTTGAACGCTTTGATCAGTGCTTGGGTAGAAGCATCCAGTGCGCTGTTGTCGCTGTCACTAACAAGGCGGTTGAAGATGTCGGTGCCCAATACTTTGCCTAGTTCTACGCCCCATTGGTCGAATGAGTTGATGCCCCAAATCGTGCCTTGTACAAACGTACGGTGCTCGTATAGGGCGATCAATGCACCCACTGTGGCGGGTGTCATTTTGTCGGTCAGTAGGGTGTTGCTGGGGCGGTTGCCCTTGATCACTTTGTGCGGTGCAATTTTGGCGACTTGATCAGTGGTTGCGCCTGCATCGCGAAGTTCTTGCTCTGCTTGCTCAAGGGTTTTACCGACCATCAAGGCTTGTGATTGGCTTAGGCAGTTAGCAAACAGTTGTGTGTGGTGCTCGCCAATTGGGTTGTGAGACGCCAATGGTGCGATAAAGTCCACAGGCACAAGGCGTGTGCCTTGATGCAATAACTGGTGGTAAGCGTGTTGGCCGTTGGTGCCAGCGCCGCCCCAGATGATTGGGCCTGTGTCGGTTTCTACGCCGTCACCATTCAATAGATTCGCTTTACCGTTACTTTCCATATCAAGCTGCTGAATGTGAGCTGGCATGGCGCGTAGGTAATGATCGTAAGGAATCAAAGCGTGAGTTTGTGCATTGTGGAAGTTGATGTACCACACGCCAAGTGCGCCCATGATGACAGGGAGGTTTTCTTCGAATGGTGCAGTGCGAAAATGCTCATCCATTTGGTGAGCGCCGTCTAGCAATTCGTAGAAGTTGTCCATGCCAACGGCAATGGCTACTGGTAAGCCAATCGCTGACCAAAGAGAGTAGCGTCCACCAACCCAATCCCACATTGGGAAGATGTTTTCTTTCGCCATACCAAAGGCAACGGCTTTTTTGACGTTCGAGCTAACAGCCGCGAAGTGTTTGCTTACTGACGCTTCAGAACCGCCGTGGCTTAGGAACCAATCACGTGCTGCGTTGGCGTTAGATAAGGTTTCTAATGTGCCGAAGGTTTTCGATGAGATAACAAAAACGGTGGTTTCTGGGTTCAACTGTTTTAGCTTGCCGGTAATATCAGAACCATCGATGTTCGCCACAAAATGTACTTTGATGTCGTCTTTTTTGTACGGTGTCAGAGCCTCTGCAACCACTTTTGGCCCAAGGTAAGAGCCGCCAATGCCGATAGAAACTACATCCGTAATGGTTTTTCCGGTATGGCCTTTCCATTCGCCACTGTGCAGTTGGGCAACAAATTTTTCCATTTGTTTTAGTGTGGCACGAACTTCTTCTAAGACGTTAACACCATCCACCATGAGCGATTCTTGAGCTTGGCTAGCGCGAAGGGCGATGTGCAAGACAGAGCGGTCTTCTGTGTTGTTGATGTGCGCGCCGCTGAACATGCCTTTGATGGTATCTTCTAGTCCTGCTTCTTTCACGAGGTCTGTGAGTAGGGACAGGGTTTTTTCGTTGGCGCGGTTTTTGGCGTAATCAAGAGTCCAGCCTGCCGCGTGAGTGGTGTATTTCTCGGCACGTTTTGGGTCCGCTTCAAACAAGGATTTCATCTCAATAGAGTTCATTTCTTGTTGATGGTCGGCCAGCTTTTTCCAAGTGGTTAATTCTGTGGGTGAGCGCATTACAATCTCCCTCGGTCTTAAGGTGAATTAGGCAAGTTCTACACGCAAGTTATCGATCAAGCGTGCGCTGCCTAGGTATGCCGCAGCCAAAATGACTAGGCTTTTCTCTTCCTCTGACGGTGTTTGCAAATTATCTTGTGCGCGGATTTCGAAATAATCACGACGGAATCCAGCCGCTTCAAGCTTCTGTAGAGCTTGTTCGCGGATGTCCTCGTGACTCGCACTGTTTGTTATGAGGGCTTCTTTCGCCCATAACAAGGTTTGGTACATCGTCGGTGCGATGTGCCTTTCTTCTTCGGTTAAATAGCCATTACGTGAACTCATCGCCAGGCCGTCGTCATTGCGCGCGGTGTCGATGCCGATCACTCGTACGTTAGAGCTTAGATCTCGAACCATGTCCTCAATGACTTTTAATTGCTGAAAGTCTTTGTTGCCGAATATGGCACAGTCTGGCTGAACAATGTTAAACAATTTAGTCACTACGGTAGAGACGCCAACAAAATGCCCTGGGCGTGATGCGCCACAAAGGATATCGGATAGGCCGATGACTTCAATTTGAGTTTGGCTGCGTTTGCCATCTGGGTACATTTCTAGGGCATCGGGTGCAAATAGATAATGACAGCCATTTGCTTGTAAGACGCGTTTGTCTTCTTCAAGCGTTTTTGGGTAGCGTTCTAAATCTTCGTTTGCAGAGAACTGCATTGGGTTAACAAAGATCGAGGAAACGATCACGTCGCCTTCTTCGGTGGCGCGGCGAATCAGTGACATGTGTCCGTCATGCAAGTTGCCCATGGTTGGCACAAAAATAATACTTTTGTCTTGTAGTCGCTCTATTTTTAGCGCAGCACGAAGTTCGGCGATGGTGTGAAAAGTTTTCATTGTTTGAATCCGTGCTCTGGTCCTGGGAATGTCGCGTCTTTGACTTCTTTTACATAGGCCTCAAAGGCTTCTGTGACATTGCGACCATCGGTTAAGAAATTTTTGACGAATTTTGGTGTGTGGCCTAAGTTAATGCCGAGCATGTCGTGCATTACCAAGACTTGGCCGTCAGTGTGGTGTCCAGCGCCTATGCCTATGGTCGGCACAGGAACGGCGTCGGTTAGTATTTTACCCAGTTCGGTTGGAATACATTCGTAAAGCAAGATGTCGGCGCCTGCTTCAACCAGTTCAAGAGATTCTTTCAATAATAAATCAGCGGCTTCTTGGCTTTTGCCTTGGACTTTATAACCGCCAAATTTATGCACAGACTGAGGAGTTAGTCCTAAGTGGGCGCACACTGGAATGCCGCGCTGGCTTAGTAATCTAATCGTGTCGGCAAGCCAACTGCCGCCTTCTAGTTTGACCATGCTTGCACCGGCTTGCATGAGCTTTGCCGCGTTATCGAGTGCTTGCTCAGGTTTGCTGTAACTCATGAATGACATGTCGGCGAGGATGAAGGCGTTGGTGTTGCCTCGCTTTACGGCCGCTGTGTGATAGCACATGTCTTCAATAGAGACGGGAAGCGTGCTGTCTTGGCCTTGTATGACCATGCCTAAAGAATCACCAACCAGAATGGTTTCAACGCCAGCGACATTCATGACATTGGTGAATGACGCGTCATAGGATGTGAGGCAAGTGATTTTTTCTTTATCAATTTTCATTTTTTTGAGGGTAGATAAAGTAACTGGCTTGGTAAGCTTTCTTTGTGAGTTATCTGAATACATAGTTTATTCTTCTTTGATAAGAACCAAATCGCTGGTATCAAGTTGGTGTAACTGCTCGGTAACGGTTTTGCCATTTTCTAAGCGCATCTTAGGGGCAAGGTCGTTGAGTGGTTTGATGACAAACCCTCTTTCTAGCATGTGGGTATGCGGTACCGTTAGTCGAGGTAATTGTATTTTTTCTGACCCGTACAATAACAGATCTAAATCAAGTGTGCGTGGCCCCCAATGTCGTTCTCTTACTCGGCGTTGGGCCTGTTCTATGCTTTGTAATATGTCTAGTAGAGCAATAGGGGTTAGGTCGGTTTCGAATGATGCGACGGCATTAATGTAGTCTGGTTGATCTTGAGGACCAACGGGCTTGCTGCCGTAAATAGAAGAAACACGCAAAGCGTTTAAGCGATCGTGCTTTTTTAGGGTTTCAATGGCGCGATCAAGTTGCGCCATTGGGTTGTCAAGATTGCTGCCGAGGCCGATATAAGCTTGTATCACAGCGCATCCTCTTATTCGTCAGATGTTTCGCTTGGCGCACTTGCACTTGTGCTATTGCCATTACTTTTTCTGCGGCGCCGTGGGCGGCGTTTTTTTGGGCCTTCGCTGTCTTTAGTGAACGAGTCTATGCTCTTAATCAGATCTCTTTGCTGGCTTTCTGTGCCATGCTGGAATTTCTCCCACCAATCGCCCAGTCCATCTAAGTTGGTTCCGCTTAGTTCACGAATTAGTAAAAAGTCGAAACCCGCGCGAAAGCGAGGATGTTCAAGCAATAGAAATGCGCGTTTACCGTAGCGTTTTGGTAGTCGGTACTGCATATCCCAGATTTCACGCATTGGTGTTGAAAATCGTCGTGGAATGGCGGTCGATGCGACTTGATTGTCTAATACCATATTTGCAGCTTGGTGCAGTGCGGGTGTCGCAGGCATACCTTGCGCTTGAAACTCCTCATGACGAAGCGCGACGCTTGGCCACAGTAGTACAGCGTATAAAAAGTAAGGTGCTGTCGTTTTTCCGCTTTGGATGCGATCGTCTGTGTTTTTTAGGCCTTGAAGGATAAAGGCTTCTGGATCAATATCATCGCGTTTCCAGCCGCTTTTAAGTAAAGCGTCAGTGTCGGGAAATAAGTAACGAAATAGACCATATTGGCGGAGCAAAGCAAAGGTTTGGATACCGTTGCCGCTGCCCATGAGTTTTAAAACTTCTTCGAAAAGGCGCGCTGGCGGAATATGGTCTAGCAGGTGCGCCATTTCTTTGATCGGTGCCGCTGTTTTCGCTTCAAGTTCAAAACCGAGCTTTCCGGCGAAGCGAATTGCACGCAACATACGCACAGGATCTTCTTGATAGCGCTGACGAGCGTCACCAATAATACGGATTTGCTTGTCTTCTATGTCTTTTAGGCCACCGCAGTAATCGTGAATACTGAAATCTTGAACATTGTAATACAGTGCGTTAAAAGTGAAATCGCGGCGTTCTGCGTCTTCTTCAATACTCCCGTACACGTTGTCGCGTAATACAATGCCATGGGCAGACCGCGCGGAGTCTTTACCTTTTAGAGATTCTTGTGACTGCTGCTTTTCGCTGTCATCGTCTTGCGATGCGCCTGCTCTAAACGTAGAGACTTCAATAATTTCACGGCCAAAGGTCACATGAACCAATTTGAACCGACGACCAATGAGTCTTGAGTTAGAAAAAATGGTGTGAACTTCTTCGGGTGTCGCGTTGGTTACGACATCAAAGTCTTTTGGTTCAATACCGATGAGGTGGTCTCGAACGCAGCCGCCGACAAGGTAAGCGTCATAGCCAGCTTTGTTTAGGCGATATAATACTTTTACGGCATTGGGGCTTAAATTTTGGCGAGATAAGCTGTGATCGCTGCGAGGGATGATAATAGGGTAAGTCTGAGCCTGTGGTGAGGCAAACAGAGAGGTAGCTTTACGTACCAGAGATTTTAATCCTGTAAGCATTAGACAACAAATTTTTAAGTTAACGATAAAGACATTCTACACGTGATGGACTTAAAGTTACACGAATAATGGTCATGTATGAGGTAATATGAACTAATTTGGTGTGTTGAGGTAGAAGAGAATATGAAGCGATTAATTATTTACTGATCAGTAAATAAAATAATCGCTTTGGATACATGAAGATACTAGTTCCGAAAACAAAGTGGGTGCTGCTTCTGCAGTTCTACTCAGGTTTTATTTTTATTATTGCATCGTTTTCATCGCCCTAAGGCTTGTATATCTAAAAAGATCAATTATCCAAAGCGATTTTCCATCCATGACCTCAAATTTTATTTTTATTTGAAGAGGTCACAGTGTTCCTAGTTGTTATTTTTATTGTTAAGAACCTACATACGACGATTAACTTATTTTTATTCTTGGTCAATCTTATTATCGTTGTACCATCTATAAGGCATTTGTTGTGCCAAAAACAATAAAGTGCTGATTTTGTTAAGGTTTGAGAAAGTGCTGTACACTTTTTTTACAATATTGCGTTATTTATTTGGGTATTTTGGTATCAAGTGTTACTTTTCTGTTGTTACTTTTTTGGGTATGGCGAGTTTTTGTCGCCTTTCCCATAGACTTTTTCTTGATATGCCCAAAGAATGTGCAAGCTGTGTTTCCGTCATCTTGTGTTGGTGCGAGAGCACAAAATGTTTGAAGTAATCGTCTAGCGTTGTCCCCACCACGTTTTTGCCATCGGCGTCTGACACGAGTGAGTGGTTTGTCATGTTGCTTGGGGGTTGCTGACTGGCAAGTTTAAGGTTGGCCGCTTCTATTTTTTCAGGAGGACTGAGAATAACGGCTCTTTCTATGGCGTTTTCAAGCTCTCGTACGTTGCCGGGCCAGGGGTGTGAGCGAATGGCTTTATCGAAGGTTCGGGTGTAGTTATAAACTGGTCTGTTATGCTTCTGACAAGCCTTTTCTAGTAAAATTTCCGCCAACATGGATATATCGTCCCCTCTGTCTCTTAATGGTGGTAGCAGAAGTTCCATGACATAGAGGCGATAGTATAGATCTTCTCGAAAAAGCCCTTGTTGGATCATGTCGGTTAAATTTCTATGGGTTGCTGTAATTAATCGAATATCTACCTTGGTTGATTGAGTGGCACCCACTTTACGTATTTCGCCTTCTTGAAGTACGCGTAATAGTCTTGCTTGTGCTTCTAGTGGTAGTTCGCCTATCTCATCGAGAAATAAGGTGCCTTTGTCAGCGGCGTAAATTAGGCCGTCATGGGAGGAGTTGGCGCCGGTAAATGCGCCCTTCTCATGACCGAAAAGCTCTGATTCAATGAGGTTTTCGGGGATGGCGGCACAGTTAACGCTGATGATGGGGTGATCGTGACGCTGACTTAAGTTGTGCAGTGCTTTGGCGACCAGTTCTTTACCTGTTCCAGACTCGCCGCGAATCAATACCGTTACGTCGGTTCCTGCTATTTTTCTCATATCGCTAAATAAGCTTTGCATTGGAGGGCATTGCCCAATAATTCCGCTTCCTTGCGTGCCGAGCGTTAATTTTTCGTCTTTTGCTGTGTTGGAAAAATACACCTGTGGCGTTTGGTCTTGGGTGGTGGCAGGATCAGGGGAGGCGTTTTGTTCTAGTGCATTTACGACGTGTTTGAGTAGCGTTTCAGAATCAGTTGGCAGAGGGAGGTAGTACGCTGCTCCCTGCGCCATACTGTTGATTCCTATGCTAAGGCTAGGCTTTGCATCAAGAATAATGCGACGCGAGGCGCTAGGGAGCTCTGTGCTGATGGCCTCTATATGATTGATAGCTTCTTGGTCAATAAGGAGTAGGTGAAACTCAGACAGTTCATAGTATTTATTGGCTTGTTCTAATGTGTTACTGATATTTACTTGAAAGCCATACCGAGATAGCCACTTTTCGGACTCTTTCAGTAGGGAATTATCTGGGCAAATGATCATAATGCTGTGCATGAATTGTCACCTCTTGTAACTAGTGTAACGATTATACACACAGATGCTTGCTGGTCGAGATGTACCGATACTGAATTTTATGAAGTACAGGAAGGTGGTTTAGATGAAGTGTAGATCTTGTTCTTCTAAAGGCAGGTGTTTCATTTCCTTCAGTTTGTTTGGATCCCATGCCTTAATAGCTAATGATAATGCCTCAGCGATGGAGAGTGGTGATACAAGGTCGATCTTTAGATAATGCAACGCGCGCAGTAGTGTTGGTAAATTATTGTTTTGAATCGGCTTGGCGTGATTTTGTTTGCTTATCTTATCGCCTGAGTGATTGGTGATAAGAGGGATATGGCAGATGCTTGGCGGCGTCCATCCAAACAAATGATAAAGATGGAGTTGTTGAGCGGTGGTATCGATTAAATCTGCGCCTCTGACGAGGTGAGTTATGTTTTGCTGGTGATCGTCGATTACCACAGCGAGTTGATAAGAAAAATAGCCATCTTTTCTTTTTAGCACGGGGCAATTGTTTTTCAAATCGTCAGTAAAGTGCAGTGTGCCCTGAATGCTGTCTTGGCATTGATAAGTCGTCAGGCTGGTTTTTAATCGCCATGAGTGTGGCTGGTCTAGCGAACTTTCGCATACGAACGGGTGATTGCCCTTATGTTGAGCGAGAGATTGGCGTGTGCAGTTGCATGGAAATATAGTCTGCTGTTTTCTGAGTACAGACAGTAGCTGTTCATACATTTCAGTATGCTGGCTTTGAACTCGAACCGTTTCGTCAGAAAATAGGTGGTAACTATTTAGGGTATCAGTGATTTGCTTGGAAAAACTGGTTCTACAGCGTGTTCCATCAACATCTTCGATGCGAATGATCCACTTACCGTGATGTTTTTTTGCATCCAAATAACTCGCTAATGCACTGACTAGCGAGCCAAAATGGAGAGGGCCGGTTGGCGAAGGAGCAAAGCGGCCGCGATAGAGGTTATGCATCGGGCTGGCGTGGTTAGACACTGCGGTTAAGCACTGAACATCAGCCGCCGATTTGTCTCTCTTTGATCTCAGCCAGTGTTTTGCAATCAATACACATGGTAGCTGTTGGGCGAGCTTCTAAGCGGCGAATGCCGATTTCGATGCCACACTCTTCACAGTAGCCATAATCGTCTGCATCAATTAACTCTACAGTCTGAGAGATTTTTTTAACCAGTTTACGTTCGCGATCTCGAGCGCGAAGTTCTAGGCTAAATTCTTCCTCTTGGCTGGCCCTATCGTTTGGATCAGCATAGTTCACAGCCTCTTCTTTAAGGTGGTGAACAGTACGGTCAACCTCTTCCATAAGGTTTTGTTTCCAGTTGAGTAGGATGCTCTTAAAGTGCGCCAACTGGTTCTCGTTCATGTATTCTTCGCCATCCTTAGCAACATAAGGAGTGAAGTCTTTCATTAATGAATCAGGGTTCATTTTTGGCATACGCATTGCCTCACTTCGCAGGTTTCCATTGTGGTAACCTGTAAACGATAAAATTAGGTGGTTTATTTTCGGCCGGAAACTTACCAGATAATGTGATGGTTAACCACATTTTTTACGCGAAATGTTACGATTTTTTTGAATTAGGTAGAGAAAGCGGGATGAAAAAACACAAATTGGCAGAAAGAGTTGGGCAAATAGCCCCTTTTCAAGTGATGGCGATTCTGGCGCGGGCGAAAGAGTTGGCGTCACAGGGTGAGGATGTTATCCACCTTGAAATAGGGGAACCTGACTTTGTTGCGGTAGAGGACGTTGCAGACGCCGGAGTGTTGGCGATTCAGCAGGGCAAAACGGGGTATACCTCTGCTACAGGCTTGCCTGAGCTGAAATGTGCTATTAGTGATTATTATCGTACTCGTTATCAGGTTGAGGTGTCGCCGGAACGAATTATTGTCACGCCTGGTGCATCGGGGGCTTTGTTGTTAATGGCGTCGCTCATGGTGAACCCTAATGAAGATGTTCTGATGCCCGATCCTTGTTACCCCTGCAATCGCCATTTTCTCATTCAAGCTGGCGCGAAAGCTAAGCTGGTTGAAACTAACGCTTCTAGTGGCTTTGAAATGGATTTGAGTGTCTTAGCGGATAATTGGAGTGATAGTACTGCAGGGCTTTGGCTTGCTTCGCCCTCTAATCCAACTGGCGCGGTGTTAAGCAAAGCTTATATTTCTGAGGCATGGGAAAAAGTTCGTGAGCTTGGTGGTCATTTATTGGTGGACGAAATCTATCAAGGTTTGGTTTATGAAGGTGAAGACTTTTCGGCGCTCTCTATTGCTGACGATATTTTTGTTATTAATAGTTTTTCTAAGTATTTTGCGATGACAGGGTGGCGATTGGGTTGGTTGGTTGTGCCGGAATGGGCTATTGAAGGCGCCACAAAACTTGCTCAGAATTTGTATATTTCTGCACCAAGTGTGTCTCAACACGCGGCGGTTTGTGCTTTTACGCCAGAGGTGCTTGCTGAGTGTGAAGTGCGCCGTCAAACGCTGAATGCTCGCAGACTTATTCTGCTTGAAGGTTTGCAGGAGATTGGGTTGCCTGTTGTAGCGCCCGCGCACGGCGCATTTTATGTCTATGTGGATGTGTCGGGAGTCACTCAGGATGCCATGGCTTGGTGTTTGGCATTGCTTGAAAAAGAGAAAGTGGCGTTAACACCAGGTGCCGACTTTGGTATCAAGGATGCGCATAAATATGTGCGCTTTGCTTACACCTGTGATGGCCCTAGGTTACAAGAAGCCTTGGCGAGGATTGCTCGTTTTATGGTTTCTTGATTGAGGTAAGGCGTATTGGTTAACCTCTGCGCCTTACTAATATTATGCCAGCTAATAAACAGATGAGGATGGGAATGCTGACACCGATGATCGGTGGGAAATTAACAGCGACACTCATTCTTCCAAATAGGTTTAGCGCATTTTGAAATGCCAAGCCGATAATAACCCCTGAAAATATGCGACCGCCCATAGTGGATGATCTCAGAGGCCCGAAGACGCTCGACAGTGCGACGAGAACAAGAGCTAAGGATGCGACTGGCCGCAGGGCGGTGATCCAAAACTCTAATTCATATTGCGAGGCATCGAGTTTTTGCTGGCGCAAGTACTGTTGATAGCTCATTAGTTGACTAAGGGACAATGTATCGGGCTCTTGAGAAGCAAGAAATAGGTGTTCTGGCTTGATGCTCACATTCCACTCTGCGTGTTTCATTTTGTTTGTTTCAATATGATCTGGCGTGAATATAGTCTGGGTTACACCATTGAGTTGCCATAATGAGCCTTCGACATGTTGTGCGCTGGTGGCTTTTATTATGTATTTTAATTGCTGTTCGTTTGGTGAGAAAATTTGTATTCCGTACAGCTTTCCTGTGGCGTCGGCGGCGTCTATGTAAACAAAATCGCTATCGGCCTTTAGCCATACCCCGCCAGTGAGAGAAAAGGTATCACTTTCTTGACCTTGAAATTTTTCGATTAAATTGGCTTTTTGTTCAGCCATCGGCGCCACAAACTCAGAGATCCCCATGCCTAATAAAGAAACCACCAAAATTGGTTGGCAGGCCGCGAAGCCGATGCGCCAAATTGGCATGCCTGCGGCTCGCATGACGGTGAGTTCTGAAGTCGCAGCAAGTGTGCCTAAGCCCATTAATGTGCCTATGAGTGATGCAATGGGAATGTACTCTGCTAGCTTTCCGGGTAGGCGATACATGATAACTTGTAGTAAGGATTGAATCGTGTAGGTGTCGCTTACTTTTTTGATCTGCTCAATAAATGTCAGGGCAAAATCTAACCCGAGCAGTACTACCGCGACAATTAAGCATGCCCATAGAACGCTACTGGCAATGTATTTATCTATTTTACTCATATCCGTTACTCATTTGAGTCTGTGACTTCGGGAAGTCTGGCTTTACGACGCTCAAAGACTTGATTGTATTGAATGAACAGTGCCGCCGCGATAAGCGCAAAGACGCCATGAATCCACCACAGGCCGAGTTGAATGGGGAGTTTGCCTTTTTCTAGACTTGTTCGCCCCCAAATTAGAAGGGCGATGTAGAGAATCATTAAAATAATAGCGGGTAACATTTTAAAGAAACGGCCTTGTCTTGGGTTAACTTGGCTAAGTGACAGCCCAATAATGGCAAGAATCGGAATGACGACAACCAGTGAAATTCGCCATTGCAGCTCTACTTTGTCTAAAAGGGCTGTGCTTTTGATTAGGCTTAATGTGCTTTTGGTATAAGGCTCGTCTATGGCGCTGTTGTCTTTGCTTGCCATGCGCACTGCATAGGTATCGAATTGGGTAATGCGATAATTCGCGGTCCCTGGTTTGCCTTCGTAGCGGGTGCCATTTTTGAAAATGAGGTAGTTTTGATTGCCTTCCGAGCTGACGCGTATTTGTTCTGCGTAGGCGGCGAATGTTTGTGTTGGAATACTAACGTTTTTTTTGCGAACCACATCCGATAAAAATATTTGGTTCATCCAGCCTTCATTTGGCGTGAAACTGTCTATGTGAATGGTGCGCTGTCCATTGCCTTCAAATCGACCGGGAACAAGAAAGTCAAAGGCAGACAGTTGGTTTTGTTCCTGTGAGGCTTCTGCTGCACGGTATTCGCTGAAAGGGGCTAGCCAAAAATTAATTGATGCGCTGGTGAGGCTGATGATACAGGCAATTCCTAGCGTATAACCCGCAAGCTTTATTTTACTAACGCCACTTGAAAACAACACCGACATTTCGTTTTCTATGTATAGGCGCCCAAAAGCCAGCAAGAGAGAGAGGAAAAAAGCCAGAGGCAAAATCATTTGGATGAAGCTAGGAATGTGATAGCCAAGGATAACGAATAAAAATTCAAAGGTCATTTTGCCTTCGGCAATACGCCCTAAATAGTTGGAAAATCGACCGCTTAGAATAACGAGTAGTAGTATTAGCGTTACACCAGCTGTTGACACTAGCACTTCTTTCGCTAAGTATCTGAATAGTCTCAAGGTCACCTCTGGATGAATATTGCTTTTTAAGCGTAGAGTTGATTACACATCTAAAGCCCCCATTATCTCGTGGTAAGAAGGACATTATCCAGTTTTTTTTAAAAGTTATTTTTTGAGGGTTTTTTCATGAATATGGCGCTATTTGATCGCTTATCCACAGTGCAAGCTGATTTGCTTGTTGTATTTGTTCCTAGCGAAGGGGATTTTTCTGAATCCACCGCTTGGGTAGATGAAAATGCCAATGGGCAGGTCTCCCAATTGCGCGAAACCAGCGTATTTAAAGCGGGCGTTGCGCAGACATTGTTATTACCAGGTGTGACGCAAGACTTTGCTCAGGCGGTATTGTTGGTCGGTATAGGTAAAGAAGTACAGTTGAGCGATATGAACGCTCGCAAGGTGATCGCGGCGGTTGTGGCTCAAATCAAAGGGTTGCCGTTTGCTACTGTTGCTGTTGCCACAACAGGGTTGGTATTGAAGAATCGTTCACAAAGCGATGCGCTGGCCTTGGTTGCCCAGTGGCTGAATGAGGGTTTTTACAATTTCCTTGGCTTCAAAATGGACGATGCAGAGAAAGCCACTAAAGTGACCGCTTTGTTGTTGGAAGGCACGGACGAAGCGGCGATGACAATCGGTACGGCAACCGCGAGTGGTTCTGCCTTTGCGCGTCAACTTGGTAACCTGCCAGGTAACGTGTGCACACCAAGCTATTTGGCATCTCAGGCTCAGCAGTTGGGTGAAGAGTATGGCATTGGCGTTGAGTTGCTAGACGAAACTAAAATGGGTGACTTAGGCATGCATTGTCTATTGTCTGTGGGGCGTGGAAGCGATCAGCCAAGTTATTTGATCGTGATGAACTACCGCGGCGGTGAAGAAGGCGATGCACCACATGTTCTACTAGGCAAAGGTATCACATTTGATACGGGTGGTATTTCCCTGAAGCCTGGCCCAAAAATGGACGAAATGAAGTACGACATGTGTGGCGCAGCCAGTGTGTTCGGTACCATGAAAACCATTTGTGAGCTAAAACCTAAATTGAACTTTACCGCTGTGATTGCGGCCGCAGAAAATATGCCAAGCAGTCGTGCGACTAAGCCTGGTGATATTGTGAAGACGATGTCTGGTCAAACGGTAGAAATTTTGAATACCGACGCAGAAGGTCGATTGGTGTTGTGTGATGCCTTGACTTATATCGAGTGCTTCAAGCCTAAATCGGTTGTGGATATTGCAACATTGACCGGCGCGTGCGTGGTTGCGCTAGGCAGCGTGAATTCTGGTATGTACGCCAATAACGATGCGTTGGCAACTGAGCTGAAGGTTGCAAGTCAGACGGCAGCTGATAAAATTTGGCAAATGCCGTTAGACGAAGAATACCAGCAGCAATTGGACAGTAACTTTGCGGATATCGCCAATATTGGTGGTCCTGAAGCCGGTTCTGTTACCGCTGCGTGTTTCTTATCTCGTTTTACGGAATCTTATCCTTGGGCGCATTTGGATATTGCTGGTACGGCATGGACGGGCGGCGCGGCGAAAGGAGCAAGTGGTCGGCCTGTTGCTCTACTAACGCGTTATTTGTTAGGTAAAGTTTCTTAATTATTAAGGGTCAAGTGACTGAATTTTTTAGTCACAAATAACCTTTTCTTAAAAAGCAGTGATAATTTTTATCGCTGCTTTTTTATTGCTGTTTTAGTAGGAAAGCGAGTCCGATCAAAGTGTTATTTCTATCTCTGCGGTGTTGAGTGTTTTGTCTACGCTGGATGGGGTAGACTTTTAGGTTTTTCAGTGCGAAAGTTGAGGGCTATGAATGATTGGTTGAACAATAATATATGTTTAATCGTTGTATTTTGTTTTCTTAATATTGGTTTTTCCTATGTCAGATTTAGCCACTCATCATGATGATGGTATTTTCGAGCCAGATGAAGAAACATTGATGTCTGCTTTGCGTAATCAAGATGACATTCCAATTTTGATGGATATTGTCGCCGATCAAACGCCTTTTTCTGCTGGTCAGGAAATGCATTTGGCGCAGTCTTTTGATGGTTCTCAAGCTCGAAACGAAAGTGAGCAAGATGAAGATGCTCAAGTCGAGGCGGTTGCACCCGCGGACATACTTACTTCATCCAATGTATCGCAAGAACTTATTGCCAAAACAATCGCTGGCGTACTTGAAAAGCGTTTACCAGAGTTGGTGTTAGAAGTGATGCAAGCGTTGCACGAGGCTGGCGCTATGACGAAAAAGAGTAAATAAGCCATTAACAGTTAGTTATCAGACTGCTTCTCTCGCTGATGGCTTAATTGTGCACGTGTTGTTCTTTATCTTGTTATGACACGTTATAATTCCCTAAATTCAAATTGACCGCTACATAAGAGCTTTAAGACACCATAATGGAAAAGACCTACCAACCTCAGAGTATTGAACAGCCTATTTATAAACGTTGGGAAGAGGGTGGCTATTTCACCCCTCAAGGCAACGGTTCTCCTTTCTCTATCATGATTCCACCACCGAACGTCACGGGTAGTTTACACATGGGGCATGCTTTTCAGCATACCTTAATGGACGCCATGATTCGTCGTGAGCGAATGAAAGGCAGCCGAACTTTATGGCAGCCTGGTAGTGATCACGCTGGTATCGCGACACAAATGGTGGTTGAGCGACAATTGGCGGCTCAGAATGTTACCCGTCATGATCTTGGTCGCGAGAAATTCCTCGAAAAAGTATGGGAATGGAAGGACCAATCTGGCGGTACTATTTCCGATCAAATGCGCGTATTGGGCGACTCTGTGGCATGGGATAAAGAGCGTTTCACAATGGATCCCGGCATGTCTGCTGCCGTTCAGGAAGTGTTCGTTCGTCTTTATGATGAAGGCATTATTTATCGTGGCCAGCGTCTCGTAAATTGGGACCCAGTGCTACACACGGCGATTTCTGATTTGGAAGTTATCTCGGAAGAAGAAAACGGCTTCATGTGGTATTTCCGCTATCCATTGGCAGACGGTGTGAAAACGGCCGATGGTAAGGATCACATTGTTGTTGCAACAACACGCCCAGAAACCATGTTTGGTGATGCTGCTGTGGCGGTTGCACCAGACGATGAACGCTTCACGGATCTTGTTGGTAAGTTCGTTGATCTGCCATTGGTTGGTCGTCGCATTCCTATCGTTGCTGATGAATACGTAGATAAAGAGTTTGGTACTGGTTGTGTGAAAATTACTCCCGCTCATGACTTTAATGATTATGAAGTGGGCAAGCGTCATGACATGCCGTTGATTAATATCTTAACGGACGATGCGGCGATCAATGATGACGCACCTGAAAAATACCGCGGCATGGATCGTTTTGATGCACGTAAAGCGGTGGTAGCCGATTTTGACGCGCTAGGATTACTGGAAAAGATTGCGGATCATAAGTTGAAAGTGCCACGTGGTGAGCGTGGTAATACAGTCATTGAGCCTTATTTGACGCAGCAATGGTACGTTGCTGTTGAAAGCCTAGTGAAGCCGGCGATGGAAGCGGTTGAAAATGGCGACATTCAATTTGTGCCTAAGCAATGGGAAAATACCTATTTTGCTTGGATGCGTGATCTTAATGATTGGTGTATCTCTCGTCAGCTTTGGTGGGGGCATCAGATTCCTGCTTGGTACGATGTTGATGGTAAATTCTATGTAGGCAAAGACGAAGCGGAAGTGCGGACGAAATACAGTCTTGCCGCGGACGTTGAGCTGACTCAAGATGAAGACGTATTGGATACGTGGTTCTCTTCTGCGCTATGGACCTTTGCAACACAAGGTTGGCCAGAAGAAACTCAAGACTTTGCAGAATTTAGTGAGTCTGATGTATTGGTAACGGGTTTTGATATTATTTTCTTCTGGGTGGCCAGAATGATCATGATGACGTTGAAGTTTACCGATAAAGTACCGTTCAAAACGGTTTACATTACGGGTCTTATTCGTGATGAACGTGGCGACAAAATGTCTAAATCCAAAGGGAATGTTATTGATCCGCTGGATTTAATTAACGGCATTGATATTGAGTCTTTGGTTAGCAAGCGTACTACTGGCATGATGCAGCCGCGTTTGGCGGCGAAAGTGGAGAAAAATACGCGCGAAACTTATCCTGAAGGAATTCAGGCTTATGGTACCGATGCGCTACGCTTCACACTTTGCTCTTTGGCATCCGGTGGGCGTGATATCAAGTTCGATCTTAATCGTCTAGAAGGTTACCGCAACTTCTGTAACAAGATTTGGAACGCGACGCGTTATGTCTTGATGAACACAGACGATCAGGACTGTGGCCAAAATGGTGCAGAAGTAGAATTGTCTCTTGCTGATAAATGGATTATCTCTCGCTTGCAACATGCGGAAGATGCAGTGAATCGCGCTTTCGATACCCACCGTTTTGATTTGGCAGCACAGGCGCTTTACGAGTTTATGTGGCACGAATACTGTGATTGGTATTTGGAATTGTCTAAGCCAGTACTTTGGGATGAGAACGCAACGGCCGCTCAGTTAACGGGTACTCGCCGTACTTTGGTGCGTGTACTAGAGGCTTTCTTGCGCTTGGCTCATCCAATGATGCCTTTCCTAACCGAAGAAATTTGGCAGCGAGTGAAGCCTCTGGCAGGCGTTGAAGGTGAGACGATTATGTTGGCTCAATATCCAGCAGCCGATGACAGTAAAAAAGACGTTCAGGCTGAAGCTGATGTTGAGTGGTTAAAAGGGGTGATTGAAGGCATTCGTAATATTCGCGGTGAAATGAATATATCGCCTGCTAAGCCATTGACTGTTTTGTGTCGCAATGGTTCAGAGCAAGATAAAGCGCGTCTTGATGCCAATTTAACCTTCCTACAAACCTTAGCGAAGTTGGATACTGTCACTTGGCTGGAAGTTGGAGATGACGCGCCTATGTCAGCAACAGCATTGGTTGGCGATATGGAAGTATTGGTGCCAATGGCGGGTTTGATTGATAAAGATGCTGAGCTGGCTCGCTTGCAAAAAGAAATTGATAAAACGTCCAAAGAACTACAGCGCATACAAGGCAAACTTTCTAATGACAGCTTTGTGGCGAAAGCGCCAGCAGAAGTGGTCGAAAAAGAACGTTCTAAATGTGATGATTTGCAGTTGGCAGTGAACAAGCTAGAAGAGCAAAAAATTCGTATTGAATCTTTGTAAATAAATAGAAGTCAGAAATCATTTTAGGTTTCTGGCTTCACGCTTACTTTAATAAAAATAAAAAAAGAGGCGCAATGGTTATGGAACGATTAACGGGAAAGGTTAAATGGTTTAATGACGCGAAAGGCGTTGGCTTTATTAAGCGAGTAGAAGGCAGCGATGCTTTTGTTCATTACAAATCGATTGCCTGTGATGGTCATAAAACGCTTAGAAAGGGGCAATCGGTTAGTTTCCTTTTGTCAGAAACGGATTTTGGCGTTCAAGCGATTGATGTTCAACTAGAGAAAGAGGCGCAAATTGCATCCTCTGGCTCTAATCAGTATCTCGAGCAGGCTTAGTTTAAGCAGACTCTTTTAGCATTTTGTGTGCAAGTTTAACAAAGTCTACAGGTGTGAGAATGCCGACGAGTTTGTCGTTTTGAATGACGGGTAAGCATCCATACTTGTTTTCAATGAAGAACTCGGCAGCCATGCTTAATTCTGTTTCAGGGCTAATGGTTAAGATGTCCTTGTTCATGGCGTTGGCAATCGGCGTTTGTTGTTCTTTTTTGGATATGTGTTGCGTGCCAAATTGGCTAACTAGGTGAAATGCATGACGTAAGTATTCACGCTGGGTTAGCATGCCTACGCATTCTCCCTCATCGTTGATGATGGGGATGTTTCTAATGTTTTTTTCGTGCATCAATGCTTTGGCTTTCGCTAAAGAATCATTTTCCCTTAATGTGATTAAATCTGTTGTCATTAGATCTGCCACTGTATTCATAAACAGAACTCCTTTTATTTATCATTGCGTTAGATTTTAGTGTAGAGCGGATTATGCATTAAAGGCAATTATGTATTAAATGCAAAATAGTCGCCTTGAGGTAAATCAAGAATGAAAGATCAATACTGGATGGAACGGGCGCTTGAATTGGCTGCGAAAGCGGCGTCTGAAAATGAAATCCCAGTGGGTGCCATTATTGTGTTGAACGATGAGGTCATTGGCGAGGGTTATAATGCTCCAATTTCTCTTTGTGACCCGACGGCGCATGCAGAAATTCAAGCGATTCGCATGGCATGTCAAAAAATGAAGAACTATCGATTACCTGGTGCAACTTTATATGTGACGTTGGAGCCATGTTCTATGTGTGCAGGAGCAATGATTCATGCCCGAATTGATCGCGTTGTTTATGCAGCGATGGAGCCTAAAAGTGGTGTTGTTGAAAGTCAGGGGTGTTTTTTTGAGGCACCGTTCCTTAATCATAAAGTGAATGTTGAATCCGGCGTATTGGCGGAAACGGCATCTGCTCAGCTGACGCAATTCTTCCAATACCGCCGTGAGCAGAAAAAGAAACTTAAGGAACGGGCAAAAAAGGCGATTTAGGCAGTTTATTCGTTCATTTTGTGTAGAAAATTCATACTCTGCTGGCCTCTATTTGCTTCATTGATTTAAAATACCCGCACCATTTCCCCAAAACTACCAAGTGAGGCAATACTCAACATGCTAACTCTGCATGGTTCCGCTGCGCTATCGGCGTTTCGCAAGGCAAAGTTATTAGCCAATATGCAATCATCTGTCGCTACTGTTACAGATGTCGATGCTCAATTTCTCCATTTTGTGGAGCTGGCTGATAATCAAACGCTTACTGTTGAACAGGAAACTGTTTTACAACGTGTTTTGGCCTACGGTCCTAAATCCTCCCAAGTCAGTTCATCGGATCAAAGTGTTTTAGTGGTTCCTCGTTTAGGAACGATTTCACCTTGGTCATCGAAAGCAACCGATATCCTTCATAACTGTGGCCTTGCGGCCGTATCTCGCGTTGAACGTGGCGTGGAATACTTTATTCATAGCTCTGAACCATTAACGCTTGAAGCGTTAGATTTGTTGTCGGTGATGTTGCATGACCGCATGACAGAAAGCGTGCTTTCGGCATTAAGCGACGCTTCTGATATGTTTTCTCATGCAGAGCCTGCACCTATGACGAGTGTTGATGTGCTTGGTGGTGGACGATCTGCGTTGGTTGAGGCAAACCAAACACTAGGTCTCGCTCTTGCTGAAGATGAAATTGATTATCTTGTTGAGTCTTTTGTTGAGCTTGGACGTAACCCAATTGACATCGAGTTGATGATGTTTGCTCAGGCAAACTCAGAGCATTGTCGTCATAAAATTTTTAATGCGTCTTGGACTATTGATGGCGAAGAGCAAGAGCGTTCTTTGTTCAAAATGATCAAGAACACACACGAACACAATCCTGATGGGACCTTGTCTGCTTATAAAGACAATGCTGCGGTCATGGAGGGTAATTTTGCGGGACGTTTTTTTCCAGCGCCGGGCTCTTGTGAATACAATTTCAGCCAGGAAAACATCGATATTCTGATGAAGGTTGAAACTCACAACCATCCGACGGCCATTTCACCTTTTTCAGGTGCGGCAACGGGTTCTGGTGGTGAGATTCGTGATGAAGGTGCGACAGGTATCGGCTCAAAACCAAAGGCAGGTTTGAGTGGTTACACGGTCTCTGACCTTAAAATCCCTGGTTTTGAACAACCTTGGGAAAGTTATTATGGCAAACCGTCTCGTATCGTGACGCCTTTGGATATCATGATCGAAGGTCCTATTGGTGGTGCGGCGTTTAACAACGAATTTGGTCGCCCAAACTTATTAGGTTACTTCCGTACTTACGAACAAAAAATCCAAGGCGCTTCTCAAGAAGAAGTGCGCGGTTACCATAAGCCCATTATGTTGGCGGGTGGTTTGGGGAATATTCGTCGTGAGCATGTTGAGAAAAAAGAAATTAAAGTTGGCGCTAAGCTGATCGTGCTTGGCGGACCAGCCATGCTGATTGGTCTTGGTGGCGGTGCTGCGTCTTCTATGGCGTCTGCTGATGGCAACGAAGATCTTGATTTCGCGTCTGTACAGCGTGGTAATCCAGAGATGGAGCGTCGTTGTCAGGAAGTGATCGACCGTTGTTGGCAGCTTGGTGACAATAACCCAATTAGCTTTATCCACGATGTGGGTGCTGGTGGTTTGTCCAACGCATTACCTGAGCTAGTAAAAGACGGTGAGCGTGGTGGTAGTTTCGATTTGCGTAAGGTGCTTAACGATGAGCCTGGCATGTCACCGTTAGAAATCTGGTGTAACGAATCGCAAGAGCGTTACGTGATGGCGGTTTCTCCAGATCGTGTCGCAGAGTTTACGGCTATTTGTGAGCGTGAGCGTTGTCCTTTTGCCATTGTCGGTGAAGCCAAAGAAGAAATGCATTTAGAAGTCGCCGATGAGCACTTCGATAATAAGCCTGTTGATTTGCCAATGTCTGTTTTGTTTGGCAAGGCGCCTAAGATGCATCGTGAAGCGACTAAAGCGATTATTGCAGGGGATGATTTCACTGCTGTTGATGTGGATCTTGCTGATGCGGCAAATCGTGTATTGAGCTTACCAACCGTGGCGAGCAAGAACTTCTTGATCACCATTGGTGACCGTTCGATTACCGGTATGGTGGCTCGTGATCAAATGGTCGGGCCTTGGCAAGTACCTGTGGCGGATGTTGCTGTGACAACGTCATCGTTAGACAGTTACACGGGCGAAGCCATGACTATGGGCGAACGTACGCCGATTGCTTTGCTTGATGCACCAGCGTCTGGTCGTATGGCGGTCGGTGAGGCGTTAACTAACTTAGCTGCTGCGCACATTACCAAACGTAGTCACATTAAGTTATCCGCAAACTGGATGGCGGCAGCAGGTCATGAAGGCGAAGACGAAAAGCTTTATCAAACTGTGAAAGCGGTAGGTATGGAGTTGTGTCCTGCATTGGATATTGCCATTCCGGTTGGTAAAGACTCTATGTCGATGAAAACAGTTTGGAAAGAAGACGGCGAAGAAAAAGCGGTAACGTCTCCATTGTCTTTGGTAATTACGGCGTTCGCACCGGTTTCTGATGTTCGTAAAATATTGACGCCAGAGCTTCAAAATAAAGCCGATACGCGTTTGTTGTTGATTGATTTGGGAGCAGGTCAGAATCGTCTTGGCGGTTCTGTTATTGCTCAGGTTTACAACAAGTTAGGTCAGCAAGTGCCTGATGTGGATGATGCTGCGACATTGGCTGGCTTTTTTGACACGACTCAAGCATTAAATGCGGAAGGTAAGTTGTTGGCATACCATGACCGTTCCGACGGCGGTGTGTTTGCGACCTTGACAGAAATGTCATTCGCGAGCCATTTGGGTCTTAATATTGATCTAGATGAAATCATCACAAGTCGTGCTCAACTGGCACCGGCTTTGTTCAGTGAAGAGCTTGGTGCGGTGGTTCAGGTGAATGAGTCTGATGTGTCTGACATTGTTGCGGCTTACGCAAAAGTAGGCGTTGCTGTTTCTTCTATTGCGACACTTTCTGGTGATGACTCTATCCGTGTGCGCTTTGCTGGTGAAACTGTTTTAGAAGAAACACGCATTAATTGGCAGCGTGTTTGGTCTGAAACGAGTTACCGTGTTCAGGCGTTGCGTGATAACCCAGAATCGGCACGACAAGAATTTGATAATTTGTTGGACGCAAAAGACCCAGGTTTATCGGCATCGGTGAACTTTGACCAAAACGAAGACATAGTGGCGGCATTTGTTGCGTCGGGTGTTAAGCCTAAAATCGCCGTATTGCGTGAGCAAGGTGTAAATGGTCAAGTCGAAATGGCAGCGGCATTTCACAAAGCGGGCTTCACACCAGTTGATGTCCACATGAGTGATATTTTGTCTGGCCGTACTAAATTGACTGATTTCAGTGGTTTGGTTGCTTGTGGCGGTTTCTCATACGGTGACGTATTAGGCGCTGGTGAAGGTTGGGCGAAGTCTATTCTTTTCAACCCAGTTGCACGCGAACAGTTTGAATCCTTCTTCAATCGCCCTGATACCTTCACGCTTGGTGTGTGTAATGGTTGTCAGATGTTGTCGAATCTTTATGAGTTAATTCTGGTGCAAGTCATTGGCCTAAGTTTATTCGTAACGAATCTGCACAGTTTGAGGCTCGTTTCGTACAAGTGGAAGTTCAGAAATCGAACTCTATTTTGCTGGCGGGAATGGAAGGTTCTCGTATGCCAATCGCGGTGGCGCATGGCGAGGGCCAAACCGAATACCGTGATGAGCAAGATATGGCAGCATTGGTGTCTTCTTCTCAGATCGCATTGCGTTATGTGGATAACTACGGTCAAGCGACCGAACGTTACCCATTTAACCCGAATGGTTCGGCGCAAGGTGTGACGGGATTAACGTCAGAAGATGGTCGAGTGACCATCATGATGCCTCACCCTGAGCGTGTTTATCGTACCGTTCAGCACAGCTGGCATCCAAGCGAATGGCAAGAGCAAGCGCCATGGTTGCGTTTGTTTCAAAACGCGAGAAAGTGGTTGGGTTAATATTTAGTTAACTATTGTTTTTTTAAAGCCCTCTAATCGAAAGGTTAGAGGGCTTTTTTGTTTTAAATGAGGTGCTTAATTAAAGTGTTAATACTGGCATCGGCGTATTTATTTCGTTCAAGGGCGTAATAGCGACCGATATTTCCTCTCTGTGTCGACAGTGCAATTAATTTCCCGTCCTTTAAATCATTCTTAATAAGTGCTTCTGGGCAAAGTGCTATTCCTTGTGCTGCAACAGTGGCCATTTTTAATAGGTGGAAGTCTTCATATAAAAGCTGGGTTGGTTTATTTAAAGTAAATCCTTGAAGAGCAAACCAATCTTTCCAGCTATGTCCCGTATGGTCATGTAGTAGGTCTGCTTCTAGTAAGTCTTTACTGGAAAAAAGTTGATGCGGCTTCATGTAAATGGGGCTGCAAACGGGGATGGTTTCGCCAGATAGAATTCTGGAACGTATATAAGGAGAGTGATCATCTTTTTCATGGCTACCAATGCGAAGGCTGTGTTCATCCAAGTAGTCTGGTGATGACGAGTGGTAATTAATGACAAGCTCGGAGTTGGGGTGTATTTCTTTAAATTTTAATAAGCGAGGGAGTAACCAAAATTCAATAAGTGAAGGTAGGCAATAAATCGTAATGGCGTTGATAGGGGTATTGGCTGGATCCGACAGTACTTGATCTATGTGATCAAAAGAGGCTGATAATTCAGAGGATAGTCGCTTTCCCTCAGGTGTAACTTTGAGTTGCCGGCCTGACTTATAAAATAAAGTAAACCCCAGCTGAGTTTCTAGTCGCTTAATTTGATGGCTAACAGCGGATTCTGTTAAATGCAGATGATCAGCGGTGCATTTTAAACTTTGAAAACGAACCGCTAAATGAAAGGTATGTAGTGCGGTATACGGGTGACCCATCATTAACTCACTTTAGTATTTGTCATGTATTTTTAAAAAATGTCATTTTATTTGAGTTTCCAGTTTCACTAGCCTAAGTCAAACATTAAATAAAATGGAGTCGGTGATGAGTAATGTAGAAGCAGCGTACAGAGCAGGCTCAGGATCAAAATTGTCTGTAGATGAGGTGTTTTATAATTCTTTAAAGGAGGGTGAGGCTAAGCGAACTTTGGTGGATACCATTAAAATTCCTATGCGTGCGGGAAAGGCTTGGAAAGTTCCTGCTGGTCATGTTTTTCGTATTCGTGTTTCAGAAGGACCACAAGTGGGAGACTTCAATATGTGGAACAAACATGATCCTCGTGAACGTATGTGGGTGTCTCGTAGTCGTCAATTGCAAAGAGCCCATGTCAGTACTCATGATCGTCTTTGGTCAACGCTTCCATTCCTTCGTCCAATGGTAACAATAATAGACGACAGTCTTGCGGATTATGGTCAAGATGCTGAGGGGGGGAGAGTTCATGATTTATTAGGGACACGCTGTGACCCTTATGTTAATAAGCTCTTAACAGGAGAAGATTTTGATTTTCATTGTCATTCAAATCTAGTGAGGGCGGTAATGCCTTTTGGGCTAACCGAGTTTGATGTGCATGATGTTTTAAATGTTTTTCAATGCACCGGTCTTAATGATGAGGACAAGTATTTCATGAAAGCTTGTCCTGCGAAGAAAGGAGATTATTTAGAGTTTTTTGCAGAGATAGATTTGTTGTGTGCTTTGTCGTGCTGCCCTGGTGGTGATTTATCTGTCGATTTGTGGGGTCCAGATGCCAAAGACCCATTGTCTACTTGCCACCCTTTAGAAGTTGAGATTTACAAACTAGAGCCTTCATCACTACAAGGGTGGGAGGGGCCGAAAAGCTCAGGTTATGTTGGTGGGCATGGACTTAGTTCTGCGAATGTAGATTGGGAAGCGATTAAAAAAGAGCTTTAATGATGGAGTATTGAT